>JAHEZH010000016.1:0-49023 GCA_023251155.1 Flammeovirgaceae bacterium | reverse complement strand
TCAGCTTTACGCTTTTGCAAGGCGATAAGAGAACTGCATTGCGCGAACCTTTTTCTATTGTGCTTACTCAATCCATGGCTAAGAAATACTTTGGCGATGAAGATCCGCTGGGGCAGACGCTGAAGATGGATTATGATAATTACAAAGTAACAGGAGTAATGGAAGATGTTCCTGAAAATTCACACTTCCGTTTCTCCAACCTTATTTCATTTTCAACCTGGAGTCGTAATAATAAAGATGCTGAAGACCGCGCCTGGTTCTGGAATGGGTTTCATACTTATGTACTGCTGCGAGATGAGCATTCCGTTGATAAAGTTCGGGCGAAGATGAAATACTTCCTTACCCGAAATGTGGAAAAAGGCGGGATGTATTATGAAGATCTTCCGTTGCAACCACTCGCCAGCATATATATGGCACCGCCACGCGCGTGGGAGAATGGTGCCCGTGGCAGTATCAACAACGTGTACATCCTATCCATTATCGCGGCATTCATATTATTAATTGCTGGATTTAATTATATCAATCTTGCAACAGCGCGTGCATCGAGACGACTCAAAGAAGTAGGTCTTCGTAAATCACTTGGTGCGCTAAGAAGAATGCTGATCGCTCAGTTTCTTGGTGAGTCACTCATTGTTACTTTCATTGCTTCATTAATCGCGGTAGTGCTGACGTGGATTGCGCTGCCGTCTTTCCGTACGTTGGTCGAATCGCCTCTTAGCTTGTCTATTTTACCAAATCCATGGATGGTAGCTGGTGCTGCACTTATACTTGTTGTTTTAGTAGGATTACTGGCAGGAGCTTATCCGGCCTATATCATTTCTAAATTTCAGCCACTTCAGATTTTTCGCCCCTCAGCGCAAGGAATATTTGGTCAACATCATTTAAGGAAAGTGTTGGTGGCGATTCAATTCATTATTTCCATCACACTGGTAGCCGGAACGTTGCTGGTGTATGATCAGCTTGGCGTGATGCGTAACCAGAATTTAGGTTTCAATAAAAACGGAATGCTAGTGATACCTACCAATGGAGATACCGCCATTGTAAAATACCTGGATGCCGTAAAGAATGAATTAAAGCAAGTGAGAGGAGTAAGTGGTATTACCGGATCGCGCTCTGTTCCCGGCCAATCATCGAATAATTTGTATACCGAGATTGAAATGAAAGACGGAAAGATGTCGCCTACCAATATCAATTTCAATTTTGTGGATCATGATTTCTTAACGACCTACGAGATAAAACTTCTCGCTGGCCGTGATTTTCAACGTGAGGTAAAGGCAGATGATACTACGGCATACCTCATCAATGAAATTGCCGTGAAAGACTTTGGATGGACACCTGAAGAAGCGATTGGTAAGAAAGTCAATACGCATGGAAAAATAATAGGGGTGATGAAGGATTTTCACTATCGCTCATTGCATACAAAAATAGAACCGCTACTGATCGCATTAACTACTTACGTGGGGCAAATCTCTATCCGTATTGAAGGTGGTGATGACATCCCGGCTACCATTACCCGCGTGCAGCAGAAATGGAGCGAACTCATTCCGTATCTTCCATTCGATTATCATTTCCTTGATACTGAATTTGATCGTCAATACAAGGCAGATCAACAACTTGGCAAAGTAGCTAGCGTATTTACTGGTCTTGCTATGTTCATTGGCTGTCTCGGGTTACTTGGACTCACTTCCTTTGTAGTGGAGCGAAGAACAAAAGAAATTGGAATACGAAAAGTACTGGGAGCATCCGTTCCCAGTGTAGTGATGCTGATCGCACGCGAATTTATTTTATTGATTGCCCTGGCGCTTGTGATCGCTACGCCGGTCACATGGTACCTCATCACGCAATGGGAACAGAACTTTACGCTGCAGGCCACCATCAACCCACTTCGTTTTGTGATGGCAGGACTTGCCGTATTTATGGTTGCCTGGCTCACCATCAGTTTCCTCGCCTATCGTGCTGCCATCACCAATCCTTCAAAGGCATTAAGAGTTGAATAGCCGGTGGCATGTAATTGACGCTCAGAATATGGACGATTTCGATAACGGAGTTGTCCATATTGTTTTTTAAAAGCGACATCCCTGTTGGATCAACGATCCGTTTAACGAAGTATATTCAACCCGGTATCTTTTCCACTACCACTTCATTCCCTGCCTGGTCATAGTAGGTGCAGGTCATTTGGTCCATGCAGATGGTCCACTTGTCAACACCAAATGCAGCGCACCTTTTGATGAATGTAAGGAAATCCGTTTTACCTTGCTGGTGCGCCATTAATTCGGCTTTGAAATCCTCCTTTCTTGCGGTGTCAGCAATCACCAGTGGTGCATATTTTGCCGGAACACGGGCGGTAAATTGGTTCGCGCCGTGATAGTCGATATGCCCATCGGTGACGTATGCTTCATAATGGGTAACCCCTAATGCCTTAATGGCTTTTATGTAGGCAGGAAAGTCGGCACCTGATTTTACCTTGTGGTGAGCGGCCTGGATTTGTTCTATTGTAAACATTGGTTTTGTTTTAATTGCTGACGATGTCGTTGAATTACAACACAAAGGTGCCCTGCTGTAACCCGTTGCCATTGTAAAAAATCGTTTTTCTACAGCAAGCGTTTAAAACGTTCGGGGGTTTCTCCCGTGAATTGTTTGAAGTCGTTGATGAAGTGGGCCTGGTCGAAGAAATGATTTTCGTAGCCGATTTCGGTGAGTGTCTTGGCTTCGCTCAGATCATTCAGAATCGAATTGAAACGGATAATGGAAGCCAATTTTTTGGGTGTTGCTCCTACCACTTTCCGAAAGCGTTTTTCAAAGGGACTTTGGCTGATAGCCAGTTTCTGATTCAGTTCCTTAATGCGGATCGTTCCTTTGCTCTGGTGGATGTGTTTTACAGCTTCAATGATGAGCTTGTCCGTCGGTATGTCTTTGAGCTGCGATAACAGGAACTGTTCTACGCTTTTTATTCGTTGCCGGTCGGTAGTAGCACAAGCTAGTTTTTCCTCCACCTCAGCGATTTTCCTTTTGTCAAACACCTGGTCCAGTGAAAGGCTGAGGCGAAACAGTTCGTTGACCGAATGAGAAGCAAAGTGCGAGAATCCGGTTTCGGTGAAGCAGACCAGAAGGGTTCCTATACCGGCGGAGTTTCTAAAGATTTTGTACCTGTCTGTAATACCTGTAACTCCTGCCGATGCCAATTGATTTACGGTATTATCGGTAACGGATGCCAATTGTCCTTTATACTGAAACCCGATAACCAGACCTGAGGACGGAAACACCTTGTATTCTTTTTCCAGATCATTCTCAGACACTACATAATAGTTAATGTAGGGCTTTAGTCGCTCTGTCGGGAAATGTTTTTCAAATTTCATGGGTGTCAATCCTGGTCAGAAATTCGGGATATACGGTAGCGCCTTGATTTGAAGTGAAAGTTGAGGAAAATTTACCAAAAATAAATGCCGTGGTGTGTCCTTGCCGCTCTCCCTCCGCCAGCTGCAATCGTCAAAGCCTTTCTATTTCCATTGCCGATAAGCCTTTACGCTTGTAAAAAAAAAGAGATGTGAAACTGCATTCCACATTTCTCTGTTCCCGAATCGGATGATCTTCGAATTTCCAAGCACCTTCTATTCTTTCGGCACGAAGACAAAATCACCAATTCGATCTTTCACTCCATACAAAATGGCTACGGTAAGGTGATCAGTGACACAGCTAACAAGGTAATGGGCACCTTTCACCATGAATTACCTTTTCTACGAGTGGATGAATTTGAAGATGTCATTGTTGATCGTTTCTGCCTGTGTAGTAGGCATGCCATGCGGAAAGCCCGGGTATAAAATGAGTGTACCCTTCTTCAATAGTGCATGTGCTTTTACTGCAGTGGTAGCATAAGGAACGATTTGATCGTCTTCACCGTGAAGTACCAGCACAGGAATATCAACACTCTTTAAATCTTCGGTAAAGTCGGTTTCAGAAAACACTTTAACACAGTCATAGTGTGCTTTGATGCCACCCATCATACCTTGTCTCCACCAATTATCCTGTATCCCTTTTTTCACATCAGCACCGGCTCGGTTGTATCCAAAAAAGGGTAGCGTAATGTCCTGGTAAAATTGTGCCCGGTTGTGGCGGGTATTGTGACGAATATCATCGAAGACAGCCAATGGAACGCCATCAGGATTCCGGTCATCCTTGATCATGTAGGGTGTAATGGCGCTGATCAACACCACTTTCGCCACACGGCCTTTACCATATTTTGCTGCGTACCGGATTGCTTCACCTCCACCGGTTGAGTGACCGATATGAATGGCATTTTTTAAATCCAGGTGAGCGGTCAGCTCGGCAACATCGGCGGCATACGTATCCATGTCATTTCCCTTGTACGTTTGGGTAGAGCGTCCATGTCCACGTCGGTCATGCGCAATAACACGGTATCCCTTTTCAAGGAAAAACATCATTTGGGCATCCCAATCGTCAGACGATAGCGGCCAGCCGTGATGAAAGAAAAGAGGTTGCCCTGCCCCCAGGTCTTTGTAGTAAATTTCTGTTCCGTCTTTTACTGTTAGCTTGTTCATTTTTATAGGGTTTAAATTATTACTTGTTGAACGATGTAAAGGTGAAGCGAATGAGCTGTGATCTCAAATGGATGCTTTTCGCTTCGAATTGCACTTTTTACCCTTTACGCAGGTATTCGCTTTTGTTCAGGTGCGCACGTATGAACAATGCTGCTTTTTCGTGGTCATGCAGGATACCTGATACAAAATAACCTTTACTGCCTCCGGAAACAAATGCCGAAGGGGAATCAGCACCCGGTTATTCTGTCAAAGGAAAAAGCGACACAGCCAGTTAAAACTGCTTTCGGAAAGCGGTTGGTGATATACCGGTGTGTTTGGTAAAAAACCGGACGAAATAAGCGTCATCATCATAGTGGAGACGATGGGCGATTTCTTTAACCGTAAGTGTCGTATAGGCCAGCAGCCGTTTGCTTTCAAGAATAATCCTGTCTTTGATAATATCGTTTGGGCTGTCATTGCTGAGCAAGCTGATCTTCTTACTCAGCGTTTTTGGAGTTACAAAAAGCAGATCAGCATAATCGGACACAGTATGGTGCGTTTTGTAGTTCTTTTCCACCAGCTGGCTGAATTTTCTTAGAAATTGTACGTCTGCCTGTTGATGCGTTTTGGCCAGCTGGTGCTGCCTCTTCCATATTCGGGTAGACTTCAGAATGATCAGTTTCAGTAAAATGCGAAGCATCTCTTCCGTGTTCGCATCGTCTTGTGCCATCTCCGTTTTTATTTCCCTGAAAATAGTCCGGATTTCGGCAGACTGACTTTCACTCAGTTCAATAAAAGGAATCTCAAAAACATTGTTGTACAGGATGCCATCGCAGGCTACTTCGTTGTCATGAATCTCCACACAATAAAAATCCCTGTTGAAATGAATCAGCTCACCACCCGCAGAAACCGCAGCCATGGGTTGTATCACCACGTTGGGGTTTACAAAAAGTAATGCATCGGTCTGAAAGGTGTATTCCTTGAAATCTACCTTGACAACAAAGCCGGCTGGTAAGAACAGTATTTTTATCTGGTCGTGCACTTCCGAAAAAGACTGAACGCTGCTACCCGCTGTCAATTCCGTATTGCCAAATTTTTTATAAGTAAATTCTTTACGCATGGAGGTGTGTTCTAATGCATTGTAAAATCAAATAGTACCAGAACAATGAAAAAAAAGAGAGCAAATCAAGTGATGGTTATGAATAGAACACGTTCAACTGATGCAGCCGTTTTTGCACCTGCCTGTTCTTCATCGGTTCAAATCGGGCAAGTTCGTCATTGCCCTTTTTAACAATGACATGAAAAGGTTGTTTCATTTTATGCGTCAGGTGATAGATGGTCTCAAGTTCAGCGATATCCTCCGACCAGCTTGCCGTGGCGTAGAAGGATACAAAAGGCATTTTCGACAACGCGCGGTACATTTCGGGGGCGGAGGCGACCGGCATTCTTCCGCCGCCACGAAACAGGGTTTTCTCCACAAGCGAATCGGTATACCGCTCGACCGGTACATTGATTCGGTGCCATATACCTTTGGTGATGAACGTAGGCGCGAGGCGATCGCTGGCCTGTTTAACAGGCGGTGTCATTTTCACTACTGCATCGACCACATGTGTTGCTTCATGAAGTAAAACATAGACAAAGGCATCGAGGTCACCCGCTTCAATGCTTACTGTATATTCGTTGTTCCCTGCCTTGTCGTATAGTGTATTTTCCTTTTTAGTAGCCCACTCCGAGATGGTCTCATGAAGTATTCCGGCACGGAAAGTAATGTTAAACCGCTCAACGGAATCCTCAGATACAACCGGCGAGGTCAACGCAGTGTTCGGCATGTTATCCATAAAGCTGATGCTATGCAAACGGCTGCTCAGCACCTGCTGGTGCAAAGGTGGTAAAACGGCAAACGCAGCTGCGACCTTTGCGCTTTCCACGTCGGTCAGCGTATGATCAGCAGGATCCATTCCGGCCTCACGAAATCGTTTAAAAATGCTTTCCGGTGCAGGCGCAACGTACTTCATCCAGGTACCCTCCACTGCGGTGGATACCTGACCATTAGCGGCCTGAAAAGTAAGAAATGTAAAAACGATTGAAAGAATTACGTGGTACATAAGGGGATTTCGCGCGCAAATTAGTAAAACCAATCGCTTTTTCAGGCACGCTGTCAGCGGGATAAATTTATCCCTATGCGATTCGTTAGTCCCTACTTTCTGTCGGGGGTGGTACAAAATAGCGGGAACATTTGAAGGAAGCCCAATCGTGCTGATGTACCACCTGCAATGGGAGAAAGCTCTGATCCGCTCATGAAAGATAACGGGCTAGTGGTCAGATGACAGGGGGCGCATTTGACTGACACGGTTCAGATAGGTTATCTTGTGCTCATGTACGAACGAAAAATTCAACCTACGCTCAACTGTGGTCTTGATCTGGTGGGGGAAGTGATTTACGGTAAATGGAAAATTCGTTTGCTGTGGTTTATTCATGAAGGACATCAACGGCCAAGCGAACTCCAGCGCAAAATTCCGGATGCTTCGCGCAGGGTTTTATCGAGCCAGTTAAAAGAATTGGAAGACCACGAGTTGATTTCAAAGGTGATCTACCCTGTTGTGCCTCCTAAGGTGGAGTACTCATTAACCGATTTCGGGAAGACCTTAATTCCGGTTATTGCTGCTTTAGGAAACTGGGGCGATGCGCATGAGGAACGCTTGCGATCCATCATTCTGAAACGCCCACACCATTTATCAACACCATGATTTTATTTATTCGCCATTCCTGATGGCAGGTATAAACGTACCCGCACTGCAGACTATACCGGTCCTCACGATTCCGTTATAAAACATCGTGTTCATCGCCTGCACCGCGCCAATGATATTGACGGGGAGTGGACAAGTAATGATTTCGTTCAGTGTAATAAAATACACTTCAGCGTAAAGGTGATCGTTGGCAAGTACGTAATACCCCTGTTGCACTCCGCGCCTGATCACATCATTGAGGTACGGAATCATTCGCTGTTCTTTAAAGGCAGTCATCTTTCGCCACTGCGGCTTATAGTATTTTTTGATTTCCCAGAGAAAGACCGGATTAAACGTTTCCACTGCCTGTTCGATGAGTTGAAAAAAGTTTCTGATTTCATAATGCACATCCGGTGAAAGCCTGGGATTGCATCGCAGGTGTCGTTCGTGGTGCTGGATGAAATCATCGATAATCGCAGCCACCAAAGATCTCTTGGTAGCGAAGTGAAGTTTCAATTCGCCCGGCTTGTTCCTGCACTGCATGGCAACATCTAACATGCTGATGGCTCTTACTCCACGAAAGGCAAAAAGCCGTGCTGCTTCTCTGATGATCTTCTCCCTGCTCATCCTGCTTTTAGGATCGCATCCCTTAGTTACGTTCGCCGGTTGCTTTTTTATAAGTGGCTGTATTGATCTTGTACTCAATCTTTGCATCGATCACATTGCTGTAAGCCTGCTGCCAGATGGCTTGCGCTTCCTGTACATCCTTGGCTACTATGGTTCCTGCTTTAAAACGGTCGTTGGCTAATTTCAGATTTTCATCCGCTTGCTGCAGCGACAGCAGTGAATTACTCACTTTTCTGGCAGAATGATTGAGCTGCAGGTAGGCATTCTGAATTTCCAGTTGAATGAGTTCATTCGTCTCCAGCAACTGCTGCTGTTGTGCACTGATTTTATACGATTGTTCTTTCACCTTACCCGCTCTTTTTCCCCAGTCGAACAGGGGAAAGCTGATATTTGCCAGACCATAATACGTAGTCATGGAATTGCTGCCATCGGAGATGTTCACACCTTTACCCATGGCCGCCAAGCCACTGGCGCTTACGCCTATGATGGGGCGCAGATCGGCTCTGAGAATTTTCCGTTGCAATTCTTCGGCTTGCAGTACTTTATGAAGAAGGATGATCTCGGGGCGTTTGGCCGTAGCGGTATCCATCTGTGCAGAGGGTACATCAAAGGTTCCTGATACGGAATCTGCCAGTATAAAATCGGTGCTACCCGGCACCCCCATTACCTGAGCCAGATTCAATCTGGCCATTACCACTCCGTCTTTTGCCCTCGACACATTGAGATCGGCTTCGTTGAGAGTGACGTCTACCCGGAGCAAATCATTTTTGTAAATGAGCCCGGCATCGTACGCGTTTTTCAAATCGTGTTGTAAAGACTGTACCATTTCTTTGAAGCGTGTGGCGAGGGTAATTTTTTCATTGCCCTGTATCACCTGCCAATACGCTTTCTCTGCCAGAAGCAGTACCTCGGCCTCGGTTAATGCCAGCTGCGCTTCGTGTATCTCCGTTCCCTTTTCAGCCGCCTGCTTTCCGTAGCGGATCTTACCTCCCGCATAGATGGCCTGAGAAACGGTAACCGAACCGTTGGCAAAGTATTTCGGGATGGCTCCGTTCAGTGCTCCTGCTAACGGTTCGCCCAGGTAAACGCCCATCATACTTCCATCTACTGAAGGTAGTGCATTGGCTGCTACTGATTTTTGCACTGCGTATGAAGCTTCCATCTGAAACTTGGCTGCTTTGATCTTCCGGTTCTGCTCCAGCGCCAGGTGACGGCATTCTTCCAGCGTAAGTGTTCGTGCAGGTACCTCACCGGGTGCTGGCTGAAGCTGTGACCACGCACATTGCATGCCTGCTATCAAACTCAATAAAATGAGGAGCGATATACTATAATTCTGTCGGTTCATTTTTATAACGATTAACATGGGTGCCGTCTGGCGACAGGCAAATTCGGGTGAGATTAAATTTCGTGACTGGGCTTGTATTGAATGGGTACTTCGCTGTCCGCAACGTCCACCTCTTCCTCTACGGGTCTTACAAACAAGTAATACAAGACCGGGATGATGAACAGGGTGAGTACCATCGACACAATCAGACCAGAAGCCAGCACACTTCCCAAAGGTGCCCATAGTGGAGACTTGCCGGCGATCATCGGAATAACACCTACCGCCGCTGCCGCTGACGTAAGAAATATCGGCCGCATTCTTCGCTTGGCTGCCGCCAGTGCTGCGGCCTTGATTGTATATCCATGATCGTGCACCAGTTCATCGGCATAATCCACAAGGATGATACCGTTACGCACAACAATACCGATCAGACTGATGATGCCCATGAAGGCCGTGAAACCCATCGGGTTACCCGTGATGGTCAATCCAAGAAACGCTCCAAGCAAACTCAATGGAAATGTTGCCAGAATGATGAGTGTTTTACCAAATGTCTTGAACTGAAACAGCAGCGTAATCAGGATCAGAATGAGACTCACGCCCAATGCCATACCCATACCCGGTGCATTCTCCTGCGAGGATTCGGCATCGCCACCATAAGAGAGGCGGATACCATCAGGTAAAACAAGTTTATCCAACTGAGGTTGTACTTCTTTCATGATTTCAGCGGCTCTCATTCCCATCTGCGCTTCCGCCAGTACAGTGAGGGTGCGCAGGCCATTGCGATGTGCAATGACTCCGGTATGCCAGGAAGGCGAGAGTGTAGCGACTTCTTTTAAAGCTACTTTGCTCCCGTACATGGAGCTGATGTGGAGGTTCTCCAGGTCAGTGATATTACTTCGGTTAACCGAATCCAGGCGAAGAAAAATATCCACCGGCGTATCTCCTTCCCATAGCTGGGAGACGGCAAATCCTTTCAGCCCTGCTCCCAGTGTTTGTGTGATTGCCTGATGAGGTACGCCAAGACGCGCAGCTGCATCCTCATTGATTAAGAGACGAATGCCAAAGTAGTCCTCTTCATAATCGGTGCGCACCCAGTTGGTTCCACTCGAAGTTTCGAGAATATCACGCACCTGTTGTGCTACCCGCTTCTGGTCATTGATGTTATCACCAATCACACGAATGGCTATGGGGGAGCCTTCCTGCATACTGAGTTGCCGTAGGCGTACATAGCCATCCGGCACCACTCCTTCCATTTTTGGCAAATATTCTTTGACCAGGTCAGTGGTGGCATCTTTATCGGTGGTGGTGATGAACAGCTGAGCAAAGTTCCGTCGTGGAATTTCAGGTGCGTAGGTAATATTAAAACGAGGTGAGCTGGTGCCTACAAAGCTGGCTATTCCTACTACCCGATTGTCTTTTCGAAGTTCGGCTTCCACCTTCTTCACCACGCGTTCTGTTTCCTTCAATGAAGTACCATTGGGCATCCATATCTCGGCATTGAACTGTTTACTTTCACTCAACGGGAAAAACTCCTGACTTACATTGCCCGCCAGCACCAGTGCCAGCACAATAGAGACCACCGCGGCAGCCAACGTTACTTTCGGCCAGCGAAATGCCCACTCCACTCCTGCATTAAATCCATTCTGTAAATAGTCCAGCATACTTTTCTTAGGCGGACGATCGCCCATGTGATGCTTCAGCCCTGTCTTGATGTACACGTAGCACATGAAGGGTGTGAGAAACAAGGCAATGAGCATGGAGATAATCAACGCTACCGCCACCGTAACCGGCAATGCGGCAATAAAGTCTTTGGCTATACCGTCCAGGAAGAAAGCGAGCGGTGCAAAAGCAAAAATGATAGCTAACGTGGCCGTAAAGATCGGTAATGAAAGCTGTTGTGCCGCCTGCCATGCGGCTGTCCATGGAGTTATCCCTTCATCGAGTTTTTCGATATAATTATCCACGACCACAATGGCATTGTCCACTACCATCCCCAGCACAATGATCAGCGCTGCAAGTGTTACCTGGTGAAGCTCAATGCCAATAAGATTTACCATACCAAACGTGACCAGAATGGAGACGGGCGCAGCAAAGGAAGCAACCAGGGCTACGCGGAAAGGTAAAAGCAGAATGACAACAATAATTACTGCACCAATGGCGATTCCGAATTCTTTCATAAAGTGAACGATACTTTCACGTACCACTTCGGGCTGGTTGACAACCGTATTGATGCGCACGTCTGGTGGGAAAGAATGCTGCAATTCATCCAATGCTGCTTCGATTGTATGCCCGAACTCAACGATGTTATTTCCCGGCTGCATCTCTATAGCGAGCATCATTACCTTATCTTCTCCGATTCGGATAAAAGAAGAGGGCTCTTCAAACCTTCGTTCGATGGTCGCCACATCCTTCAATCGTACTACAGTTCCTTGCGGTGTGGTGTACACCACCTGGTTGGCAATCTCTTCTTCGGAATGATATTGACTGTTGGTAAATAACGGTATCGTATTGGAAGCAATCGTTACCTCTCCCGAGTAGCCCGTGTTGTTCTGTGTTTGCAGGGTCTGCACAATCACAGAAAGATCAAACCCATACTGCAGCATTTTACGATCATCGATAGTCACATAGATCTGTTGCTTTTGTCCTCCTGACCGGTTAATCTTGGAAACTTCGGGGATGATTTTCAATCCGTCTTCAATCTGATCGAGGAATTTTTCGATCTCGGCATAGCTTCGTTGATCAGAAGATACAGTAATGATCTGCGCGGTAACATCACCGAAGTTACTATTGACTACCGGCCCGATTACTCCGCGTGGCAATACCTGTGCGGCAGAACTGTTTAATCCATGTTGCAACGTACTCCAGAATTTTTTACGGTCCTTTACTTCGGTATGTAAGTACACGGTGATGAACACCTGTCCGTCTTTGGTCTGCGAAGTGGTTTTTTTCTTATCTATTTCTTCGAATGAAAAAAGTAGTTGCTCGATCTTATTGGTCACCTGTTTCTCCATCTGCATTTCATCGGCTCCGGGATAGAAGGCATACACCATGGCAACAGGCATATCGATTTTTGGGTTTTCCGAGCGCGGCATATTGAGTAGGGCATGCAATCCGAGCATGACCAGCAGCGTAATGACTACAAGCGTTACCTGCTTGTACTTCATGGCCGCTTCAATGAGATTAATCTTTCGTTTCATTTCTGCTTTCGTTATCGGTGAATAAGGGAGAGGCTGGTCTTAACTTCGTTATGGCCCGGGCACAACTCCGTCAGGTCATCCGTTGATGAGAATAAAATTGTAATTGAAAAAATCGGTTTTTAAAGTGCGAGCCTGCTCCCGTCTTTGAGTCGTGATTGTCCGGCTACGATCACACGATCTCCCCACTGTAGTCCGTCAATAATCACCTGATTATTTGCCAAAACGCTTTTTACGGTCACGCGCTTTTTCATAGCCGTGGAATTTTCATTTACCACATAGAGGTAGGTGATATCATCCGCATCACGAACGATGGCGGTAGCCGGTACCCGCATGGCTGGAATAGCATTAGCGATGGGCACCTCAACCCGCGTGATCATACCGGGAAGGATTTTTCCTGCAGCGTTGTCCAGTTTTATTTTGACGGTATAGGTGCGCGACACCTCATCGGCCTGAGGATTGACAATGGTAATACGGCCTGAAAGTGTATCGCGAAGTGTGGGGATATACACCCTTGTCTCCATGCCGTCCCTCAGTGACCCCACCTCACTTTCCGGCACAGATATCCGGGTGTATACTTTATCGGTTTTCACAATAGCAAAGGCAGGACTTCCCGGTGCTGCCATACTGCCACGTTCTATTTTTCGGGATGTAACGATGCCCGTGATCGGAGCAACGAGTTTACTGTCGTTGATGCGTTTGGCATTGATCGCCTGATTTGCTTTTGCCTGTGCTACCTTGGTTTTGATATCGATATACTCTCTGGCCGGAAGGCTACCCTTTTCATACAGGGTATTCAGTCGTGTGAACATATCTTCGGCTTGCTCCAATCCGGCATTGGCAATAGCCAAGGCGTTGATGTATTCCGTTGCATCGATGGTGGCCAGCAACTGACCTTGCTTCACCCTTTGTCCTTCTTCCGCTAAAATCGTTTCTACCACTCCGGGAACAGAAAAGCCAATGGCCGCTGTATTTTCCGGTTCAATAAAACCGGAGTACGAGAGCGACTGAAACTCGCTGCTGGCTTTGATCGTCAGCACATCTACCTTAACCGGTGCCATCTCCTTTTTCTTTCCTTCCTTGCTACAACTCAGCAGTAAGAAACTCATCATCATCGCCACTGAGGCTCTACCTATTGCGTTCATATCGTTTCTTTTTACAGATATCATCAACACGATCGTGTGCTGATTACGGATGCAAATTTGGGTAGCGTGCCACTCTGTAAAAGGTTGTTACATCGGCAGTATTGGTCTAATTGTCGGTTACCCGGGGGGAGCGGAATAAAACGCTTACTTGGGCAGGGTGCGGTATTCTTTGGGAGATATACCGGCTTTGCGTTTGAAGAACTTACCAAAAAAAGACTGGTCGCTGAAGTTTAATTTTTCGGCTACTTGCCCTACGGACAGGCTCAGCATATCTAATAAAAGCTTGGCTTCAAGCACCACAAAATCATCGATGATATCCCTTGCATTTTTTCCACTGACTTCCTTTACGGTTTCCGTAAGGTATTTGGGGGTGATGTGTAGTTTACCCGCATAGAATTGTACTGAGCGTTGTTCGCGGAAATGGCTGTTGACCAATGTTGCAAATTGCATAACCAGATGTTCCTTGCGGGACAAGTGCTCATTCATCGGCTGACTGTAGCGCGTAGCCAGCGCAGCCAATTCATACATCAGCCGGAAGAAGGTGTGATTTAACATCTCCTTACCATAAGGATGGTTCTTCACCTCCTTGCATCGAAAGAATAAATCGGAGATGAATGTAATGAGGTTAGCCGCATCCGGCCCCGAGAGTTTCCAGTATGGTTTATTTTTCGATGCAAAGTAATTAATTAATTCAGGGTAGTGACGTGGCAAGCCCAACTGGTTGAGAAAATCTACTTTAAACGTAATACAATAACCCGTGCAGTCTTTGGAAATACTCACAAGTTGCTTGATGGCATTGGGTGGCCCCAGGATGACATCATTGACCACGAGCGTATAGGAAACGTTATTGATCCTTACTTCCGCCTGACCCGTTTTAACCAGAAAGATGACAAAGAAGTCAGACCGGAATGGAGACCTTGACATATCACCTTCAAACACATGGATAGTATCCGCTACCGAAAGCCCCTTAAACTCCACCATACCTTTTACGGTACGATCGACCAATAGCTCCGCTTGGGTTAATAGCTCCTTCTTTTTACTCATGAAGTAGAAATGATCACTGCAAAATTATCATTTCCAATGGTAAAGAAATCTAAAAAGATCAGACCATATGGTAGTCAAAGAGATGAATACGTTATCCTGACTTGCCGGACAGATCACTCCGCTCTTTCCGATAGTCCTTACGGGGAGCTTCATTATTCAGTTCCTTTATCTTCTCATATGCTTTCCGTAACCGATCGTCCATCCCCTCGGGGTAATCCAAACGGAAGTAAGAAAAACCATTGTAGGGAATACTGCTTTTACCCGCCTTTATCTTCAGCTGACGTTCCGTACCATTTTCAACAAACGAACTCCGGAATGACTTTTTCCTCTCGTGTACCAGTTGGTTAAATGATCGATTGACCACTTCACTCCCCACAAAATGCATACACTTCTCCTGTAAGGTAAACATCACCGTATCACTCAGGTTTCGGCTGATGTACCTGACAAGCGCATGATCTTTCACGGACATCTTAGTGATCTCCAGCGAATCCTGTTCTGTAAAATCGCGCTCGTGTTTATTGCGCGCGATCAGGAAATATTTCTTTTTGGCCTCATAAAAAAGAAGGTGTTCTTTTTCTTTTGTCTCGTATTCAACGGGATTCACCACCAACGAAGCCGCAGGATGTTCTTTCAGAAACCGGGCGATGTCTTTTACCAACTTCAACTGATGTGAGGTAAGCTGCCGCTGATTCATTTCCCATTTCACGGTTACTGCTTTTTCAATTTCTTCCTCCACCCTTCTCACTTTAATACGATAAGGAGTGGTGGCTGGCTTAACGAAAATATTTCTCATGGCATCGGTAATCACATCACTCAGGTGAAAGCGGGGATGTTTGAGATTGCCGGTGATCGGCACCTCATAATCGATTACATTTCCTCTGTCGCGCACCAATGACATCACGAGCGGCATGGGAATCCAGTTCACATCATCGTTTCTCACCCGATTGGTGACCCGTGGATCGACAATCAAAACATGGTTATTACTTTGAATCTTGCCATCTCTCACATTCCATAATCCGTTAAGGGCTAGCGTACCTCTGTCCAATTGAAAGGAGGTCAACGAAACCAGGTAAGGATTAAATGCAGCAACGGGCACGTTCTCTATGTTGTACTTCATATCGAAATCCCCGCTATCCCTTGGATTGATACGGATGAATAAGTTGGCTTTTCCATAGGGTTTAATGGCGGAGGTTAACGTAACCCCCACCCGCTTATTTCTTTTGTAGATGGAATCTGCACGTATGGTCAATGGGTTGGCGTGAATAGAAAATTTTTCACTGATGGAATAATCGTTGAACGTAACGTTGCCATTGAACACTCCCAGGGAGCGAATCTGAAAATCACTTTCAAAAAAATTACGGGAAAGTGCCCGTATGTAGCGCGCTATTTCAATCACCAGATTAAAGCGTCCCGTTTGCTCGGTGATGTCCGAAATGTTTTTTCCTTCTTTTCCAAACAGTGCCTGTACATTGTCAAGCGAATCGAAAATCTCGTACTTGAAATAAGGAGAGTAAAGCGCAATGGAATCGAACCGGTACGTGTGCCGTGCCGGACTTAATTCGTCCACCACTACGGCAAGTTTCTTAAACGCCAGGTAAGCATCTTCATTGGTTTTGCCAAGATGAAAATCGCTGAGCAACAACCGGCCGTTCACACGGATGCTGTCCTGGGAACTGAAATTTCCGGTGGCCTTGATATCCGCATCCAGACGTGCATGAAACATTCCATAGTTAATCAGCTCCCATATATACTGACGGATGATCTCAAGATCAAAAGCGTTCACCTTCGCTCCAAAACGATAGTCGAGGTTCTTCATGTTGATGGTAAAATCTCCTTTCATGCTCCCCTTCCCTTTTCCATCATTAAAGGAAAATTTTGCAGAAAGTGTATCGACATCACGGGTCTTTCCTGGCCCCGTGATGTTTACATTTTTGATAAAGTAATTGATGGGGATGATTTTTTCGTAATAATGAAACTCACCTTCTATGATATCGGTATCCAGCAAGGTAACATGCCATCGCGAAGGGGTGGTGTCCGATTCATCGGGGGTGAATTTTTCAATCACATCATCAAAATTGAGTGTATCTTTTTTCTGAACGATCTTTCCCCATGGATGGTCAATCGTAAGCCGGGCGATCTCTACTTCTCTGGACACTAATTTAGGCAGCGTAAACCTGGCACTGGCTCCTCTTGCCGAAAGGAACACACTGTCCCCTTGCTTTTCATAAATCGCTACATCGTGCAAATGCACATATCCGGTAATAGGATTGACATAAGCCCAGCCGACGGTCGCTTCCCTTCCGAACCATTCCACATCATGCTTTTCCAGTACATATTTCGTCAACGAAGAAAGAACGATGATCAGAAGAAGAAAGACAGCCAGTATACTACTGACCGCAATGAGATACCGTCTCTTTACGTTTATTTTCAGAACTTTCATTTTATCCACCGTGAGTGCAGCTACCAAAGTGGAGGGTAAAAAAAACCGGTTGTCTTTTAATTACGGATAAATTACTGTTCATCGTTTCTTTAACTTATGTTATACCGATCTTTGTCTGCTTTCTACCAGCGCCCCGAATACAAAGCGGATCCCATCCGAGGAGTATAAAACCAATGCCCACACCTCTTTCGATACCAGAACCATTTCATATCACCAGGAACACTACGTTCACCCGCCCGCCATTGCGAAGCTAAAGCAAACACAGAGTGTTCCTCTTCCAATTAAATCCGATTAATAAAATAGTAAGCATACCAGTGACATCGCTGCCTGTCCGGGAAGTAAATGAATAATGCAGGACTTAATGCCGGTCATGAATGATGCTTGTATAACGTGACAACCGCATGAACCATAATATATAAAATATCAGGCAAGTCTAATCCCGGCATCTATTCTCACCACATGATGTAAAAACTCCACACTTATTGGACTGTGCTCCTATCCCTGCTTCCACCCGATAACGGTCTGAACCTTTCGCACATCCGCATTTTGTCCTGTTGGTGTATCAGCGCGACCAGATTATTGTGTAATCACCTTTTTGAAATACCGCTCCTTCGGATCAATCACCGGCTGGGTTTTACTCACAATCTTTAGTGGCGGATCGCTGGGAGTGGTAGGACCGATAGTGAAGCGAATAATGCCTTTGTCCGTGAGTATATCCAAAGGCAACGATGCCATCGGAATGTTCTCCATTCTGACATAATAAACAGAAGGCTCCACCCGGTACAGTGTGAAGTCCATGGTTTTAGTCGTCAGCAGGTATTGATCGAATAATGGACTCAGCTCCTTTCCGGTTTCCTTATTAAAAAACTTTTTCACATCCTCCGTCACATAGAAATCGGTGGCCGGGTTAGTGTTGACACTAAATTTCTTCAATGCGGGGAAGAAGACACTGTCGCCCAGTACATAACGCAGCGTGTTCATCAGAAATGCACCTTTCGCATAAATGTCGTTATTATAAATTTCACGCATGCTCAATCCCTCTCCCTGCACGATGGGTAACTGGTTTTGTATACCCACCCGAACACGATACATCGTAGAGTCATAGGCCTCTTCTCCAAACCGGTCGAGGAAGAAAAGGGATTCGGAGTAGGTGCAGATTCCTTCCTGAATCCACATATGTGCCCAATCTTTATTGGTTATTTTATTCGCCCACCATTCATGCGCGAATTCATGCCATAAATTATCCGAATAATTAACACCACCGATTTTCTTATACCTGAAATGATCTCCATACGTAATCATGGTCTGGTGTTCCATACCTGGGTTGTTTACCTGGGCTATTCCGATTTTCTCTTTCACCCACGGATATTCACCAAAATACTTTTCAAGGATGTGCGTATCCCGCTCGCGTATATCCAGAACGGATTGCGCATCCTTCACGTCTTCTTCCAATACATAAAATTCAATAGGAACGGTGTGGCCCAAAATGGTTTGATAAGGACGCGACACTACTTTATACTTACCGATGTTAAACAGGATACAATAATTGCTGATGGTGTAATTGGTCTTCCAATGGTACGTCGATTTGTTTTTTGAAGAAGTCACTTTTTGTAAAAGTCCCGGGCCGGCTACCACCAGGCCTTTGGGTACGGTGATCATCAGGTCCGCTCCCTCATTCGCCTCGTCACTGGGGTGGTCTTTGCAGGGGAAATAAACTTTTGCTCCCTGTAGCTGGTCATTGATTGCAATCCACGGATTACCTGCTTTGTCTTTACCCCAGGTAAAACCACCTTCCCAGGGTGGCTTCACCGCTACGGGAGGTTTTCCGGAATAGGTAATCCTGATTTTATGCCTACCCGGGGCAAAAGAGTTACCGGTGATGTAAATAAAATCATCCTCATGCCTGAAGCCGGCCTTTACTTTATCGACTGTAATTCCAGTTACTGCATATTTTTTGATTAGATCGAATAAAAGAGAATCCGTTTTCCGGGTAAGGATCACATCCACCTCTGTATAGCCATCGATCGTTTCGGTTGTTGGATCCACATTCAGCGCGATCGTGTAATGCCTGACGTCCATGTTGGCCTGCACTGGCTTGAGCTTGCCTCCCGAACTGATGTTGCTCACCTCATTCTGCGCAGAGCTGCAAAGAGAGAGGATAGTAAAAAGGGCAGTCAGAAAATGGGTTAAAAGGGATCGCATGTCTTTTGATTTTGTTCAATGTACAGCGAATGTTGAGTACCGCAAAACCAGTAATGGAAATAAATCAAGTGGTGCCCGAATTCTCATCAGGAAGCGGCTGTGCCTCCCTGCCGAATACGGAATGAGTAAAATTATGCTCACCGTTAAAAATAAAACGACCTGTTATTTCAATATATTCTTGATAAGTCAATTGAAAGGAAGCCTTTTGAGGCATGATGGCAACTATCGGTTTCTTGCTTTACCCGAAGTGCCCGTTCGTGGCATAACAATTATCCGGTTTAAGAAAACGCTTGACTGTTATGAAAGACATTCTGACCATTATCGATAACCTGACTAATCCCTCACCAAGAGAAGAAAACATAGATACAGCAGAGCGCATTCTTTCTGCTATCGGCGGTGGCTATCTGCTCTACGCTGCCTGGAATGGAAAACATGCCAAGGCAATCAAGGGAACGGCCGGTGCAATGCTATTATATCGTGCGTTTACAGGTCAACGTCTCGTTTACAGCGCCATGGGCAAACATCGGATTAAAAATAAAGAGCAGAACATCACCATCCGCTCAACGGTATATGTAAACAAGCCACGGGGTGAAGTGTATGCGTATTGGCGAAAGCTGGAACAATTGCCTTATTTCATGAAACACCTGGTCAGCGTGGTGCCGATCGATGATGTCCATTCGATCTGGACGGCTACATTACCTGGTTTGCCAACGACCATCACCTGGAAAGCGGAAATCGTTGAAGAAGAACGGAATGAGTTTCTTGCATGGGCATCACTTCCCGGTTCAGTCATTGAAAACGCGGGTATGGTTGAATTTACTGATTGGGAAAAGGGTACGGAAATCAATGCACAGATTACCTACCGGGCACCACTCGGAAAAGCAGGCGAAAAAGTGGCCCGACTACTTACTCCCTTTTTTCATAAAATGATAGAAAGGGACTTACAACACTTCAAAGAAGTAATTGAAGAAAACGGCAATCCCATTACTGTTCAGGATTAGTTAGGCATTGTCCTCTCTGTTTTTATTAGGGGGTATACATTGGCTCTGCTCCTTTTCGGTGGATGAACTTGTTTTTCGGAACATCCAATCATTACTTTTGATCGCTGCTCGATGAGTCCCGGTAACAAGGATTCAATCGAAGCTTTCTGTCCATGAGCACCCATTTTTCCGAACAATCACTCAGGAAGCTGGCCCATCAGCTTAGCCATCCCTCAGGTAAAGAGGGCATTGCAGTGGCCAATCAAATGCATCAGCATAATTTTCCGATGACTCAAAAAAGCATCCATCTACTGAACATCCAATCCCATGATCGTGTACTGGAACTGGGGCACGGCAATGGCGCTCATGTTCATTACCTTCTTCAACAGGCAGAAGGAATACATTATACCGGCCTGGAGATTTCCACCTTAATGAACCAGGAGGCAATACAGATCAACCATGAATCGGTACACCATAATCAAAGTCAGTTTACATTGTACGATGGAGTATCCATTCCTTTTCCTGATCGTTCATTCAATAGAATCTTCACCGTGAATACGATTTATTTCTGGAGCGCTCCGTCCCCTCTTCTTCAGGAGATACGCCGGGTACTGGATATTGAAGGCCGGTTTGTCATTACGTTCATGCCGAAGGAATACATGACAAAATTGCCCTTTACCCGGCATGGCTTTACGTTGTACCACACTCAAGAGGTAGATGATCTGGTGTTGAAAAATGGATTTTCCAAACTGGAATCAGCAGACCTGGTGGATCAGGTAGAAGCAAAGTCAGGAAAAATACATGATCGCTGTTTTTCAGTCAGGGTGTATCAGCGCAACTGATTCATTAGGTCAAAGAAGCACTTTTGTTCTTGAAGATTGATTATCAAGCACTTTCTTGCGTGAGGAAAATAGCAAAACAGATTCCGTTTTAATTCCATTACTTTGTAGCTCAACAGCATTCACCACCTCCTTTAAAAAACTGCGCGTATTCCATTTACTTCTTAGTAACAGAGTGTATCTAACGATTGTAACATACCTCGCCACAAGGTATATGACCTATGAAATTTGAGAATGTCCTGCTCATTGATGATGATGAAATATATAATTTGCTTCACACCCGAATACTGTATCACACCCGCATGGTTTCCACCATCTGGACTTCATACAATGGCGAAGAAGCAATAGCCTTTCTGACTGACTTTTACGAGCAACACAAGACATTACCTTCCATGATATTGCTGGATATCGATATGCCGGTAATGGATGGGTTTCAGTTTCTCAATGCGTTTAAAAAACTCAACTTACCTGATACCGAAAAAGTAAACATCTTATTGGTTACTTCTTCCAACGACCCGCGCGATGCGGACAAAGCCAGGAGCCTGGGCATAAAACACTACCTGGTAAAACCGGTCGAACTGGATGTAATGACGGGAGTATTGTTAAGCCTCGAAGTATAAGTCATACCCCCGAGGAACTATTTAGCGCTGGCCGTCTCTTTATTTGCTGTCAGATGATCCTGTTTCATCATCATCGGGTAGATCATCTCTCCTACTGCTGACGAAGAGTGGGTGTACTCCAATCCCAGAAAGGCAGCTGCCGTTTTCGCTGTTTGTTTCTGGAAATAGTGCGCATTGGTTTTCATCTCACCCAATGCGGGTGTATCCGGTCCGATTACCGCCATCCAAATCTGGTTGGATCCTGCAGCCCAGCGGCCATGTGTCTTCCATGAATTTCTTCCTTTGCCCCTCCCATGATCAGTCGTTACCAGCAGTGTCGTCTTGTCCTTATAGCGTTCCTGTGTCTGCACCCAGTTCCACAGTTCAGAAATCATCTGATCGGCCTTATGGGCGTAGATGAGATAATCGGCATAGCGGCCGGCATGACTGTGTTCATCTGTACCATCCAGGCTCAGGAATAAAACTCTGGGCTGCTGCTGTTTTAAAAAATCAAACGCAGCAGTAAAGGTAGATTCATCACATCGCTCATCTTTATCCGTTTGCGAGGTGTCTTCACTAATAATCGAATCATTAAAAGCTTTGCCCTTCATCGTATTCACATGAATACCATTGTAAGAAGTGCGCAGCACATAGGGAATAACGTCCCAGGTGGAAAAGGCCGCTACCTTTCCTTCAAATTCATTTTGCTGATGGATGAACTCCAGGACATTGGAATTGGGATTCATCACCTTTCGGTTAGAGGCCATGTGCCTGTCTACCACACCGGTAAACATTTCGCTATAACCGGGATAGGAAAACCAGTATGGGTTGGCGCAGCTTACTTTGTTGCCATAGTTGCGGTTTCCATAGAGTTGACCTTGCTGTGCTACTACATTCCAAAAGAAAGGCAATAGTGCTTCTCTTCGTTGGTCACTATCTGCATTCCAAAATTCACTGACGCGAGAAGCATCCGGTGTGTATCGCTGATTGAAAAACAAAGAAGAGTCTGCACCGTTGAAAAATTCCTGCCAGCGAAAACCATCCAGCGTTACGATCAGAAGATTTTCGGTCTGATGCGTTTGCGAAATGACAGGCATCATCGCCAGTGCAAAAAGGATAGAAAGGATATTCTTTTTCATGATCCAATCTATCTTTATCCATTCAACTACTGATTAATGAACTTTTATCAAAACATCAGATCAATATGAATGAAATGTAAAGTCAATACGCTAACAATAACATAACTATAACAAAGTTACTGATGCCGAACGCACAGGCACACATTACCTTTGCTTCAGGTTTAGGATTTATTTCTGCATAGCGTGAAAGCTCTTCTTGTTAGGTAGAAGGGCTTTCTTTTTTTGAATGCACTTATGAAAAGAACCGGCATCCATCTGTTTTCTCCATGACTATTTAAACCCAACCGGTATGCTCCTCTCTCCTGCTTCGATCAGTATTAATGTCTGCTCCGAGACTGCACTTTTGAAAATGAAAGGCGAAGGTGTAAACACCGCCTTCATGGATTGTGTCGAACTCTTGCAGGAAAGACACGACATGGACGTAACCATAAACGGTGAAGGCCGTGGCGACATTATGCACAGCCATACCTACGGGCCGTATTACTTTTTACGGGGGTTAAGCTACCGAAAGCGAAAGATATTAACCGTTCACGTGATACCCGACTCCATTAAAGGATCGCTGCCCCTGGCCAAATTTTTAATGCCTTTCGTGAAATGGTACTTTCGCCAGGTGTATGCGTATGCCGATGCGGTAGTCGCCATCAGTCCGAAGGTAGAACAAGTCATTAAAGAATTAGGTGTAACAACTCCCCTATACCGTATTGATAATCCTGTTCACTTGGATAAATGGAAAAGAACGGCTGCACTTCGTGCAAAAGGAAGAGCACTCCTGAATTTAAAGGAAGATGATTTTTGTGTTCTCGGTGTTGGCCAGTTGCAACAGCGCAAAGGGCCTGAAGATTTCATTGAAATAGGAAAGCAGATTCCTCAGGTGCAATTTCGCTGGGCTGGCGGCCGCCCCTTTGGTGCCATGACCGAAGGCATTAAACGACTAGACCAACAGATTGCCAATGCGCCATCGCATATTCAGTTTGCCGGATTGTTCCCGCTCGAGGATATGCCTAGCATTTATGCCGCTGCAGATCTCTTTTTATTTCTTTCCTATCAGGAGAATTGTCCGCTCGCCCCTATAGAAGCTGCCGCTTCTGGAATGCCCGTGATTTACCGGGACCTGGAAGAGTACCGTTTATTGTACAAAAATGAATACTGGAAAGCGGAAAACAATACTCAGTTTATCGACCAGATCAATCGCATCAGAACGAATGAGGAAATTTATAACCAAGGACTTTCCCTGTCTGCGAAACTCGTTACTCAATTTGACAAACGGTACATCCGCCAGCAGCTGCTTGGCGTGTATCACAACGTCTTAGCGAATTCGTTGCGACCAGTGCATGGTCGTTAACTCAGGCTTCGGTTAGATCATTGCTGTTGTTTTAAGCCGGTTAAGTACCGCCGGTACGAAATGAATATTTCCCCAGCATTTGATCCCGATCTTAAGGTCAGTAGTTACCCGGAGTGGAGTAGCTTTTACAGGGAAAGGCGGATGGGCTCAAGGTATTTCTGAATTCCCTGATCGCTTACCCTGCGAATATGAACGAAGTCACGTGTGGGTGGGAATAATAATACTTCTACAAATAACTCTTTCACTGCATACAAATCCGCCTGATAAATACTGTGCTGAACGGTATTCAGATAAATACCTTCCTTCAATACGATATCCGCTTTTTCTTTTAAAGGGAGAATATCAAAAGTCTTCATGATACAAATGGATGACACCGCTCACAGGCCTTCTTGTCGATCTACCTGTCAGTTAATGTAATCAGGTGCTGCAGGTAACCCTCTTGCTCTTGTTTTTCAACCTCTTTCCATCCTCCCTCGATGTTGTTTTATCCATCGCAAACAACGTGCACCGGGTACATTGTTGTCCATTCATTTGATAAAATTGATCGGATGTAGTTATTTTGGTTTTATTCACTCTAAACTTAATCCGCTATGTCAAAAGGAAAAGACATGAAAAAAGAGGAGAAGAAAAAACCTCTTAAAACGTTGAAAGAAAAAAGAGCTGAGAAGAAAGCAAAGAAAGGATCTTAACTTTCTCCATCAGTAAAACCACAAGCCCCATCGCTATTGATGGGGTTTTTTGTTTGAATCCACATCCATTTGCAATCCGATTATTGCAAACGTTTTAGATAACGCTTTTATTTTTTTGCCCACGGCATATCACCTTATCGTTATTCCCAAAAAAAAATTGGTAACGCCCTCATTGGCTGATATTTTATTCTACAGAGGGAGCTTCTCACCATCATTTTGTGATTATATTTGCCCGTACATGTTGGTAAATGAGTCGGAATAGTGCACAAAAAACAGCCTGGTCTTCAAAAACACGCATCAGGCCCTGCTTCTCTGGAGTTTCTCCCCTTTTACCTCGTATTCGCAGCAATAGTTTTGATTTGGCATGGAGATATATCAGTAATCAGTGTAATAAATACACATTGAATTACGTCTATTAAGCAAGAACGTTAAGAACTCCCAACCATCAACTAAAAGAAATGCTCGATTCGCTGTTCGAATACTTAAATCCTCAAACATTAATTCAGCAAGGCGGCCTCATCCTGCTTTTTGCCATTGTGTTTGCCGAGACGGGCCTATTCTTTGGTTTTTTTCTGCCTGGCGATTCACTCCTGTTTATTGCAGGTCTGCTTTGTGATAGCCCTTATCTCGATCTCCATCCCGCGCTTCTTATTTCGATCCTGGTTATCGGCGCCACATTGGGTACCCTGGCGGGCTACCTTACCGGGCGCTGGACAGAAACGTATCTCCGAAATCGAAAGGAAAATTTCTTTTACAAGAAAAAATACCTGGATATCGCGCAGACATTTTACAATAAACATGGCATGGTGGCTTTTATTACCGGGCGCTTTCTTCCAGTGGTTCGCACTTTTGTTCCGATAGTTGCCGGCATCATCCGCATCCCTTTTTCCAGATTCCTGCTGTACAACTTTGTTGGAGCCCTGCTTTGGGTGAGCCTATTGGTCATGGCCGGCTACCTGCTTGGTAACCGCTTTCCGCTTTTGATCGATCATATTGAACTGATCATTGTGTTTCTGATCGTGATTACCTCCATTCCGGTAGCCATTGCCTTCGCGCGACAAAAAAAAATCAATCCCTAAAGAGAGGCCTTCAAAAAATGATTTCAGGAAAAACAGCAATACCGGCACTACTCAATAAACGATGGAAAACATGGCGCATTGCCGTGAGGCTGCGCTGCTCAAAAAATTCATTTAAAAATAATACGGATAGTAGTGATTTTTTCCACTCACCTTTGGTGGGGTATTACCGCCTTTCTTCCGTCATTAAAACCTTTACTACAAGCCACTCCTTGTTTCGTAAACCTATCCGGAGAAGCGCTAATTCAATTGAAACACCACAACCCGATGTGGAAATAAGCAACGAACACACATTAGGCTGTCGGCATTACATGGGGTATTTTTCTCTTTGGCCGATACGGATTAAGGCAGGATTTTATGTGCTATGTTTACCCATTGAAAAATTATTATTTGATATTTTAAAAAATCTTGTGACTTTCACGCCTTCCAACCATTGTATGTATGGGGGAAAACGGTATAACTAAAACTTTAACCTAAATTTTTTACTTAAACTTAAAACCTTAAACGATTAACTTAAACTATGAAAACTTCAAATTCTTCTTCATTAGGTGATAGCCTGAAGTCTGGTTTTGCAGCCGTTATCATTCCCCTGGAACTGGCCATTGCATACATCATCTTCTATAAAGTACTTGGAAATCCGGACAATTTTGTTGGTGGAGACCCAGCTAATCACCCGATCGAAGGCAATAAATTAGGCTTGATTTATAAAGGAGGTGTGGCCATTGTACCTGTTTTGATTGCGTTGTTAATGATGGTGTTGACTTTTGCTGTTGAGCGTCTTTTGACTATCACTTTCGCTAAAGGAAAAGGAAGCGTTAAAAACTTCGTTCACAAAATCAAAACATTGGTTGCTGCCGGTAACATCAAGCAAGCGATCGATGAGTGCGACAAACAAAGAGGTTCAGTAGCCAATGTGGTGAAAGCCGGCTTGCTGAAATACAGCGAACTATCAGGCAACAAAGAACTGGAAACAGAGCAAAAAGTACTTCTTATCCAGAAGGATATCGAAGAAACTACTCAGCTTGAAATGCCTATGCTGGAAAGAAACCTGGTTATCATTGCAACTATCGCTTCGGTAGCTACTTTGACTGGTCTTCTGGGAACAGTATTCGGTATGATTAACGCGTTCTCGGCTCTTGCAAACTCAGGTGCTCCTGATGCAGTAGGTCTTGCTAACGGTATTTCTGAAGCCTTGATCAACACCGCTCTTGGTATTGGTACTTCCGCTTTGGCGATCGTATTCTATAACTACTTCACATCTGCAATTGACGGGTTGACAAACGGTATCGATGAAGCCAGCTTCTCTATCGTACAAAACTTCTCAGCTACAGATAAGAAATAATTTAAACTGACGACAAAAAGTCATGGCAAAAACAAAATCACATAGAGTATCTCCCTCGCTGGACATGACTCCGATGGTTGACTTGGCTTTCCTGCTGGTAACATTCTTCATGCTTACCGCGACAGCCGTTACCAAGGAGCCGATAGCGGTAGATGCGCCTTCTGCCACCACCGAGATCAAAATTCCTTCCGTAAATATCATCACGATCACCGTGTCGAAAGAAGGAGCTATTTTCTTCAATGTGGACGGAAAGTACACACGCCAGACCGTAATTCAGAAAATGGGGGAAAAGTATGGAGTTCCGTTTAACAACGAACAAATCCAGACTTTCTCCGTACTGCCAAGTGTTGGACTACCTGTTGGTAACCTCCCTCAGTACCTGGATTTACCATCGGAAGAACGTGACCGGGTGAAACAACCTGGTATACCTGCTGATTCATTAAACAATCAGTTGGGAGATTGGGTCGTATTCGCAAGAACGACCAATCCTAAAGTATACGTTGCTATTAAAGGTGACAAGGATGCATCTTACCCTGCTGTAAAGAAAGTGATTAAAACACTTATCGATAAGAAGGTACTGCGATTCAACCTGATTACCAATCTTGAAAAACCCGCTTAATAACTAACAACTATGGCAGAAATTAGTCAGGACAGTGGTGGTGGTAAGAAGAAAGGCGGTAAAGTAAGGGCCAAGAAGTCGTCAACCAAAATTGACATGACTCCGATGGTGGATTTGGCCTTCCTTTTGTTAACCTTCTTCATGCTTACAACCACGTTCAATAAACCTCAGACAATGGAGATCATCATGCCGGATAAACCCAATCCGAATGATAAGCCACCGGAAGTAAATGAGAGAAGAGTAGTGACGGTAATCCTGGGAGCAAATGATAAAGTGTACTGGTACAAAGGGATTACAGAACCCGTTGTAGGAGTTACTAATTATTCCGCTACCGGAATTCGTAAGATATTATCAGACGAAAATGCGCAGATCAAAGACATGATTGTGCTGATCAAAGCATCTGATGAATCTCGTTATAAGAACATGGTAGACATTCTGGATGAATTGACCATCAGCAATATTTCACGCTTTGCATTGGTTGATATCACCGAAGTGGATAAGAAACTTGTAAAAGACTCAAACTTATGAAAACGCTGAACACACGTTGGGAAGATGTTATCTTCGAAGGAAGAAACCAGGCGTACGGAGCTTATGTAGTCAGAAAAGTGTACTCACGCAATGTGATCATTGCGATGTTTATCATGCTTTTCTTCCTCTCTTTCTTCGTTACCTATCCAATTATAAAAGAGATGTTCTTTAAAGAAGAGGAAGTGGTACATGAAGCGCGTGTCATGAAATACACGGATCTGGCTCCGCCTCCGCCAATTGATAAGAACACCCCTCCTCCTCCAAGAGATATTCCGCCTCCGGTGAAAGAAACGATTAAGTTCGTTCCACCGAAGGTGACCGAAAAAGAAGTAGAGGAAGTTGAAATGCCCGATCAGAAAGAGCTGAAGGAAGTAGAACCTGCTGCTGCTACCAATGAAGGAACCGGAGACGTGGTTTTCGAAGAACCCGTTGAAGAACCGGTAAAAGAAGTAGGTGAAGATCCGAACAAGGTCTACACGATTGTGGAGCAACAACCTGAATTTGAAGGTGGAAATGGTGCCATGTTTAAATTCATCCAAAAGAACATGAAGTATCCTGCTACTGCCCGCAGAATGGGTATTGAAGGATCGGTTTTCGTGAGCTTTGTGGTGGATACCGAAGGTAAAATCAGTGAAGTACAGACGGTGAAAGGAATCAGTGCAGATTGCGATAAGGAAGCAATCCGTGTAATTCAGATGATGCCGCGCTGGAAACCAGGTAAACAGAACGGTCGCCCTGTAAAGGTTCGTTTTGTTCTTCCAATCAAATTCCAATTAGGATAATTACAACAATGAGATCAGATAATATATCAAAACCAAACGGACTAGAAGCTGTCTCGAAATATTCCGGGATAGTAATGGCTTTGATATATGTGGCTTTAGGAGTACTGATGATAACCAATCAAGAGAGGTTCATCGGTACTCTTATTGCTTCTTATACCCTTCCATTCGGCATATTATTGATTGCCTACGGTATCTTTCGCGGATACAACGTTTATCACCGCTATTTCCGAAAAAGGAATTCAGAAGATTAAGGAATGCATGCGGTGGAGCATGTGTACTGCTAATTTTCCAGGTCATGAATTGAAACTTACGTTTTTCGTTCAGGATATTTCGCCCCTTATATAATTCGAAGCTATATGAAAATGAACATTGGTATTGCTGCTGTATGGATCATCCTGATGGGATGCTCATCAAAGGACAACAATAAAAAACCGCTGGACTCTCCTACCTCGGGAACCATTACCATAACCGTAGATGAATCCCTGAAGCCACTGATGCAGGCGGAAGTGAGTGCTTTTGAAGCCATCTATCCCAATGCTCATATCAATGTAAAGTACCTGCCTGAATCGGAGGCGGTGCAACTCATGCTGGCAGACAGCGCACGGCTTACGGTAGTCACCCGAAAACTAACCGCAGACGAAACCAAAATACTGACCGACCTGACTTTCAAACCGCAATACGAGGTAGTAGCAAAAGAGGCCATCACGCTGGTGACGAATAAAAACAACCCCGACAGTACATTCCAATGGACCGATCTCCAGTTGATCCTGAAAGGAGAAACCACCACATGGAAAAACCTGAAAGAGAAAGGAAAAAATGCTCCCGTGGAGATTGTGTTTGACAGTCCTAATTCAGGTATTGTCAAGTTCCTGAAAGACTCCATCCTGCACACGGCACAGTTGCCACCCAATTGCTTTGCGGTGAACACCAGTGAAGCGGTGATCGATTATGTGTCTAAGAAAAATAATGCATTAGGACTCATTGGTGCCAGCTGGATCAGCGACAATAATGACTCTACCGCCAACCAGTTTCTGAATATCATTCGGGTGGCTGGTATCTCTACCCAGCCCGGAGGAGAATTTTACCAGCCTTACCAGGCCTACATTGCACAGGGAAGCTACAAGCTTACCCGTAATATTACCATGATTAGCCGTGAGCCTCGCTCTGGCCTTGGCAGTGGGTTTATGTCGTTTGTGGCCAGTGACAAGGGTCAGCGGGTGGTTTTGAAAGCAGGACTTGTGCCGGTCACCATGCCCATCCGAATTGTGGAGGTATCACAGACGCAGATCCATTAACAGGTTCAACAATTGCGATGGTCTTCCTGACGAACGAATAAAAAGAAGCAAAAATCAGGTTTCACCAAACAAAAAAAGCGCAAAACGGGTAGCCACTTATCAAATAAGTGTAAACTATTGCGCTTTTGGTCATTTTGGGGTATTCACAACTTAAAACTTGGTATTACCTTTGCAATAAGTATCCTGAACCAAAACCATAATAAGTAAACAAGTAGTATGACGAACAGTAAATTGAATTTCTCGAAAAAGACAGGGCTTTTTCAAATAATGGCCGCCCTGTTTATTCTTATCAGTCAGGCAGCGTTTGCGCAAAGTGAAGACCCGATTAAGCTGCTGGATAAGGAACAACCCAAAAAAGCAATCACCTTACTAAGAGAAGCAACCAAGACCGCTCCTTCTGCTCAATCATGGTATAACCTGGGATATGGCTTAACCAGAACCAATGAATTGAAAGAAGCAGAGACTTCCTTTGACCAGGGAATTGCACTCGATGAAAAATTCCCTTTGAACTATGTAGGTAAAGGCAGATTGAAACTGAAAGAAGGCAATCTGAACGATGCTAAGGTGCTTTTTGACAAGGCCGTTAGTCTTGGCAAAAAGAATTCCGATGTATATACTGCTATTGGTGAAGCGTACTTGCAGGATCCTAAATTCAATGCTTCATCAATTGAAATGCTCGAAAAAGCCGTTTCGATCAATGGTCAGAATGCAACAGCGCATATCCTTCTGGGTGATGCTTACCTGAAGCAAAACAATGCCAATGGTGGTAAGGCGGTAAGTACTTACGAAAAAGCAGCCACCCTTGCTCCTAAAGAAGGTATGCCTCATTACAAAGTGGGTATCGTTTACCTCCGTTCTACCAACTACGATGTAGCGCTTACTTCTTTCCTTAAAGCAGTAGAAGTAGATCCTAACTTTGCTCCGGCCTGGTCTGAACTGGGTGAGTTGTATTATGCCACCAAAAAAGGCCCTGATGCGGTTAAAGTACAAGAGAAATACATTTCGCTGATTGAAAACAAAGACGATATCGTAGCTAAAACTCGCCTTGCTTTCTATCAATTCATGGCGAAAGAATACCAGAAATCAGTAATCACTTTTGATGATGCAGAGAAACTTGGTCCATTGAATGAAACAGCTGAACGTTATCGTGCGCTTGCATTGAATGAAGCCAATGATTCCATACGCGCGCTAAAAGCATTTGAAGATTATTTTACAAAAGTAAAACCTGAGTCAATTGCTGCCAGCGATTATGCTACCTATGGTAAATTACAGCAACGATTTAAGCAGGACTCCCTAGCGATCATTGCTTACGATAAGAGTTTGCAGATCGACCCTAAACAAATTACAATTCTTCAGGCGAAAGCGGATGCTTTGTTTAAATCCAAGAAATATGCAGAAGCTGTAAGCGCCTACAAAGCGTTGATGGCAGCACGACCAAAGCCCTTGTCTTCTGATTACTTTATTCTGGGAAGATCGTATTACAACGCGGCCAATTATCAGCCTGCCGATACCACTTTCCAAAAGTTGATTGAATTACAGCCTAAAATGACTGTTGGTTATTTGTGGTCAGCGCGTGCTAACTCGGCTCTTGATCCGGAAACAGAAAAAGGCTTGGCTAAACCATTCTATGAAAAATACCTGGAGATGGCGTTGCCTGTTACTGACAAGAATAAGAAAGACGTAGCGGAAGCCTACTCTTACCTTGGCTATTTCTACTACCTCACAAAGGATTATACCAAATCCCTGACTAACTGGGACGAAGTTCTCAAAATAGATCCTAAGAATGAACGGGCGTTTGAAGCTAAAAAAGCAATTCAAGCGATTAAAAATCCTCCTGCCAAGAAGCCATAAGTAAAGGCAGACGATTAGAAACAAATTAAAAAAAGCAGGGCTGTATTATGCAGCCCTGTTTTTCGTTTATATAGCTATATTTAAGCCATTTATTACAGCTGAAATCCCACAGAAAATAAACTATGCTACTATTCCAGATTGTTGAGCCAATAGCCGAAGAAGCTGCCGCTGCCCCCGATCTTTCCATTGGCGAATTATTGATGAAGGGTGGATGGGTAATGGTTCCGCTTTTTATCCTCTCCGTTTTCACGCTTTACATCGTAGTGGAGCGATTACTCTACCTTAAGACAGCCACTCAACGCAAGGCCAATTTCATTCCTGATGTGAGAAGAGCCCTACAGGATGCCGACATTAAATCAGCCCGTCTGATAGCCCAACAGGAGCCTTCCGCCACCGGTAAAATGGTTTTAAGTGCACTGGATTACATTGGAAAGCCCTTCCGTGAAGTTGAGTCGATCATGGAGACGGCATCGGAAATTGAACTGGCCAAGATGGAACGGAACATTGCTTACCTGGGTATCATTGCCGGCGTGGCTCCCATGCTTGGATTCATCGGTACGATTTCCGGTATCATCAAGATCTTCTACAGCATCTCATTGGCCGATAACATCAGTATCGGGATCATCGCGGGTGGTCTTTATGAGAAAATGATTACCTCCGGTGCCGGTTTGGTAGTGGGTGTAATTGCTTACGTGTGTTATCACATGCTGGAACAAAAAATACAACGCTATACATTGCACCTGCAGGAAGATGCTTTGGATTTTTTAAAAGCCTTAACAGGATCATCTAAATGAAAATAAGAAACAAGAAAGCGTTTCATGCAGAGGTGGCCACGTCATCGCTGAATGACATTATGTTCTTCTTATTGTTATTCTTCCTGATCGTTTCCACGGTAGCCAACCCCAATGTGATCAAGGTATTGTTGCCTACATCAAAAGCATCACAGGCAGTAAGCAAGCAGCCGATCAACCTTACCATCACGCAGGACAAAAAATATTACATTAACAAACAGCAGGTACCCGAGCAAAATCTGGAATCGGAACTCCTCAAGGCGGTGCAGGGAATTCCTGAGCCCACCGTAGTCATACGATTGCCTTATAATCTTGCAATACAGGATTTGGTAGACGTAATGCAACTGGGTGCTGAGCACAAAATTAAAATGGTGCTGGCTACCAATAAAAAGTAGCTCTCCGATTCGCTTTTGATGTTCGCTTAGGTTCCGGCGATGTATCCCTGCAGGTGATCGATGATTGATTTCTGCTCTTCAATAATGAAGCGAACCACATCACCAATGGAAATGATCCCGATTAATTCACCATTATCCACCACCGGAAGGTGACGAAAATGTCGGTCGGACATGATCTGCATACAGTCTTCAATGCTGCTTTCAAGCGTTACAGTATAAGGGTTTTTCGTCATCAGCTCCCCGATCAGGGTATCCTTGGAAGATTTACCTTTCAGGATCAGTTTCCGGGCATAATCTCGTTCGGTGAAGATTCCCACCAGTTTTCCTTTCTCTGTAATTAACAACCCTCCGATATTCTTCTCCGCCATCTGTTCGATGGCTTTGTAAACAATTTCGTCAGGTTCTACTGCGAATACTGCGCTGGAACTACCCTTGGCTTTGATAATGTCTTTTACCTTGCTCATGACCGATTGTTTAAGGTGTTTAAATTAAGAACGTAACACAGAAAAAACCCGCACAAGGAAGCTCAGCAAAGCTGCGAAGTACTCGGATTGCGGGGTTCAATCGATTGAAGATATTCCTTTTCAGGAAAAAATCAAAGACAAAAAAGGGAAGGACCTGGAAATGGGGTTAAAGCGGAAGGAACAAATCCGGCAGGATACCCATAGCAAGTAATACCAGCACGAGCAGAGAAAGGATGAGTTTCAGGCCTGAAGATACCTGAATTTCGCCCCCTGCCGGTTCTTTGAAGAACATGCTGATGATCACCCCGAAATAATAATAGACTCCTATAAGCGATGTAATCACCGCAACAACGACCAAGCCTACGTATCCCTGGCTGATTGCCTGGACGAACACCAGGTACTTACCAAAGAAACCAGCCAATGGCGGAATACCAGCCATGGATAACAGGGAAACGGTCATAGCCACCGCAAGGAAAGGTGATTTTTTGAATAGCCCATTGAAACTACCTTCTGCAAAATTGGTAGCTAACTCAAGGCGATTGAGAATAGCAAAAGCAATCAATGTGGCTGCTGAGTAAGCCGCCAGGTAAAAGAAGATCGTTCCAGCAGAAGAGGTTCCTCCGGTAGTCAGCGCCAATAGAATATAGCCGGCATGCCCTACACTGGAATACGCCAGCATCCGCTTCACTTTGCTTTGGAATACGGCTGTTACGTTGGCCAATACCAGTGTGGCTACCGTGATTACCTGCAATGGCAACAACCACGTCTGCTCCACGGCAGGGAAACAATACCACACCATACGGAAGAAAGCAGCAAAGGCAGCAGTCTTCACTACTGTAGCCATCAATGAAGTAATCAAGGTAGGTGCACCTTCATACACATCAGGAGCCCAGAAGTGGAAAGGCACCGCGGAAATTTTAAAAGCCATGCCTACGATAATCAATATGACACCGGCATAGAAGAATCCGGGAAGTTCTGGCTGAGCGGCAATGGAAGCGGCAATCTTGTCTAAATGAAACTGACCTGTAGCCCCATACACTAAGGCGATACCCATTAGTAAGAAACCGGTAGCAAATGATCCCATCAGGAAATATTTGAATGCCGCTTCGTTAGAGAACAGGTTTAACTTACGGCTTCCGGCCAGGGCATAAAGCGATAATGAAAGTATTTCAATACCCAGAAACAACATGGCCATGTTGTTGAAGGATGCCATGATCACACCACCTGCCATTACAAAAATGACTAATGCCGCCTGATCGGTAATGTGTGTTTCCGTATGGAAGTAATCATTGGCAATTAAAAACCAGAAGGCGGCAGTAGCACAGATCAGAATACTGAAGCTGAGGGCCACATTATCAAAAATGGCCATGTCAGAAAAATAGTGGAGTGAAGTACCCCAATCCATTACTGCCAGACCGATAGCAGCGAGTATTCCAACAATGAAGATCGGAATGAGTTGTTTCTTAAAGTTGGCCAGTTCCGCAATAAGCGAAATAAGACCCAGGCCGCAAATGACGTATAGCGAGTTCATTATTTTATCTGGGCAGTAACGTCTGAAATAATTAGTAACAAATCATTGACCGCTGGTTCCGATATCGCCAGCAACGGAGCAGGATATACTCCTATGGCGATGATCAGTACCACGATCGGGTAAAGTACCATTTTCTCGTTCCATGTAAGATCAGTGAAGCCGGTAGCCAGGTAACTCACTTCACCCGACATGGCTTTCTGAAAAGCAGTGAGCATATACACGGCACCTAATATCATGGTCAATCCGGCTACAGCACCAATCCAGATCTGATAGTGTACCAGTGAGTTGATCAATAAAAACTCACCAACAAATCCGCTGGTTAATGGTAACGCTACGCTGCCCAGCATCACAATGATAAACACTGTAGCCAGTATAGGTGCCACATTACGAATACCTCCTAATTCCGACAATGATCGCGTCTTGGCACGCTCAGCAATAATATCTACGATGAAGAACAAGGCAAATACAATAATACCGTGGCTCAGCATCTGGATGACCGCACCCTGTATTCCTATTTTACTTAATGTAAATGTTCCTGCTGCAATCAATCCTACGTGGGCGATTGATGAGTATGCTATAAGGCGTTTTAAATCTTTTTGAACCAATGCGATGCAAGAGGCATACACAATACCGATAACAGAGAGTATTAAAGCAGTGGAGCCCCATTCAGCTACACCCAATGGAACAACAGGCACCAGCCAGCGGATCACACCATAAATCCCCATCTTCAGCATGATTCCTGAAAGCAGCATGGTTCCCTGTGTTGGTGCAACGGTATAGGTATCCGGCTGCCAGGTATGGAAAGGAAACACGGGCATTTTGATGGCGAAGGCTACAAACAATCCCCAGAAGATAATACTTTGAGCAGACGCCGGGAGTGCTTTACCCGCTGCGTACAAGGCACTGATATCGAAAGAATGTGAACCCGGAGTTTGCAGGTAGAGATACACCAACGCCACCAGCATGAACAAACTTCCGGCAAGGGTGTAAACAAAGAACTTGAAAGTGATCTTACCCCGATTGTCTCCACCCCAGATCAGACAAATGAAATAGATCGGAATCAGTGCCAGTTCCCAGAAGATGTAAAACAAGAATCCATCGGCCGCGGTGAATACACCTACCAACGCCATCTGCATCATCAGGATCAAGCCGAAAAAGGTATGAGGTTTATCATAACGTGATTCTACCGAAGACAGAATAATAAACGGAACGAGTAAGGTGGTGAGCAATACCAGCAGTAAACTGATGCCATCCATCCCTACCGCGAAATGGATTCCTGCTGAAGCAATCCAGGGAACATTGACCATGAATTGCGCGCCTCCGGTTTTATCGAAAGTGAATACTCCTATCAATGAAACACTAAATTCAACAATGGAAGCTCCTAAGGCAATGGCTTTCGCGCTTTGGGGGCGAAACGCAAACAGCAGCAATGCAGCCAGCAGCGGGAAGAATATCAGAAACGTGGTTAACATCTAGCTTAACTAATGACTTTTAATGATTAATCATCACCCAGGCCAGCAGCGCAACAATACTGATGACCATGGCGAAAATATAAAACCCAATATTACCGGTCTGCAACCAGCGGGTTGCCTTACCTCCTTCTACTACGGCACTACCGGAAAGATGAACAAGCTTATCAATACCGGACTTCTCAACTACCGTTTCCAGTTTACCAGATATCCAATACAGTGGTTTTACAACTACCGCATTATACAATTCATCGATATAATATTTGTTATACACCAATTGATGGATACCATTCAAAGCCTGACCTTCTTTCACCGGTACGGTATTTTTGCTTACATACATAAAATAAGCAGCGGCAATCATCACCAGCGTAAGACCTATCACTACCGCCATCAACACATACTCCGTAGCATGGTCCAGATGATGTAGTTCAAGTAATGATGCCGATGGAGCAAACACCGGTGACAGGAATTCCCCTAACCAGTTTGAACCGTGCAAGGCTTCAGGCACACCCATAAATCCACCTACGGCAGAAAGGATAGCCAATACAATCAATGGAATCGTAATGCTCTTTGGTGATTCGTGAATGTGATGCATTACTTCGTGGCTTGCTCTTTCCTTGCCTGAAAAAGTGAGGAAGAACAAACGGAACATATAAAATGAGGTCAGCAATGATGCTATCAAAGCAATCAACCATACCGCAAATCCATCAGCAAAAGCGTGAGCCAGTATTTCATCCTTGGAGAAGAACCCTGCAAAAGGAGGAATACCAGAGATGGCCAACGTTCCGATAAGGAAAGTAAAGAACGTAACCGGAAGATATTTCCTCAATCCCCCCATATTACGAATGTCCTGTTCGCCCCCCAATGCGTGAATCACACTACCGGCACCGAGGAACAACAGTGCTTTGAAGAACGCGTGTGTAGCCATGTGGAAGATACCACTGGAGAATGCACCTACTCCCAAAGCAACGAAGATCAATCCCAGCTGACTTACGGTAGAGTAAGCCAATACTTTTTTAATATCGTTTTGTGTCAGTGCGATCGTAGCAGCGAACAATGCCGTTGCCAAACCAACTACCAGAATCAGATTCATGCTGGCAGGAGATAATGCATACAACACATTGTTACGTGCCACCATGTAAATACCGGCTGTCACCATTGTAGCAGCATGGATCAGTGCAGATACGGGAGTAGGACCCGCCATCGCATCGGGTAACCAGGTGTACAATGGAATTTGAGCGCTTTTACCCATTGCTCCTACAAACAATAAGATCGTAATTAATGTAATGGCTTCTGACCCCACGCTGTACGCTGAAGCTTTCGCTAATACATCGGCATATTGAATGCTGCCGAACTGAACAAAGATCAATACGACACCCAGGATCAAACCTAAGTCACCAATACGGTTCATAATGAATGCTTTGTTTGCAGCACTGTTGTAATTCTGATTCTTGAACCAGAAACCAATCAGCAGGTATGAGCAAAGCCCCACTCCTTCCCACCCTACAAACATGAGCAGGTAATTGGACCCCATGATCAGCAACAGCATGAAGAATACGAACAAGTTCAGATAGGAGAAGAAGCGGTTGAATCCTTCATCGTCATGCATGTAACCAATAGAGTACACGTGAATAAGGAACCCAACTCCGGTGATGATCAATAACATCAAAGAAGAAAGCGGATCAATCAGGAAGCTGAATGGGGCTGAGAATCCTGCGGTGCTGATCCAGTCAAATACGGTCACGTTGATGAAACGCTGCTCTTCGGGAAGGCCTTGCAGCACGACAAAGAGATAGACGGAAATGAAGAATGAAATCAGTACTGAGCCACAGGCAATAAAAGAAGTAACTCCATGCGAAAGTTTCTTTACATTCAAAGCTACCAGCAGGAAGCCCAGCAAAGGCAACAGCGGAACAAGGCTTACAAGTAAATCCGGACTCACCATTTTAGTCTATTCAAAATGTTAATGTCAGTCGTTTTGGTATTGCGATACATCATGATAAGTATCGCGAGACCCACCGCTACTTCGGCAGCGGCTACTGCCATAATAAAAAACACAAACACCTGGCCTGCCGCATCATTATAATAGTTGGAGAAGGCCACGAGTAGTAAGTTCACTGCATTCAGCATGAGCTCAATGCACATAAAAATAATGATCGCATTTCTGCGGTAGAGTACACCCAATACACCAATGGTGAAGAGTGCTGCACTCAACCAGATATAATAATCCAATGGTATGCCTTGTGCCGTTTTCATTCCGTACTTTGATTTTTCTCTGGTTTACCTAACATCACTGCACCGATCATCGATGCCATCAATAAAACAGAAGTGATTTCAAAAGGAAGAAGGTAATCGGTGAACAATACCTTACCCAGATTTTTAACCGTACCTAAATCAGCAACCACCGTCTGTTCTGCCGTAATAAGGTTAGTACCTTTCAGCGAGGCAATCAGAATAATCAGCAATGCGCCGGAACAGATAGCCGCTGCAAATTTCAATGCCCCACTCTTATGTGGTTCTGCATCCTGATTCAGGTTCAACAGCATCAATACGTGAAGGAATAATACCATGATGGCGCCTGCATAGACGATCACATGAACTACTGCAAGAAACTGTGCGTTCAGCAAGACATAATGACCTGCAATAGCAAAGAACGTGAGGATAAGATACAGTACGCTATGTACCGGATTTTTAGAAAACACTACCAGCAAAGCACACAATATGCCCAGAAATGCCAGAAAGTAAAATAGGTTTAAGGTCAAAACTAAAACGGTTTATTAACGATTATGGCTTAGTTGTTTTATCTTCTTGAAGTCAAGCACAGCTTTGGTCTGACGCTTGGTGACATCAACGCGATCGTCTGTTTTTTCTACCAGCTTGTCTTTACCGTACACAAACTCATTTCTGGTGAAATCAGTGGGTACCATACGGTCAGTCAAAAAGATAGCTTCCTTAGGACATGCTTCTTCGCACAATCCGCAGAAGATGCAACGTAACATATTGATCTCGTAGGTAGAAGCGTACTTCTCTTCACGATATAAATTTTCTTCGCCTTTTTTACGTTCAGCTGAAGTCATGGTGATGGCCTCCGCAGGGCATGATACCGCACACAACCCGCAAGCGGTGCAACGCTCTGCTCCTTTATCATCACGCTTCAATACGTGCTGCCCACGGTACACCTGACTGAATTCTCTTTTTACTTCCGGATAACTTACCGTTGCTTTCTTTTTGAACAAGTGACGGATCGTGATTGAAATGCCGCCCAGAATGGCCGGCAAATACATCTTTTCAGCAAAGGTCATTTGCTTATTCGATACTACTTTGGACCGGTTGGTTAGTGCCTGCATCTTTCTTATTTAATCGTTATCCTTTTTTACTATTTCTTTCTCTGCTTCGTCCTGCAAAATTATTTATCCAGCCAAAGTGCAATACCCGCTGTCACCAATAAATTAGCGATGGACAAAGGTAACAATACTTTCCATCCGAGGTTCATCAATTGATCATAACGGAAGCGCGGAAGAGTCCAGCGTACCCACATGAAGAAGAAGATGAAGAAGAAAATCTTAGCAAATAAAAACACCGTACCTAAAATCGTAATGGTGTTATGATCCAATCCCAGATCGTTCATGAACGGAAAGTTGTATCCACCGAAATACAGTGTAGAAATGATTGCTGATGAGACAAACATATTGATGTACTCCGCAAACAGGTAGAAACCCAGTTTCATACTACTGTATTCCGTATGATACCCGCCAATCAACTCGGTTTCACATTCCGCCAGATCAAACGGTGCACGGTTACATTCAGCAAAAGCGCAGACAATGAAGATCAGGAACCCAAGAGGATGATAGACGATGTTCCACATATTCCAATCGCTGCCTACCCCACCGGCTTGCATCGCTGAAATTTCTTTTAAGCTTAATGTGCCAGTCACGGCTATCAGGGCAATGATGGAGATCCCCATTGCCAGTTCATAACTGATCATCTGTGCCGAAGCGCGAATTGCGCTCAGCAACGAGAATTTATTGTTTGAAGCCCAGCCTCCGATCATGATGCCATAGACTCCGATAGAACCGACACCAAAAAAGTAAAGCACACCAATATTCAGATCAGATATCTGCAATGAAAACTCTTTACCGCCTATAACCAGGGTATCGCCCCAGGGAACAAGTACTCCTGCCATCATCGCCGTAATCATGGCCAGGCATGGTCCGAATATGAAAAGGAATTTGTTCGACACGTTAGGAATGATTTCTTCTTTCATGAAGAATTTCAATCCATCGGCCAATGGCTGAAGGATACCAAACGGACCCGCTCGGTTAGGACCGATACGATCCTGCAGGAAAGCGGCCACTTTACGCTCACCGTAGGTAGCATACATAGCTACCACCAGCGTGATCGTAAAGATGATCAACACTAAGATGGACTTATATATCAGAAAATCGATCATGCGTTCAGGGAGTGATTATGTTCGGGCAATGGTTTTCCTTTCTGGAACTCCAGCTGGCGTTCTACTTCTTTCTTCAGTTTAAGCAAGTCGATTTTCTCATAGTGATTCTGAGAGATCACCGAGCTACGCTCAATGTGGCGAGGACCTTCTACCGTCCAGTCTTTTACGTCTTTGTGATCGTAACGGCATTCGTTACAGATGAATTCTTTCACTTCGTTGTATTGATCCTTGCGAGCCGATACACGAAGTACTTCTTCCCCTTTCATCCAAAGTACTACTTTACCAGAGCACTTGGGGCAATCACGATGTGCATCCATTGGTTTGGTAAACCACACTCTGCTCTTGAAGCGGAAGGTTTTATCTGTCAGTGCACCTACAGGACAAACATCGATCATGTTACCGGAAAAGTCATTGTCGATTGCTTTCTCAATGTGCGTACTGATCTCCGAGTGATCTCCCCTGTTCAGCACACCGTGAACACGATTGTCAGTCAATTGATCCGCAACAAAAGTACAGCGATAGCACAGGATGCACCGGGTCATGTGCAACTTGATCTTATCGCCAATATCTATTTTCTCAAATGTTCTGCGGTCCTCTTCGTAGCGGGTTTTAGCTGCACCGTGCTCATACGCCAGGTTCTGCAAATCACACTCACCAGCCTGATCACAGATCGGGCAATCGAGCGGGTGATTCAATAACAAAAATTCAACAACCCCTTTTCGTGCTTCCAGTACTTCAGGCGAAGTAATGTTCTGCACCACCATACCATCCATTACGTTGGTACGGCAAGAAGCAACCAGCTTAGGCATCGGACGAGGATCTTTAGCCGAACCCTGTGTTACCTTCACCAGACATACGCGGCATTTACCTCCGCTTTCTTTCAGGCTGGAGTAATAGCACATAGCAGGAGGAACTACGTCACCACCTATCTGCCGGGCAGCATTCAAAATAGAAGTACCATCCGGAACTTCTACTTCAATACCATCTATCGTAACTTTTGCCATTTCGTTTTATTAAAAGTTGGCAGTAGGCACAATACAGTACACAGTCATCCATACAATCTGATTTTTACCCAGACTGCCTACTGCTTCCTGCATACTGCCTACTTCTTTGTTCATATTTTAAGCTGTCACTAAGTTTTTCTCAGAAACAAACGGTTCAATCTCAAAGTGCTTCGGGTTCTTGATCTTTTCCGGATACTTCACATGGTATTCAAACTCTTCACGGAAGTGACGGATCGCACTTGCCACCGGCCATGCCGCTGCATCGCCCAGCGGACAAATGGTATTCCCTTCAATCTTCTTTGCTACATCCACCAGCAGATCAATATCACTCATATGGCCATGACCGTGCTCGATACGATGAATTACTTTCTCCATCCAGCCGGTACCTTCACGGCAAGGGCTGCACTGGCCGCATGATTCGTGATGATAGAAGCGTGCGAATGTATGCAGGTGATGAACGATACATGCTGTTTCGTCCAAGACGATAAAACCACCTGAACCCAGCATCGTTCCGCTTACGAAACCACCATCCGAAAGGGATTCGTAGCTCATCAGACGGGCTTCGCCTTTAATGTTTTTTAATATCAGTTCGGTAGGAAGAATAGGTACCGAAGAACCTCCTGCCACTACCGCCTTCATCTTTCTCCCTTTCCAGATGCCTCCACAGTATTCTTCGGAGTAAATGAATTCTTCTACGGGTAAACCCAGCTCGATTTCATATACCCCCGGCTTGTTGATGTGACCACTGGCAGAGATCAACTTAGTACCTGTACTCTTACCGATACCAATCTTGGCGTACTCATCACCAGTCATGTTCACAATAGGAACTACTGCAGCAATGGTCTCCACGTTATTCACAACTGTTGGTGAGGCATACAAACCTGCGATGGCAGGGAATGGCGGCTTCAATCGCGGGTTACCCCGCTTGCCTTCCAGTGATTCCAGCAAGGCGGTTTCTTCACCGCAGATATAGGCACCTCCACCCGGCTGCACGTATAAGTTCAGCGAATAGTTGGTTCCTAGAATATTGTTGCCCAGAAAACCGGCCGCATACGCTTCTTCAATGGCTTTCTCCAAAATGCGGATCACATACATGTACTCACCACGTACATAGATGTACGAAGTGTTGGCACCCAGTGCATAGCTGGAAGTAATCATTCCCTCAATCAATAAGTGAGGGATCTTTTCCATTAAGTAACGGTCCTTGAAAGTACCTGGCTCGCTTTCGTCAGCATTGCACACGAGGTAACGTGGCTTCTCTGATTTACGATCGAGGAAGCTCCACTTCATACCTGCCGGGAAACCAGCACCACCACGACCACGCAGTCCTGATTTCTTTACTTCTTCAGTCACCTCATCCGGTGTCATGGTCTTTAATGCTTTCTCTACGGAAGCATAACCACCATTTTTGCGATAGACATCAAACGTGTTGATGCCCGGAATATGTTCGTTTTGTAAGAGTAGTTTCTTTCCCATCGCGATTATATTTCCTGGCGGTTCGACCGCATGTATGTACTATGATTTTGTATTGTCTTCCACTTCTCCAGCAGGTTATCCACCTTCTCTTCCGTGAGGTTTTCATAATAGTCCGCTCCTAACTGCAACATCGGGGCCGTACCACAGGAACCAAGGCACTCCGTTGTCTTGAGGGTGAACTGACCGTCCGGAGTTGTCTCTCCTTCTTTGATACCTAGTTTCTTTTCGATGTATGCCACGATATCTTCCGCCCCGCGCAACATGCAAGGACCTGTACGGCACACTTCAATCAAGCACTTGCCTACCGGCTTTAAATTAAACATCGTGTAAAACGATGCTACCTCATATACTTCAATCGGTTTGATACTCAGGATAGAGGCCACATAATCCATCGTCTGCGGGCTAAGCCAGCCACCAAACTCGGCCTGTGCCAGATGCAACAATGGCAACAACGCTGATTTCTGCTTACCTGCCGGATAGCGCTTGATAATACGCTCCACCAGGGCTTTTGCTTCTGATGAGAACTCCACTTTCTCGATGCTCGCTGTATCGTTCATAACTTCTACGCGTCTAATTCTCCTGCGATCACGTTCATGCTACTCATGGTGATGATGGCATCGGATAACATGGTGCCTTTGATCATCTCCGGGTAAGCCTGGTAGAAAATGAAGCATGGTCTTCTGAAATGCAGGCGATAAGGAGTACGTCCTCCATCGCTGATCAGGTAGAACCCAAGTTCACCATTGCCACCTTCCACGCTGTGATACACTTCACCTTTCGGTATCTCGGTTTCACCCATGATATTTTTAAAGTGATAAATCAGTGCCTCCATATTGTTATACACTTCTTCTTTGGGAGGAAGTACAAACTCAGGTACATCGGCACGGAATATATCGGCAGGTTCTTTCTTAATCTTTTCAATCGCCTGATGAATGATACTCAGGCTCTGGTGCATCTCTTGCTGGCGAACCATGAAGCGATCATAGGTATCGCCTTGTGTACCTACCGGAACAATGAAATCAAACTCTTCATAAGAAGAATACGGGTTCATCGCACGTACGTCATAGTCCACTCCTGCCGCACGAAGGTTCGGGCCAGAGAAACTATAGGACAGCGCCATCTCGGCGGAGATCGGACCACAGTTGATGGTACGGTCCATGAAGATACGGTTGCGCTCCAGCAGGCTGCTGAATTCTTTGAATGCGATCGGAAAATCTTCGAGAAATTTATAAATCTTATCCCAGGCCTTATCGGAGAAGTTTCTTTCAAAACCACCGATACGACCGATGTTGGTTGTGAGACGTGCACCACAGATCTCTTCAAAGATTTCGTAAATGCGCTCGCGGTACTGGAACAGGTAAAGGAAACCGGTAGTGGCACCCACATCCTGACCAATGATGGTATTACAAATGATATGATCGGCAATACGCGATAGCTCCATGATCACAATACGCATGTATTGCACGCGCTTGGGTAGTTCTATCTTAAACAGCTTTTCGGCCGTCATGTGCCAGCCCATGTTATTGATGGGTGACGAGCAATAGTTCAAACGGTCGGTGATGGGAGTGATCTGGTAGAATGGTCTGCGTTCGGCCAGCTTTTCAAATGCACGATGGATGTAACCGATAGTAGGGGTAGCATCCATGATGATCTCACCGTCCATCTTCAGCACGTTCTGAAAGATGCCGTGTGTCGCAGGGTGTGTCGGACCAAGGTTCAGGTACGAGTATTTCTTCTCTTCCTGTACCGTGATGTCGCCCGGTGCTGATGTGTTCTTTGTCTGCTCCATAAACTATCGTCCAAACATCAGGTTATTTTTATCCTCACGTGTCTGATCTTCCAGCGGATATTCTTTGCGCATCGGGAAGATGATCATGTCTTCCACATTAAGGATACGCTTTAGATTAGGATGGCCGGTAAAGGTCACTCCAAAGAAGTCGTAGGTCTCACGCTCCATCCAGTTGGCTGCCGGAAATACAGTAGTCAGCGTAGCGACTTCCGGCTTCTCTTCCGCAAGGTAAATCTTCAGGCGCAGACGTTTATTTTCCCTGAGGTTATGCAATTGATACATCACTGCAATCTTCTTCAGATCAGGGTAGTGAATACCGCTGAGTGTAGTGAGGTATTGGTATTGTTCCGTATCGTAAAGGAATTTAATAATCGATACGATGTTTTCAGATTTGAAAGTGGCGGTGGTAAATCCGTAAGGCAACTCTGTCGAAACAAAATCGTCTACGAATTTCTCCTTGAGTACTGTGATAATTCTGTCTTCCGTTAGAACTTCTTCCATAATTACTCGATACCGTATTTGTTGAGCATGGCTTTGTATTCTTCCGAATCTCTTCGGCGAAGGGATTCGGTTTCAACCAGCTTTTGAATATTCAAAATTCCATCAATGATCTGTTCCGGACGTGGCGGGCAACCCGGCACGTAAACGTCTACCGGTATGATGCGGTCAATGCCCTGCAATACGCTATAAGTATCGAATATACCTCCACTGGAGGCACAAGCACCTACTGAAAGCACCCACCGTGGTTCTGCCATCTGCTCATATACCTGGCGAAGGATTGGCCCCATCTTTTTGGCAATGGTACCCATCACCATCAGCAAGTCCGCCTGGCGTGGTGAAAAACTCAACCGTTCTGAACCAAAGCGGGCCAGGTCATAATGCGAACCCATAGTAGCCATGAACTCGATCCCACAGCAAGAGGTGGCAAACGGCAACGGCCATATTGAATTTTTACGAGCCAGACCAACGGCTTTGTCTAGTGAAGTAGCAAAGAACCCTGCTCCTTCGATACCGCCTGGTGATTCGGCTACTTTTACTCCGTTTAATGCTACTGTCTCCATATCACTATTCCCACTTCAGGGCTCCCCTTTTTATGATGTAGAAAAAACCAATCAATAAGAAAGCGATAAACACCACCATCTCAATCAAACCCGTTACACCAAGATCTTTAAACAATACTGCCCATGGATACATGAAGATCACCTCCACATCAAACAATACAAAGAGGATGGCAACGAGAAAATATTTAATAGAGAAAGGTACACGGGCATTTCCCTGAGGTTCAATACCACACTCGAAAGATTCGAGCTTTACATCTGTTTTCCGCTTTGGACCAAGTAAGTGAGTGGCTACCATAGTGATACCCACAAATCCGGATGCGACAATGAACATCAACACAATTGGCAAATAATCCATTAAATGCTGTTGATCCATAATTTAGGCCATTTAGATTGCGCAAATGTACTTATGATTGAATAAGAATCGAACATTTTTAGCTCAGTTTCTTTATTTAGTATGATTCTAAATTTAATAATACCATCCCGTTCAGGTCAACCGATTGCAATCTCGATTTCAATTCAGTAACAAAAGCACATTCAACTTGTTTAATTAAGCATTAACTTGCTGTAATAGTTCCTGCAAAGCAGCAGAATCAGTGCCTTATTGCGTACTTGGTACATAAGCTCCTTTACTTACCGTACACATCTCGTTGCAACCGCTGAACACCCTACTCAACAGCTTATCGTCATTTATAATCCACCATACGTTTACGTGCCTCTATGCACCACAATAATTCTTTTATAAAGAAATGGGCGCGTTTCTCGGTAGTAGCTACATCGGCCGGAGTTCCTTCTTCATCAAAAGAAGTATCGGCATTGGGTACAGGAAACTGGGCAGGAACAGTCCACGCCCTGATCTTCCATAGTGAAAACTGCAGTGAGGTAATCACCTGTGTTCCGCCAAAGCCACCATCCGAAACGGTAGCGATCGCAACCGGCTTCTTCTGCCACTCTTTGTAAAGTAAATCAACAGCATTTTTAAGACTGGCGGGGTAGCCACCATTGTACTCAGGCGTTACAATGATCACACCATCGGCATGCATAATGCGCGAGGCAAACTCCAGCACTTTCTCCGATGGGTTTTGCTGATGCGCCAGGCGTTCGTCAAACAAAGGAAACTGGTAGCTGTTCAGGTCGGCGATATCGGCTGTGGCCAATCCGTTGTTCTCGATGTATTTTTTTAAAAACAAGGCTACCCGATGACTGTTGCGTCCCTGGCGAACACTGGCGGAAAGAATGACGATGTGCGGCATGCGATACGATTTATGAATACGTTGCGAAGATGCACATTTATGCGCAAATGGTGCTGCTTTTGCTCCTTAGTCACGCATAAATCGTATGGTGCTATCGGCTAACGTATTATCTTTGCCGCCCATGAAAAAAGTGATCGCTCTGCTCATTCGTTTTGTTCCGCGCAAATACCTGCAGCTCTTCAGCGGCATCGGCCTCAAAGTGCTGGGTGTATTTTATGCAGGCAATGCGGTGGAGTGCCCTATCTGCAAAAGTCATTATAAGCAATTTTTGCCTTACGGCCGAATCAATCCCAGGCCCAACGCCCTTTGCCCTTCTTGTCTTTCATTGGAACGCCATCGGCTAATCTGGCTATACATGGAGCAGCGTACCTCTTTTTTCCAGGAGAAACTAAAGGTATTGCACATCGCACCCGAGCCCTGCTTCATGCAGCGTTTTGATAAACTCCATGGTGATGGTTACATCACGGCAGATATTGAATCACCCCTGGCGAAAGTGAAGATGGATATTCACGACATTCCTTTTGAAGCCAATACGTTTGATGTTGTACTCTGCAACCATGTACTGGAGCACGTGAACAGCGATATCAAAGCCATGAGTGAAATTAACCGGGTATTAAAACCTGGGGGCTGGGCCATCATGCAAGTGCCTTTCTTCTCCCCTGTGCCGGATGTGACTTACGAAGACCTCACCGTCACCGATCCGCGCGAGCGCGAAAAACTATTTGGACAAGACGACCACGTGCGCCTGTTTGGAAAAGATTATGCTAAACGCATAGAGAAAGCAGGTATGAAAGCCCTGGCTGATGACTTTGCAAAGTCCATCGATGCAACCCGATATGGCATCACGGCGAATGAGATGATTTATAAGGGGGTGAAAGGTTAATTCCAATCACTTTAATTCCAATCACTGCTGCCGTTACGCCACTGGTGATGATTGAGAACGTGGACTGGCAGGCAAGTTTAATTGTGAGAGCACAGCGCGAACAGCTAAGTAGTATTATCCACCAGACAGAAGAAGTATGGAA
>JAHEZH010000240.1 GCA_023251155.1 Flammeovirgaceae bacterium | reverse complement strand
CTTCAAATGGCTCACAACTAAAGATGTGACATATAAGAACATCACGAAAGCATGGAGCAAAGGGGTGGCCATCTTCTTTGCAACGGGGGCTGTATCAGGTACTATGCTATCGTTTGAATTGGGGTTGCTCTGGCCGGAGTTTATGAAACACGCCGGGCCGATTTTCGGGATGCCTTTCTCGCTGGAGGGAACGGCTTTCTTTATTGAAGCCATTGCCCTCGGTTTTTTCCTCTATGGATGGGATAAATTCAACAAATGGTTTCACTGGTTCACCGGTGTTGTCGTTGGCATCAGTGGCTTAGTATCCGGAATATTAGTTGTGGCTGCCAATGCCTGGATGAACAGCCCCGCCGGTTTTGAATTGGTGAATGGAGAGTACCTCAACATCGATCCAATCCAAGCCATGTTCAACGATGCCTGGTTTACTCAAGCGCTGCACATGACCATAGCCGCTTTTGCAGCTACCGGATTCGCAGTAGCAGGTGTCCATGCGCTGATGATCCTAAGAGGTAACAACATTCTGTTCCACACACGGGCTTTTAAGATTGCGATTGTATTCGGAGCCGTGGCTTCTTTTCTTCAACCATTGAGTGGAGATCTGTCTGCCAAAGACGTAGCCAAACGCCAACCCGCTAAGCTTGCTGCCATGGAAGCCCATTTCCATACACAGAAAGCTGCGCCACTCATCATTGGTGGCTTACCCAATGAGAAAAACAAAACCGTTGATTATGCGATCGAGCTGCCCGGAATGCTCAGCTTCCTGGCTCACGGAAATGTTGAACAGGAAGTGACCGGGCTTGATGCCATACCGGAAGAAAATCAGGCACCGGTAACCGTCACTCATTTTGCTTTTCAGATGATGGTAGGTATTGGCATGTTCATGATGTTGCTTTCGGTGATCTATTTCATCTCCTTTATAAAGAAGGAATGGTTAAACAAAAAATGGTTTCTCAACGCTTTCGCGATGGCCACACCTCTTGGCTTCATTGCCGTGGAAGCAGGCTGGACAGTAACGGAAGTAGGTCGCCAGCCCTGGATCATTCACAATGTGATGCGCACTGCCGATGCGGTAACCCCCATGCCCGGCATTGCTTATTCCTTTTACTTATTCACGGCCATCTATATTTCATTATCCATGGCGGTGATCTTCTTATTGAAGCGTCAGATCAGCATGGTACCTTCCCTGTATGATGAACTTAATCCATCCGATCATTAATTTATGGAATACGTCATTATCGCCTACTTGTTTTTATCGATACTCCTTTACGTAGTACTGGGTGGTGCCGACTTTGGTGCGGGCATCATTGAATTATTTACCTCCAATAAAAACAGGAGTCGTACCCGTAAGACATTATACCAGGCGATCGGCCCGATATGGGAAGCCAATCACATGTGGCTCATTATTACCATTGTTATTCTGTTTGTTGCCTTCCCCGTTATTTATGCGGAAATGTCCGTGTACCTGCACATCCCGCTTATCATCATGCTTATTGGAATCATAGCAAGAGGCACCGCCTTTGTGTTCCGTCATTACGATGCAGTGAAGGACGATATGCAATGGGTGTATAATCGCATTTATATATTATCCAGTTTCGTGACTCCTTTCTTTCTCGGGGTGATAGCAGGAAGTGTTATCTCCGGGCAGATTGATCATGAGTCAAAAACATTTGCCGATACGTACGTGTACAGCTGGCTGAATTTATTTTCGCTTGGCGTAGGGTTGTTTGTAGTGGCCTTGTGTGGCTTCCTGGCATCGGTCTACCTGATTGGAGAAGCGGAAAGTAAAGATGACCGCACCCGTTTTGTGAACAAAGCCAAACACATGAACATCGCAGCCATTGTGAGCGGTCTCATTGTATTTATAGTCGCCGTGATCGAAGAAATACCTTTACTCAACTGGATCTTTGATAATGCGGTAGGGACCACTGCCGTAATTGCGGCCACACTTTCGCTCATCACCTTGTGGTACCTGATCGGTAAAGGAAAGTCATTCATCATTCGCCCGCTGGCGGCCTTCCAGGTAACGATGATATTGCTAGCGATTGGCTATGCCCACTATCCTGATTTTATCATTGTCCGCCATGGAACAAACTTGTCGCTGTTTGATCACCTGGCACCTGAAAAAACACTGGCTGCTTTAGGGTGGGCTTTACTATTGGGAAGCTTTTTCATCTTACCTGCACTTTATTATCTCTACTACAGTTTCAACAAGCCTTTGACAGACGATTAATGATTACCGTTTTAATTATTGACGATGAAGAAAACCTGCGCAAGCTGATGGCGCGGGTCATTGAGCTGGAAGGGTATCACGTAGTACAGGCCGCGAATAGCAAAGAAGGGTTAAAACTGCTGAGTAAAGAACCGGTACAGGTGGTCATCTCTGATGTAAAACTACCCGATGGCAATGGAGTAGAACTCACTTCTAAAATCAAACAGGAGTATCCTGCACTGGAAGTGATTGTATTAACTGCGTATGGCACCATTGAAGATGGTGTGAAAGCGATCAAGAACGGAGCGTTTGACTATTTAACCAAAGGCGATCATCAGGAAAAGATTTTACCTTTACTCAGCAAAGCTTCGGAAAAAGCACTATTGCAACAGAAGGTGGTTCAGCTGGAATCCAAACTGCAAAACAAATTTGGATTTGATACCATACTTGGAAACACCAAACTCATTCAGCAAAGTATCGACCTGGCCCGAAAAGTAGCAACCACAGATACCACGGTTCTATTGCTGGGAGAAACGGGTACGGGAAAAGAAGTATTCGCGCAGGCCATCCACTATGAAAGTACCCGAAAGGCGAAGTCGTTTGTGGCATTGAACTGCAGTGCGTTTCCTAAAGATCTTCTGGAGAGTGAATTATTCGGTCATGCAGAGGGCGCATTTACCGGTGCGACCAAAGCAAAGAAAGGCTACATCGAAGAAGCACATGATGGCACATTGTTTCTGGACGAGATTGGTGAGATGAACATCGACCTGCAGGCTAAACTGCTGCGTGTACTGGAAACAGGAGAATATTACCGTGTAGGAGAAAGTAGAGTGAAGAAAGTAAATGTGCGCTTCATTGCGGCCACCAACCGCAATCTGGAAAAGGAATCCGAAGCTGGTCATTTCCGCATGGATTTATTTTATCGGCTTTCTGTATTCACTATTTCACTTCCTTCCTTGCGCGACAGGCAAACCGATATCCCATTACTGGCCCGTTATTTCGTAAAGCAATTTTCATTGAAGACGAATAAAAAAGAGCCACTCATTTCAGATAGTTTTCTCAAAGCACTGCAACATCATGCCTGGAAAGGAAACATACGAGAACTAAAGAACGTCATCGAACGGAGTGTTATTCTTTCTGATGATCAGCTCGATGCCCGCGTGCTTCCCTCCGACTTCACACTGGATCACGATCACAGCTCACCCACGTTAGCCGATGCCGAGAAGATGCATATACGCAAAGTATTACTCACTGCCGGTGGAAATAAAACACAGGCAGCGAAACTGCTGGATATCGGATTGACTACACTGTATCAGAAAATTAAGGATTACAATTTGTAAATGTGTCCGTTGTGCCATTAGGGGCCCGTTTTTAAAAGGTTACGGTTCAGCATCTCATCGTTCACACCACTCCCATCCTTTCCAGAATTTTTCATCTGCCGCCCTGTCTGCAAAAATGGTGGGTTGAAAACCGGCGCGGTGGTGATCTTCATTTCCTCTACCCTGGCGGCCATTCTCACTAACCATGCTGCTTCCATACTACCATTTCAGAAAACACCCTTCGGAAATGGAAGGGTACGGCCACTGACTTAATACCTAACTCACTGATACACAAAACACTATTCCAAAAGGCACAAACATTGACCCTGTGCCTGCAAAATTGTTACATCCATGATTACCGAAAGAAGAGCCCTGGTCATGCTGGAGGGAGAAATCCCCAAAAGTGAAAATGATCCGCATTATACCAGGCATTATTATCAATCCATCCAGGTTTTTGCTCAGGCCACACTTGCACTTTGCGAGCAGAACAATTTCAAGAAGCTCGATCGACACCTCCGGGTAGTGTTGAAATTATTCAACGAAGGCAACGATACCGTACGCAATGGCATTGTCAATGTCTATCTGCATACCGTATCCCATTTTCTGGATACCCACCGTGCGCATAGGATGGAAGCGTACATGCCGGCAGAGTTACAAAAAGAATATGCACGCCAGCATTACACCAGTGGAATTTAAACTATTCAACCTACAACTATGATGATTGCATTAATGATTGCGCTGGGCCTGGTGGGTTTCCGGCTGATTTACAAACTCATTGACGTCTTTGAAAACATATAACCGTTATGATGATTGCGCTGCTTATTATCTGTGTGCTCTTGTTTGCCTACCTGATGTATGCACTCATTAAGCCTGAAAATTTCTAGGGTCGTTAATCGTGAACAGATCATAGTTAATCGTCAAACTAACGATGGATAACATTTCACTACGATTAACTTCTAACCATTAACTAATAACTATCAAAAATGAATACTGAAATTTTAGGAGTCATCGCACTCTTTGTCTTCACCGTTCTACTTGCCATTCCCTTTGGCAAGTATTGCGCAAAAGTGTTTAAAGGAGAAAAAACGGTGCTGGACTTTATGGCACCACTTGAAAAATTCATTTTCAAACGGTGTGGCATTACTCCCGAAACTCCCATGGATTGGAAGCAAAATCTGAAAGCATCCCTGATGCTTAATCTTATTTTCTTTTTATGGGGAATGCTGGTGCTGCTTACGCAATCCTTCCATCCATTCTGGAATCCGGATGGAATAGGAAACATGGAAGCAACTACTGCTTTCAATACCGCGATCAGTTTTATGACGAATACCAACCTGCAGCACTACAGCGGTGAAACAGGTGCTACCTATCTTACCCAATTACTCCTGTTTTGTTTTTTACAATTTGTAAGTGCAGCTACCGGTATCGCTGCCATGGCTTCTATTTTCAAAGCCGTTACGCAACGACAGGCTTCCGACCTGGGTAACTTCTACCATTTATTTGTAAAAAGTTGTACACGCATACTTCTCCCTTTATCAATAGTGGTCGCTGTTATATTAGTTCTTCATGGAACGCCTGCTACTTTTGAAGGGGCAAAACAAATTGTAACGCTGGAAGGTGATACGGTAAATGTGGCCCGTGGTCCTGTGGCGGCCATGGTGGCGATCAAACAAATAGGAACCAACGGTGGTGGTTTCTTCGGACCTAACTCAACCCATCCGTTCGAGAATCCCGACTACTTCACCAACTTCGTAGAGAACTTCGCTATTCTTATTATTCCCATCGCCCTCGTCTTTGCTTTCGGATTCTACATCAAAAAGCCAAAAGTAGGATATGCCTTCTTTGGCGCAATGACACTGGTGTTCCTAGTGTTTGTTGCCATCACCGTTCATTTTGAAATGGCTGGCAATGCCAAGATCACCGCCATGGGCATTGATCAATCCATGGGTAGCATGGAAGGTAAGGAAGTGCGCTTCGGTGCAGCAGCCAGTGCCTTCTGGGGAGTGTCTACCACCTCTACCTCCAATGGCTCGGTTAACTCCATGCACGACAGCCAGACTCCCATCTCCGGTGGAGTGTATATCCTGGACATGATGATCAATGCGATCTACGGGGGTGCGGGTGTCGGGTTTATCAACTTCTTTGTCTTTGTGGTGATCGGTGTGTTCATCGCAGGATTGATGGTAGGACGTACGCCGGAATTGTTCGGTAAGAAGATTGAAGCAAAGGAAGTTAAGATTGCCGCGTTAGTCGCTATACTTCATCCCTTCCTGATTTTGGTCAGCACAGGTATTGCAGCATCCGTTCACTCCACTCATCCTGATATCGGCTGGTTAGCCAATCCTTCCTTTCATGGCTTCAGCGAGATGCTGTATGAGTTTACCTCCGCTGCGGCAAACAACGGATCAGGTTTTGAAGGGCTTGGTGATGCTACACCGTTCTGGAATATCATCTGCGGATTGTGTATGCTCTTCGGAAGGTTCATTCCCATCATCGGGCCATTGGCCATAGCCGGTTCGCTGGCATCGAAGAAGTACATTCCCGAAAGCAGCGGTACATTAAAAGTAGAGAGCCCTGCCTTCGTAGCGGTGCTACTCTCCGTGATCATCATCATCGCAGCGTTGTCCTTCTTCCCCGCCCTCGTACTTGGACCCATTGCCGAATATTTCTCCTTATAATTAAGAACCGGCAGAAGCAATGGCAATAAGCAATAGGAACGGTACGATGAAACAAGTGAATTCATTACTCCTCCAGATAGCTTGTCATCCGCCATTAACTAACAACAAATAACGATTAACTGAATTATGAGTACTAAAAATAAAACCCGGTTGTTTGAACCTGCTTTAGTCAATGAAGCGATCAGACAATCTTTTGTAAAACTGAATCCATCCGCGATGATTAAAAATCCCGTGATGTTTTGTGTGGAGATCGGAACCTTCATCATGTTGTTCGTCACCGTCTATTCTTTCAGCCATCCCGGCCAGGGCTCCTTTGCGTACAACCTGATCATCTTCCTGGTGTTATTACTTACTTTACTGTTTGCCAACTTTGCCGAAGCCATTGCCGAAGCACGCGGTAAGGCACAGGCTGATTCGCTGCGCAAAACACGTGAAGAAACGCCTGCCAAAGTGATGGCAGACAATGGTATTATGACCACCATGTCTTCCAGTCAACTGAAGAAAGGCGATGTCTTCTATTGTGAAACGGGCGATCTTATTCCATCTGACGGTGAGATCATCGAAGGTATTGCCACCATTGATGAGTCCGCCATCACTGGTGAATCTGCT
>JAHEZH010000123.1 GCA_023251155.1 Flammeovirgaceae bacterium | reverse complement strand
GTTTTCGCTTACTGGTCAATGAAGTAGAAGCAGTGAAACCGGAACAGAATCTTCCCAAATTACCTGTAGCCCGGGTACTTTGGAAACCATTGCCCGACATGGCTACGGGTTGTGCGGCATGGATTCTGGCAGGTGGTGCACATCATACCGTCTACAGTCAAAACCTCTCTTCCGAACAATTGCACGATTTTGCCGAGATCGCCAAGATTGAATTTGTTAATATTAACCAGCAAACCACTATTCCTTCGCTGAAGAATGAGCTGCGATGGAATGAAATGTATTACAGCCGATAAGTCTTCGCCTTGTACGTAATTAAATCATTTTAAATTCACGTTCTCCACTCATGCACACACTACTCCTGTAATCGCGGGAGTAGTGTGTGTTATACGGTATCTCAATCGATGTAAGCGCATTGTTTGAACATCCTCCCTTGGGGCCGGTCATTTTTTTCACAAAAAGATCATCCGTTTAGTTCACTCCGCCGTTAAAGCCGAGATGTTGTTCTTCGAAGATAAACACAGGCAGCTGATTCTTGTGTACTTACTCAGTTAATCAAAGACAACCGTATTTAATCTGAAGTAACCACCACACAAATGACAATGCTGGAACCAACCGAGGCCGGTGTTTGGCAAGACCTTTTCGCTACGATCATTGAAGATGCCGATTCAAATATTCTTTTGCTGGATGAAGACTGCCGCGTCATATCACTTAACCCTGGATTTTACTGGATCTTCGTTGAAAGCTATGGTATTGAACTGAAGAAAGGAAGTTCCATACTTGATGCCATGGAAAAAGTAAATCCCACACTGAAAGCGATCTGGAAGGAACGCATCGATACGATCCGGAGTGGCATGCCCATTAAGGTGGAAGATGTATTCGAGATGGAGGGCCGAAAATATTATTGGGAGATTCACTTCAAGTACGTATCGCTTACCGAAGACAAACAGATCATCTCGGTTTTCAGTCGCGACATTACAGTGCGGAAAGCATATCAAAAAAGAATACTTGAAAACGAAGCCAACCTCCGCTCTATTCTCAACACCATTGACGACAGTGTCTGGCTGGTGAATGCACATTATGAACTCATCGATTTCAACAAAGCATTTTACAAAAGTTACAAACTGGCATTTGGCACGCGGCTGGAACGGGGCCGGAGTATTCTGGAATTGATTCCCGATCACTTGCAACAACTCCGCACCATGTGGCGCGAGCGATACGAAGCCGGACTGAAAGGTAGACCCGGCCGCTATTACGACAGCTACTGGGTAGATAACCAATTGAAGACGTACGAGATTGTTACCTACCCCATTACGGAAAATGGAAAAGTGACAGGACTCACTATCTATTCCAGGGATATTACTTTACAAAAGAAAACGGAAGACCTGTTAAAAGAACAAAATCAGGAGCTCACCAAAATCAATAGTGAACTGGACCGCTTCGTCTATAGCGCTTCGCACGATCTGCGGGCTCCACTCATGTCCGTAAAAGGTTTGCTCACCATGATCAAAGTAGATCAACCCAATACGGAACAATACCTTCAGCTGATTGAAACCAGCATAAACCGGCTTGATCACTTCATTACCGACATTATCCATTACTCACGCAATTCGCGAATGGAAATCATCCCACAGGTAATTGACTATCAAATGCTGGTTCAGGAATCCATCGACTCATTGAAATACATGGAAGATGCTCATCATGTGAAGAGCCAGGTGATTATTCATCCCGAACATGAATTCTATTCCGACCCCAGCCGGTTGTTGATTATTTTCAACAACATTATTTCCAATGCAGTGCGTTATCGTGCCCGCTGGAAAGAGTCATTCATTAAAATAGAAATAACTACTACCTATACCCACGCGCGTATTCGTTTTACTGATAATGGCATTGGTATCGCGGATGAATTCAAAGACAAAATTTTCAAAATGTTTTTCCGCGCCACGGCCGACAGTAAAGGTTCCGGCCTGGGGCTTTATATTGTAAAAAGCACCGTAGAAAAACTGGGAGGAACGATCAGTATGACCTCTCAATTTGGCGAAGGCACCGTCTTCGAAATCGAAATACCTAACTTAAAAACCACCGTACTCAACTGATCACCTCGGCAGGGCAAACAGCATCTTATTCAAATAACCCATTGAGGTTCAAATTCATATCAACACAAAGTCTAATGATTATTCCTCGCAATCACGTAACTACAAAAATTTACAACCTGACTTAAACAATTTTGAACTTCCTGGCGTTGTAGATACGGTAGCGGTCGCTATCGGCAGAATGTCAGATTCATAATTTAATTGAACAGCAGCATCCTGTGATGTCCAACTAAAAGAAAGGAGGTACCATGTCTAGTCCAAAACACATTTTATCGAGAAACGTAACACTAACCATTTTCAGAGGTGTGAAGTGTTGAGGAGTTTGATTACCTCGTGAAAGTTTAGTTTACGGATAAAATTTGAATGAGGATTTTTGAAAAGATCCGGCCAGTATCTAGGTCGGATCTTTTTTGTTTAGTGCAGTCCCATTTATCCTCCGCATTTTTCGTAACCTTACCCTCATGAAAAAGCAAAATTACTCGAACCATGTGCGGTATTACCCGCCTCATCATTTTGTCCTTCTCCCCCTTCTTTTTATCCTCACCGTCTGGAGTGTTATCAACATATTTTATGATTCATCCAACCAGCTGCTTTGGATATTCCTGAGTCTTCTTTCAGCCGGTGTTCTATTTACCGCCCTCCTGCTACGCCAGCACTATGCATTGGGCAATCAAAATCGGATAGTGCGTCTTGAGTTTCGCCTCAGGCACTTTGAACTACTCGGTGTTTCATCACAAAAGGCAGAAGCACAATTATCCTTTTCCCAGATAGCGGCATTACGCTTTGCCGATGACAGCGAGTTCATCCAATTACTGGACAGGGCACTGAAGGAAAATCTGCCAGCAAAAGAAATCAAGTAATCAATTCGTAACTGGCAAGGTGACTACATGAGAGTGTAATTATCCAGCTAATGAATCAACCGATACATTGACCTGGTGAAGCGTTTATCCCAGTAAAAATTTTCCCCGCACACCAGAAAAATACCTGCGCGTACTGATCATTAATTTACTTGCACCTGAAAAGACAGGCGGTTAATTTCCCCTTTACAAAATAGTTACTGACCTCATGAAAAAAGTAGTTAAGTTTCTTGGCAAACTGTTTTTAGGATTTATCGCTCTCCTCCTTGTTGCCATTTTTATCTTCTGGATCAAAAATCAGATTTTCATTGGCGGGGTAAATGATGCAACCATAGCCTATCTTGACCGGAACAAGAAATCAATAGACCGGGCCACCATTGCTCAGCATCCGGAAATAGCTCTGTTCGATTCTGAATTTTATGCCAGCCAGGTATTTCTGCTGGGCGAAACACATGGCTATGCCGATGTCCAGCAGATTGATCAATACATGATCAGGCATCTGAATCAAAAATGGGGAGTCCGTTTTTACCTGGCCGAAATCGACACGTCACGGGCAAATGCTTTAAATACGTTCTTACGAAAAGAAACGAAAGATACTGCACTGTTAAAACAAGTGGTCAGAGATATTGCTACCCGCATACCACAGCTATCCAGTCAGGAACTTTATGACAAATGGATATCGCTCTATGACTACAATAACGGATTGTCCGATTCGCTAAAGATCACCGTCATCGGTGTCGATCAGGATTTTAACGATACGACCACCACCATCAGCAGAGATTCATCCATGCTGGTCAACTTCAAAAGAACGGTGGAAGAAAAAGGGTTGCAAAAAGAGAAGTTCTATGGGTTCTTCGGGTATTCGCACGTGCTCCAAACCGGATACAATCAAGGTAATATCTATTCCTTTGCCGCGCGACTAAAACGGGCTCAACTTCCGTATGCGAGTCACTTGCAAAGTATTGTCTGTTTCACTTTGGACAGCGAAATGCGCATGCCAAAGGTTGGTACTTTCCCCACACCACCTGACGAAAAAATCGGTGGATTCAATGGTGATGGTCCACTCATTACGGTAAAAGGAATTAAAGAACTGAAAAAAGTAACCGAAGAAGGATCCATCACCTTATTTGATCTGAAGGGAGAAGGATCGCCTTATAAAAACAGTCAGCACTTATGCAGTATCCATGTAACATTGGTCGGCGCGGATATGCTGCCCAATAATGAAAGTCAAAAAACAACTGATTTCTTTCAATATGCCATCCTGCTGCGCAACTCCAGGGCATTATCTAAATTGAAATAACCGGCAGCTACCTAAATAAAAATGTCCTTCAGCCGCTGTTGCGAAAACGCTGCCTCATACGGATTGAGTTCATGTTTAATGGCGTTTTTTATATCTGTTTCCCATTCCTTTTTTACCAAGCCGGTCACTTTCACCAGGTGAGTTTCTTCAGGATGAATGGAAACTAATTTTCCAATGGATGAGCGAATAAACGATTCAGTCAATTGATGAACGTCTGTAAAATCAATGGTAATGGATTGCCTGCGTTCCACATACAACTTCGCTGCTTCAAATATGATCTGGCCAAACGCGGGCAACGTTGCATTGCTATTGCCGATCAGTTCTCTCACCCGAAATGTGCTATTACCGGAATTCATACGATTTATCTACTAAATGATTGTGCCTGACAAAAAGTACCCCTTTAGGAAACGTGTGGCGGATTTAATGAGCAATTTTATTACCCTATTGGACAATATATGCATCACTCACAGCGGGACAATTTCTCTGCGTTCATCCTGAAGGCTTTTCACTCCTTATCCCGGCGTTTCGATGGAGTGCCCGTATCGATTTTTCGTGCTTCCACCATCCGTCCTGCATCCGCTCGGCCCGGATTGGAATGCTCTTTTTTCAACCCAATCACCTTTATTGTTTTGATCTTGTTTTAAGACCGGAACAAAAATTCTCCGGTCTCCTCCTACCGCGCTCACCCCACAAGCCGTAACTTTAGCGCATGAATTCGGACACCTCCCTTTTTCTCAATCACATCGCTCAAACTTCTCCCTTCCCTGTACTTCTGTCCATCGAGCGTGCGGAAGGAGTTTATCTGTATGGTACCGATGGAAAGAAGTACATCGATTTCATATCAGGTATTGGAGTAAGCAACATTGGTCACCGGCATCCACATGTGGTTAATGCCATCAAAGAGCAGCTGGACAAACATCTTCACATTATGGTGTTTGGAGAATACATTCAATCCGCACCCAACCAGTTAACTCAAAAATTAATTGATCTACTACCTTCCTCACTTAACTGCTGCTACTACGTAAACTCCGGCACGGAGGCAAACGAAGGTGCATTGAAGCTGGCCAAAAGGGCTACCGGGCGAACTGAAATTGTATCCTTCAAAAAATCATATCACGGAAGTACCCACGGGTCATTGAGTGTATCGGGAAATGAAGTAAAGAAAAATGCGTTCCGTCCATTACTACCTGATGTGCGCTTCATCGAATTCAACAATCCTGACGATCTGGATCAGATCAGCACACAGACGGCTGGTGTTATTGTCGAAACCATACAGGGAGATGCCGGTGTGCGTATTCCTTCCCGGTCATACCTGAAAGCCTTGCGCCGGCGCTGTGATGAAACAGGTGCACTATTGATTCTGGATGAAATACAATGCGGCATGGGCCGGACAGGAACTCTATTTGCTTTCGAGCAATTTGACATTGTCCCAGACATACTTACTACCGCAAAAGCCTTCGGTGGCGGATTACCTATTGGGTGTTTTATCTCCAGCAAGGAATTGATGAGCACCTTTACCCACCGTCCTGCCCTGGGGCACATTACCACCTTTGGTGGAAACCCGGTATGTTGTGCTTCGGCCCTGGCCACACTCGAAGTGATTGAAAAAGAAAAACTGCTGACCGAAGTAGAGCGAAAGGGGAAGCAAATAGAAAGTCTTCTTCAGCATCCTTCCATTAAAGAAATACGAAGAGTGGGGTTGATGTTTGCCATCGACTTTGACTCAGAGGAAAGGGTGAACCGCATCGTACAGCAAGCAATCAGCGATGGCGTGATCTGTTATTGGTTTTTATCGCACCCCTACAGCTTCCGCATTGCTCCTCCGCTTACGATTTCAGATGACGAAATCAAAGAGGCGTGCCGTGTGATTATGAATGCGATTGAAGCCAGCGCTTGAAACTATCCCAGCTTTTCAACTACGAGATTGTGGTTGGTATAAATACAAATGTCGGCAGCGATATGAAGGCTCTCCCGCACCATTTCTTCGGCCGTCAGGTGGGGTGCATGTTTCTTCAATGCCAGCGCGGCTGACTGTGCATACATCGAACCAGAGCCGATGGCGGCCACCTGATGATCCGGTTCCAGTACATCGCCCGTGCCCGACAGAATAAGGATCTCTTCTTTGTTGGCGGTAATCAGCATGGCTTCCAGTTTACGCAGATAACGATCGGTACGCCAGTCCTTGGCCAGCTCAATGGCGGCCCGTTTCATATTACCACCGTAGGCATTCAGTTTTTCTTCAAAGCGGTCGAGTAGTGTAAATGCATCGGCCGTTGAACCGGCAAAACCCGTCAGTATTTTACCATCTTGCAGCTTACGTATCTTCTTCACATTGCTTTTCGCCACGGTGTTCCCCATGGTTGCCTGTCCATCGCCACCGATAGCGATTTGCCCGTTGTGTTGTACTGCTAATATGGTCGTTGCGTGAATGGGAGTCATTGTCTGTTAAAATTAAGGAGCCGGTGAATGAGTGAGGTACCTGAATAGATGTCGTGCCGTAGAAGAAAAAAATCGCGTTGGGTGTCCGCTTTACGCTCAAAGGCTAAGTACTCTTCAATACTTAGCCTTTGTGTTTTACATTCTGCTGTTGGCTCTCTCACATCCATGTTTCTCAAGCCGCGGTTTATCTTACTAAATCAAAATACGAACCGGATCTTCCAGAAGTCCTTTGAACGTTTTGAGGAATCCTGCAGCCACTGCACCATCTACGGCACGGTGATCGCTGGATAGAGTTACCTTCATTACGTTGCCCGGAACCAGTTGCCCGTTCTTCACTACCGCAGTTTCTTTAATTCCGCCTACCGCAAGGATACATGCATTCGGAGGATTGATGATCGCGGTAAAATCTTCTACACCAAACATCCCCAGGTTAGAGATGGCGAACGTACCACCTTCCATTTCGGCAGGCTGTATTTTCTTATCGTGTGCTTTCTGTGCGAGCTCTTTTACTTCTACCGCAATATGAGACAGTGATTTATTATCCGCAAAGCGAATCACGGGTACGACCAAACCGTCTTTTACCGCTACCGCTACGCCGATATGGATATGGTGGTTCTTGCGCATTTTATCTCCAAGCCATGCCACATTCACATCCGGATTCTGACGCAACGCTGCGGCTGCGGCTTTGATTACCATATCATTGAATGATATCTTCACCGGAGAGATTTCGTTGATGCTCTTACGCGCTTCAATGGCTTTGTCCATGTTGATTTCCATGGTCACATAGAAATGAGGCGCAGTGTACATGCTTTCGCCCAGGCGCTTGGCAATCACCTTACGCATCTGCGACAGGTTAATGTCTTCAAAGCTCTCCTGTCCTACTACCTGTGGCAATACTACCGGAGCTGCCGCTGGCTTGCCTTTGCTTCCGGCTTCAGCAACTGGTGCTGCAGCAGGCTTAAAGTTTTCAACGTCCGTTTTAGTGATGCGACCATTATCACCACTCCCTGTTATCTTCGATAGATCGAGTCCTTTTTCCTGTGCAATCTTCTTAGCCAAGGGCGATGCTTTCAATCTTCCGTTAGCAGAATGATCCGCAGACGATGATTCAGCTACCGGTTTGCTTTCTGCTACAGGTGCTGTTGCCGCAGCAGCCGGTGTAGCACCACCTGATGCTTTCGCCTCATGTGCTTTCAATAAAGTCTGCCAGTCCGCGTCTTTCTCACCGATGATGGCTAACACGCCATTCACGGCTACGGCTTCTTTGGCCTTGGCTCCAATGTATAAAAGGGTACCGGTGTTGTACGATTCGTACTCCATGGTCGCTTTGTCGGTTTCTACCTCGGCCAGTAGTTCGCCTGATTTTACAGCGTCACCTACTTTCTTATTCCATGAGGCAATCACGCCTTCGTTCATGGTATCGCTCATTTTAGGCATCAATACAATTTCTGCTTTGATACCAGAGGTGTCGATCGCGGCCGCAGCCGGAGCTGCTTCAGTTTTGGCTTCGGTTTTAGGGGCAGCTTTGGTTTCGCCACCTGCGGCAGGTTGTGCACCGCTCAATAATGCGCTGAAGTCTTCTCCCTTGTTTCCTACAATGGCCAACACATCGTTCACTTTTACCGGTTGGCCTTCCTCTGCGCCCAGGTACAGGATAGTACCGGTGTTGAACGATTCATAATCCATGGTGGCTTTGTCGGTTTCTATTTCCGCCATCAGCTCGCCCGACTTCACATTATCTCCTACTTTCTTGTGCCATTTGGCGATTACCCCTTCCGTCATGGTATCGCTCATTTTGGGCATACGAATTAATTCTGCCATTTTGATCTGACTATTAATGATTTACAACCTCAGTTACACCCGGAATAGAAAAACCCAAACGGGCCCGAAACCGGATTAAGGCTTCAAAAATAGAGTATAAATGACGATTTCCAATGATTAGAAGTTAAATGTACCCAGCAGGAATTCAAACTTCGTGACAGACGGCTGAATGCCATACGAATAGCGGAAGCCGACATCCAGTTGCGGAAGAAAACGCATCACATTGATGTCGAATTTTATTTCCGCACCGGTGGAGCTATACGCCTGGCTGGTTGTACGTTGGTTCCGTGTATTCGCAAAGAAAATACTCGATCCATATGCGTAATCAAAGAAGACATTGGCACGCATGCGCTGAATGTTCAGCAATGGACCAATGGCAATGTCCGGATACCAAAGCGGCAGGGTATAATTCCCCGACAGCGAATAGAACTTCTGAAAGCGACTCAGGGAATGTCCGCGAGGTAGCGGTATCCCGTTACGGAAAATGTAATTATCCAGTCCGCTTCCGGTAGTTAAACTTACACCGTCAATCTGCGAATCCTGGTAGGCCCAATATCCCCAGATCGAATGGTGCTTGAAAAAGCCGGGGATGTACCCTACCGTATAAAAAGAAAATTGTTGGCCGTTATAATCGCTGCTTTTGTATGGTGTATTATAAAAATCAAGATAGCCCGTAATACCCCACTTGCTATTAATATCTCTCCTGCTTTGCTTGAGCAAACTGTAAGCAGAAATACCAGCGTGATTATAGATCAGTTTACCATTGCCTATATAGTCAGCAAAAAAGTATTGCGGCAAATTAGTAGGTAACAGTCGGCCACCGCCATCGATACTGTTCTTGAATTGAGACACGGACGTATATCCGGTGTAGAGGTAACCTGTAACAGCGCTAAAGTACTTCGATCTGGTCGTAATTAAAGGCAAACGTAATCCAGCCTCGATACTCTTTTCCTTCCATTTGAACGTAAGATTATCCACCGCACGAATAGTATCGTTACCTGTAATTCTTCTATACCCAATATCTCCTTTATCTACGGTACGATCACCTTGCTTCACCGTTACATCAATAATAGGATACAATGCCTGGTAGCTCACACTACCCTGCCATGTGCCGCTTCGCTCATTGATATCAAACAAATACCCCGCTTTGATCTGGGTGGTACTCAGCACATCCTGCGAAGTAACACCCAATTGCACCTGTGTTAAACCGGTATTCACATAAGGTCCCCAGCTATGCGGATGGATAAGTCCCTTTAGCTTGCTGTACGTTCTTGCCGTATAGGTTTGATTAGGAATAGTGTCCAGCAATCCCGGTCTTCCCTCCTGCTCCACCAGGTGTTCGTAGAAACCAATGCCATTGTTCTTCACTTCCTCCAATGGCCTCCAGTAGAGCGTATCGAATGGAATTTTGACCACGTCCATACCATCCCGGGTTTGCTCATTGTAGTAAATGGTTTTACCGTCTTTGGAGATCGCGGCATGGTAGGCACCATACTTTGCACTCGTCACCTGAAATTGTTTACCGGTCTTCGTATCAAGTACATGGATATTATCGATACCACTGAAAGGTGAATTATAAAATACGTAGTGTTCGTGAGGAACCGGGTAGCCAATGTTCTCATTACGTGCAGGAAGTAAATCTTCACCAACGCCCGTAGTGATATCGAATCGAATAATGGATTTTCCTTTTGCGGATGTACGAAGTGCCACGACATGGGTTCCATCACCGGTAAAGCGAGGCATGGAAATAAAATCATTATCCGGTGAAGGAATTTTTTTAATTACCTCGCCGGAGAAATAATCCAACACCACCAGGCTGGTCTGATAGCGGGTATCCGTCTCGATAGTAACGACCTTACTGCCATCGGGCGAAAGTGCAGCACCTCCGTAGCGCGATTGTTTCGATACTGTTTTTGCTAAACGATGCTCCAGGTCAAACCCTTTCACCACAGAATAGGTTTTCACCTGCCAGCGTGGATCATACCGGTACTCATTCCACACTACGGTGTTACCTGCTGAGGATAACATGCCGGTACTGTTCATCGGGCCGGTTACATATCCTTTGCGTTCGCTGCCACTTTCCGATAAAAGCACCAGTTGGGCAATATCACCAATACCGGATTTCAGTACGGCAATACTTCCTTCATCCAGCACCTGGGGATACAGATAGTCGGTATATACTTTAGTAGGTCGACTATTTACTTTATCAAATGCGGTGAGTTTCAGTTCATCTACCTGCTGCTGCCATTCTTTTTTGAGATCAGCTGCCATTTCGTTATACAATTGCTTTACATACAAGCCCGACGCATGATGAATACTTCCCGAAAAGCGAAAAGGAATGAAAGGCACACTCCATGATCGCTTCGATATCTTTCCCCATATTTCCGGATCACCGGTTTTCTTGCGCAGGTAGGAGATCATGTGATAGCCCAGCACATAGTGATCGGGTATGTTGTGTTTGTACGAGCGCAGGTATTGTTTATGATACCCGAAGTTTCTTCCCTCCAGCAGGTTGGTACGAAACAGCAAATCAAAATTAGGTATGCGTCCACGTCCACTGTGTGTGAACGCCGTCTCCGTAGCTACGGCATCACCTTCCCAAAACCATTGTGGCGTATTGGCAAACGACATCGCTGCCAGGGCCTGCTGACCAAAGATGACATAAAAGAGCTTATTGAAGCCCGTGATGCTGCGCTGATATTGTACAATGTGGCGATACTCATGAGAGGCCAGCATATTGAGCCAGTCGTTAGTACCGGAAAGATTATAGTTCTGCGTGGGCATGGCATAAAACTCCGAGCGCCGGGGGGCCAGTGTTACAAATCCATTGGAGATGGAAGACTGATTTTGCAACAGCATCGTGATCTTCTTTGGTTTTACGCCCAGCGTACGTGCTTCCGGCTCATAGATGTGTTCCAGGGTATTGGCCATGCGCTGTGCCTGTACATCAAAGCCGGTGGGATACAAGATTTTGAAATGAGCTGTATTCACCTGGTACCATTTCAATGAAGTGGGGTTGGTACCAAAAGTAGAGGTCTCCTGTGCCCGCAGCAGTCCAAAAGAACAGATCGACAAAATAATCAGAGAGAAGAACTTCATTCGCATCACAATATCAGCCTTCAATCTACACGAGTAGGCGGAGATTTAATAACGATGCGACAAGTAATTATTTGATATGCCGGACAGATCATGTTCGTTGATCCGGAAGTGCTGTTCGTTTCAACGTCAGCAATTTGATTTATGTAAACCGTTCCTCACGGCTTTTAGTAAAAGAGCGGCTAACCAAAGAAACCCACGCCATGTGCCATTAACCCGGCCAGCAATGGTATGATGAAGAGCAGCACCAATTCAAACCTCAGCATCCAGAAGATGGATTCAGGTACGGGGATGACATCGGTCTGATTTCCCTTTCGGTTCCTGATAAAGAAAACCGTTGGGTAAATAGAAAGGATTCCGATCAGCGCAAAGCAAGTAATCTTGGTATGAAAGATCCAGTTCTTGGTATAATAAACAGCTGGCTTGCCAAAGCTGCCCAGCCATAACGTCAATCCGGCGATCAGCAAGGCAAGTGCAGCACAACCATACACGGCATCAATTACAGAAAGCCGCCTGATTTCTGCGCGTGAAAGTTCTTTCTTCAACAATAAATGCTCACTTACCAATGAACCTACTATGGCAAATATGCTGATGAAATGAATGTATCGTAATACGATTTCGGTCGTCATGAATAACAAGGATGGTATGCGTACTAAAAATACGTATTGGAATAGAATTCCGCTACTTTCTATTCAGAATAGTTGAGAAAAACACATTGGCTAAATTACGGATGAAAGGCCCAACCAACACGAACCGGATATTATCACAAGAAGAAAGTCAAATCCGCTTTAAGAAAAAAACTTAAGAAGGAGTGGATGGCGAATCCTGCTCTTCTTCCGGGGGCACACCAAACAATGTTGCCTGAGTATCATCAGGCGACTGGTGCATGGCAATGGCGATGTTGATTGCGATGAGTGACCAGCCACCGAATAATATTCCGAGTATGATCCAACGTGTTTTATTCAAGCTGTAGCGTGTGGTCAGATCACCGATCCATACGATTACAATGATCCTGAAAAACACGGTAAGAAAAATGTTCACTGTAGTAGCCGTACCTTCCTGTGCGTCTATCGTGAATGTAAAAATGGCCGCCATTACCATTAACACACCCACTATCGCAGGCCAGTAGCTGTAGTCAACATGTAGAGGTGCGGTTACCTCGCTTTCAGCAGACCTGGAAAAGGCAACGCCACGTTCGGCAAGAATGACCTCGGCATCACGGAGCGCCTCCGGTTGATACTTTTTTCTGTCGCCTTGCACAATATCGAGCAGCTCTTCATCTGTGCGCAGCAACATGCGTTGCCTAAAGCCATGGTCGTTATTCATTCGTTGAAATGTAGGGTGTGTGGATAATCCATTGATCAAAAATAAGCATCGCTATCCACTTTCACCACTGCACCGGATGAACTCAATACGGTCAGAAGTCAATGGTGAAACGGGAATAAGAATGGCTTGTCGTTAACTTTTCCCGTTTCACCCTTATTTATTCAGCACAAACTTCTTGCCCGCACCGGTCACGGCGGCCACGTTAAAGAATCCTACTGCCTTCCTGCCATTTTCATTCACATTGGTAATGTTAGTGGATACATTGGCTAATGGTGATGCAAACAACTCAGCAAAACCACCCTGACGATCGGTTGCCGCTATTACCAAGGTGAGGTAATCGAAAGTGCTTTCCGTTATCGAATTAATTTCCACGTAGACAGAATCTCCAGGAACGTACGGAGAAAGTGCTTTCTCATCTGCATCTTCTTCTGATGGATTAATGGCGTAACGAATAGGAGGAAAAAACTGCATCCCATCAAAGTTGGCCGCTTTTGAGAATCCGGCATCATATGCAATATTGATTTCACCCGGCTTGTTCAGCAATACTCCATTTTTGGTTGTTCGTATCCAGTAGGTATCACCCGCACCATCCGGGTCTTTCGCCCAGAATTCAGCTAAATAGGAATCAGGTTGAAAAGCGTTCTCTTCCTGAAAGGTAAACGTGAGGCTATCAATAACCGGTGCACGCCCCATCTTCGATACGGCTTCAAATGTTTCACCCTGAGCCACTATGCGCAAACGAAATTGATCCCCGGGTACACCAATACGATCGGTACTCGCAGCCGGAGTCCACACGTAATCGCCATTCTTGGCTGCTGATTCGGTAAATGCGTACACTTCACCCGAAGTGGTATTCTCAACCTGTACCGAAGCACCTGTTACTCCGGGGGGTAAAGAATTATCAAAGTAGGCTTGTGTCAGCATGACCTTGATCACCTGAGTACCTGGCTTATTATTGATAAAGCCATCAACGGCAATAAGACTTTCGGCTTCTTCCAGTGTTGGGTGAATTTCAGTCTCACAGGCAACAAAAGAGAAGATAACGGCTATAATAGATAACGATGTATAAAATATCTTTTTCATGATAAGGGATCAGAATTTGAAGTTGTAAGAGATCGCAGGGATGATACTTCCGATAATCGAAAGCTGTGTCGCTTTTGACGGAATAGGTTGACCATAACCCAGGCGTTGTGCTGTATTCTTTGCTTCATCTGTCTGCGAGAAATAAATGGAGAACGGATTCTTACGGGCATACACATTGTAGAACGAAAGCACCCAGTAGTCATGATTCTTGCGCAGCTTACCTCGCTTGGTATACTCTCTGCCTTCCAGACGAAGAGAAACATCCAGGCGGTGATAATCGGGTATATTCAAATTATTACGCGAATTATTAACATTATGAGGAACAGGAATACCTTGAAAAGTAAATTTTGAAGTAGGAAAGTTGGTAGGAGTGCCTGAGGAGTAAACAAAATTTCCTGATATGGACAATCGCTTGTTAAAATCATAGAAGGCAGCCACCTTTAAGTTATGGGTTTGATTATAGCGCGTGGGATACCAACCACCCTGATTGATACCATCTACTTTTAATTCTGTGCGACCTAAAGTATAGCTTACCCAACCATTAATACGGCCCGTCTTTTTCTGCGCATATAACTCCAGTCCATACGCCCTTCCCTTCCCTGACAGCAAGTCCGCTTCCAGGTTTTTATTGATCAACAGATCAGCTCCGTCAATATAGTCCACCTGGTTTTGTGTAGCGCGGTAATACACTTCGGCAGAAAACTCATAATCGCTCTTTTTACTCAATGACTTAAAATAGCCTAAGGTGTACTGATCACCCAACTCTGGTTTTATGTTGTTACTGCTGGGAGTCCATACATCAAGCGGATTGGAAGCCGTGGTATTTGAAATCAGGTGCAGGTATTGCACCATGCGGTTGTAACTCCCTTTAACAGAACTGGATTCCGTCAACTGTGCTTTAAAGGAAGCTCTCGGCTGAAAATTATTGTAGGAAGACATTACTTCACCACTCTTGTATTGTTTTTCTCCGATGACCGTTTTCCGCTTACCACGCTCCGGCTCATTGTAGGTATATTGAGTGCCGGGCCCATAGCTTGCAAACTGTGAAAAGCGTAAGCCATAATCAATTGAAAACACATCATTCAACCGCTGGCTGCTGCTGGCATACAATGAACTTTCCAGGTTATATTTTTTATCCAGACTGGTATCAATCAGGTCTCCATTGCTTACCCCTTTAGCTATTGCCGGCTCAAAAGCATAATAGATCGCCTCTCCACCAAAATTCAGCTCGGTATTGGCGTTGATGAAATAACTGAAGTCGGGCTTCAATATAAAGTTAGAGATAGACGATTTCCAGCTGAACTTGTTCTTATCATCGTCTCCGAAGTTCAGTTTATAATCGTACTTGCTGTAAACCGCTGTGATATTTGAAAACAGTTTCTCATTATACAGGTGATTCCATCGGATTGTACCTGTTGTATTTCCCCAGCTAAAACCTTGCTGTTTATCAAACATAAATACATCGCGGCCCAGATAGCCGGACGCATACAAACGGTCTTTAGACGAAATATTATAGTTGGCTTTCGCAGTGAGGTCATAAAAATTCAATGCCCCTCCATCTTTCAGTAATTTCACAAACGGACGCGCCAGAACATCTGCATACGAGCGCCTGCCTGCAATAATGAACGAGGCTTTATCTTTTACAATGGGTCCTTCAATAGCAAGGCGGCTGAACACGGTACCTATTCCTCCCTGTACTTCCATCTTCTTGCTATTCCCTTCTTTCATACGCACATCCAGTATCGATGCCAAACGACCACCATAACGGGAAGGGATTGCCCCTTTGTACAACTTGGTGTCTTTTACTGCATCCGGATTGAATACCGAAAAGAATCCAAACAAGTGCGAAGAATTATACACCGGAGCTTCATCAAGCAATACCAGATTCTGCCCTACTCCACCACCACGTACGTTAAAGCCGGATGCACCTTCACCCACGGTGCTTACACCAGGTAAAAGCTGAATGCTTCTCAGCACATCTACTTCGCCCATGAAGGCCGGTATTTTCATGATGGTCTTCATGCTAAGACTCACCGTACTCATCTCCAGGTTGGTGGCCGTGGGTTGTTCAAATTCACCTTTTACCACCACTTCTTCCAATTGATCTGCCGCTGAAGTGAGTTCTATATTTAAAGGCGTATTTTTATCCAGGGTGATGGTTTTAATATCCGTAGTATACCCCAGATAGATATATTGAACCGTATAGGTTCCGGGCACGAGGGTGATGGAATAAAAACCATATTCGTTGGTAGTGGCACCGTTGTTAATTTCTTTTACGAAAACGGTTGCACCAATCAACGCTTCACCATTGGCGATGTCTTTGACATAACCGCTGATGGTAAACTTTTGCTGGGCCGAGGCAAGTAAAGGAAGGAAGAAGAGTAATAGTAGTTTATAGCGCATGAGTTTCTGTTAAAGTATATAAGACGAAGCTTTTCATAATTAGTTACCTTTGTGAGCGAATAGATCGTACCGGTTTGACTTAGACGCGCACAAAAGACAGTTTATTATATGTTCACCCCTATTTGACAAGGAAAAAAATGTTCAGAAAAATAATTGAGCTCTACAAAGAATATAAGCCCTACGTGCGGATAGACCTGGTCATGTACGGGGTGATGATCTTATTGATTATCTGTTATGCCATCTATATGCTAGTACAGAATTAACTGCACGTTAACTCTTACAGAAGAATTTCAGAAACGTTGCTCCTGATCTTGTCGGTCAGTTCATCCGTAGGCAAGTCATTTACATCCTTTCCAAACGGATCTTCTATTTCTTCAGCAATCAATTCTACACTGAGTATAACAAACGAAACAAGAATCACGATCGGTATGGTCATGTATTCCGTGCTGGTCACAAAACCAAAAGGAAGTGTGATCAGGTAGATGAAAATAAATTTCTTGATGTACATGGAGTAGGAATAAGGAATCGGAGTGTTTTTTATCCGCTCACACGCACCTAAAATATCGGCAAACTCCTTTAACTCTTTGTCGATAATAATCAACTGATCACCACTGATCTTATTCGCTTTATAGAGTTGATTCGTTTTTTCATACATCATCGAAGAAAGGCGATTGGGAACGTGCTTGACATTTTTAAAGCGCTCTGCAAAATCCTCCCCCGTACTTTCCAGGTCACTGACCGATACTCCCTGGCGTAAATGTTCTCTGACTCCCATTACAAAATTGGGTATCATCTTCGCAAACCAGATACGGTCTTCGTTGTTTTCGCTGTCAAGAAACGCGTTCATCTTATGTGCCAGATTACGCGAGTTGTTCACTAGGCTTCCCCACAGCTTTCTTCCTTCCCACCACCGGTCGTACGCAGAGTTGGTACGAAACACCAGGAACAACCCCAGCACAATACCCAGCAGCTGGTGCATGGCAATGGTACTATGAAAGTCGATTTCATGCAGGTGAAATACGGTAAGAATAGTATAACAGACGGCCGTGGAAAACAGGCCCATAAATATCAAAACAGGCTGCAGGGTCTTCATCACATGCCTGCTATAGGCATGCCAGATGAGAGAGAACCAGGCCTTGGGGTTGTAGTCGATCATAGGTTCAATTTCACCCCGAATAAACCTATTCGATAAAATATATCCAAAAAAGTACAACCCTTTAAACAGGGAATCGTTACTTTTATCAAAGTAATATCATTTTAATATCACTCTTATGAATACCGAAAAAGACTACTCCCCCGTATCCGGCTACCTGATGACCATGGTGGTTTTTGGATTGTTTCTCATTGGCGTTACCGGCCTCGCAGCGGTGCATTCTCCGGTAGCG
>JAHEZH010000122.1 GCA_023251155.1 Flammeovirgaceae bacterium | reverse complement strand
CACATCCCGGAAAGTATCCTGCGTTACGTAATAGAATTCTTTGTGAATATTGAAGGGTGCTTCTCCATTCAACTCCTTAATGGAATAAGTACCATCTTCATTCATGGTGTAGGAATTCACATTGTCCATCAGGTTATAACGAAGAATGTTGATGGCCTGCTTCTTCAGCATTTCTTCTTCCAGCAGGAATAGCGATTCAATTCTGCGATCGAAGCTGCGCACCATGGCATCGGCACTTCCGATGTATACCTTGGGCTCTCCCTGATTATGGAAATAATAAATACGTGAATGCTCCAGGTATTCGCCTACAATGGAAAGCACTTCTATATTCTCACTTAATCCTTTTCGCTGTGGACGAAGACAACACATACCACGGATGATCAGCTTAATCGGGACACCCGCCTGTGAGGCTTCATACAAGGTATCAATGAATTCCTTGTCCTGTAATGAATTCATCTTGATGACAATACCGGAAGGAAGTCCGTTCCGCGCATTTTCCGCTTCCCGCTTGATCAGATTACACAATTGAATCCGCATATCACGCGGAGAAGTAATCAGGTTGCGATAAGCCGATGGCTGGGAGTGGCCGGTGATGACATTAAAAAATTCCGACACATCGTTACCATAGGTTTCATTGGTTGTGAGCAGACCGACATCCGTATAGAGACGTGAAGTAGTTTCGTTATAGTTTCCACTGGCCAGATGTACATAGCGGTACACCCGATCATTCTCCTGGCGTACGATGAGAAGAAGCTTGGTGTGTGTTTTCAGACTACTTACACCATAGATCACAAAACAGCCTGCCTTTTGAAGGCGCTGTGCTTCGCGCAGATTGTTCTCTTCATCAAAGCGTGCCTTCACTTCAAACAGCACCGACACATGCTTTCCGGCTTCTGCGGCCTTGAGTAAGGCAGCAGTAATGCGTGAGTCTTTTGCTACACGGTAGATGGTAATCTTGATGGATAATACTTTCACATCATCTGCCGCTTTTTCCAGAAGCTCCAGTACAGGCTCCATGGAATCGTACGGATGATGCAAAAGAATATCCCGCTCTTTTAGCACCTCAAACAGATCTCGCGTACCGTGTTCAGGAAATGAAACGGGGGTGCGATGCGGATGCAGGGGGGTCTTCTTGTCTTTAAACGCTTTATGGCCGGTGATCTGCGTAACACCGGTGAAATCCATCAGACTTTCCTTGGGAATCTGAATGATGTTCATATCATCGATGTCCCACTGAATTTTCAGCAGGCGCATCATCCACGGATCGGGGTTTTCCTGGATATCCATGCGTACCACCCGTCCGCTTCTGCGTGTCTGCAGTTTGCGCTTTAGCTCTCCCAGAAAATTCGATTCAATATCTTCACTCTCTTCAAGGGTGAAATCTCCATTGCGATTGATGCGGAACAAATTGATGCTGGTGATTTCAATGTTACGAAACAGGTTATGCATGTTGTTTCGGATGATCTCCTCAATCGGCACAAACAGAATAGTACCATCGGCCTGTGTGATCTCAAAGAAACGAGGAACGTTGCTTGGTATCTGTATGAAAGAGACCTTGGGGTGACTCTGATGCTCGCCCGTCATTTTGGTGACCACACCAAAAAGCAACCTGTTGTTCTTCAGTGTAGGAAAGGTATGATAGTTATCAAAAACCATCGGGGTAAGCATGGGGTAGATCGTCTTATTGAAATACGTTACTGCACGTGCGGTATCATCAATCGACAATGCAGAGTAATCGGCAATCCTGAACCCGTTTTTCTCAAAGAGTGGTTTTAGCCGCTTGACGTAGTAATCATTTTGCTCTAATACGAATTTCCGGATTTCTCCCAGCAGCATCTGGCGGAAGGGCTCTTCGCGCAAGCCGCTGTAGTCGTATCTTTCTTTACTGAAATCAATGTAGTTGTATAAACTTCCCAAACGAATAGTACAGAACTCATCCAGGTTGGAAGCCGTAATGGCCAGAAACTTCAACCGATCAAACAAGTTACGATCGATATGACGCGACTGATCGAGTACGCGATAGTTAAACTGTAACCAGCTTAAATCACGACTGATGTAATTACTTTCCAAAACCAGGTTACCGGCTTGCTCTTTTGTTAACGGTTCTGCCATTTGAGACAATATGAATTTATAAACTTCCGGCATTTTCATTAACCGGGAGTTACCTCAAAATTATTTTTCAGGGGTTATACGATATTCATCAAATATCGATGCGCGCATACTTGGCATTCTTCTCAATGAAATCCCGGCGTGGAGCGACTTCATCACCCATCAGCATCGAAAACAAGTGATCGGCCTCCGCGGCCGACTCGATCGTCACCTGCTTCAATGTGCGCTTGCTCGGATCCATTGTCGTTGTCCACAACTGTTCAGGGTTCATTTCTCCCAATCCCTTATAGCGCTGCACTCCTACGCTGTCTTCCTTGCCTTCCACGCTCATGTCTTTGATGAGTGCGATGCGCTCCTCTTCGGTCCAGCAATAGCGCTCGTCCTTTCCTTTCTTCAATAAGTATAACGGAGGCAACGCAATGTACACATAGCCTTGTTCAATCAACTCGCGCATGTAGCGGAAGAAGAAGGTCAGAATCAGTGTACGGATGTGACTACCGTCCACATCCGCATCGGTCATGATGATTACTTTGAAGTAACGGAGTTTCACCAGGTTGAGAGCTTTCTCGCCATCTGCCGTACCAAAGCTTACCCCCAGTGCGGTAATCATGTTCTTGATTTCTTCGTTCTCGTATATTTTATGCTCCTGTGCTTTCTCGACGTTCAGAATTTTACCCCGCAAGGGCAGAATCGCCTGAAAGTTACGGTCACGCCCCTGTTTGGCAGATCCGCCTGCCGAATCGCCCTCAACAAGATAGAGCTCACATATTGCAGGGTCAGAGCTGGAACAATCGGCCAGTTTACCAGGCAATCCGGTGCCGGAGAGTACATTCTTACGCTGAACCATTTCGCGTGCCTTACGGGCAGCTATACGGGCTTGTGCGGCAAGAATTACCTTGTTCACGATCATTCGGGCCTCTTTCGGGTTTTCTTCCAGATAAGCCTGAAGTACTTCTCCTACTGCCGTATCCACCGCGCCCATCACATCCGAGTTACCCAGCTTGGTTTTGGTCTGCCCTTCAAACTGCGGCTCCTGAACTTTTACCGAGATAACGGCGGTCAACCCTTCACGGAAGTCGTCACCACTGATTTCTACTTTTGCTTTTTCCAGTAAGCCCGACTTATCCGCATAAGCTTTCAGCGTACGGGTCAGTGCTCTTCGGAAACCGGCCACGTGCGTACCCCCCTCATGGGTATTGATGTTGTTTACATACGACACCAGGTTTTCGCTATAGGAAGTATTGTATCCCATCGCTACCTGAACAGGGATAGCTCCCTTCTCATTTTCGATGTGAATCGGTGTTGGAATCAGTTTCTCACGGGTAGAATCCAAATACTCCACAAACTCGCGTAAGCCACCCACCGAAAGGAAGGCATCTGATTTGGGCTCACCTGCCTCATTCAGATCGCGGAGATCTTTCAAATTCAATTTGATACCCGGATTCAAAAACGAGAGCTCCCTTAAACGGGAAGCAACGGTTTCATAGTTATATTCCGTGGATAGTGTAAAGATCTCTTCGTCCGGTTTGAAGTGCTGTGTGGTCCCCCTGCGGTCTGTAGTACCAATCTCGCGAACCGGGTATTGCGGAATCCCACGATGGTATTCCTGCTCAAATATTTTTCCCTCGCGGTAAACGGTGGTATGCAAAACAGTAGAGAGTGCATTCACGCACGATACCCCCACACCGTGAAGACCACCGGAAACCTTGTACGTATCTTTATCAAACTTACCACCTGCGTGAAGCACGGTCATTACCACTTCCAGTGCCGAACGTTTTTCCTTTTCATGATAGTCCGTAGGAATACCGCGACCATTGTCTTCCACCATAACGGAGTTATCCTTCATGATGGTGACCGTTACCTCATCACAATAGCCGGCAAGGGCCTCATCGATGGAGTTATCCACTACCTCCCAAACCAGGTGATGTAGCCCTTTGATGCCCACATCACCAATGTACATGGCGGGTCTTTTTCTTACTGCTTCTAATCCTTCTAAAACCTGAATATTATTGGCCGAATAGCTACCGGGAACATTCTCCTTTTTATCGCTCATAGTTAATTTTTACAACCTTCAAAAATAAGGTTTTCTACCACTTCTGTCGAGTGTTTGACCGAAATAATGCAAGTATTTTTAGTGACTCAAAACCGCCGTGAACAAGCGCTTGATTTTAATCAACTAAACTTTTAGTTTTAGGCTATGAATACTTCCCACTCCTGCTCCTTTTACCTCTTGCTTTTGCTCTTGATTTCAACGTGGACTGCGCCGGCTCAGGTGAATAGGTTAAACAACACACCACGTCCTACGTATGGTGGCTTTATGTCCACGCAGGTCCCGGTCTTTCGCTCGAAACACGATTCACTTTCTCTGATTCAAACCGATGCTCAGCTGCTGCAGATTTACAAGAAGGAACCCGTCAACCAAAAGAAAGCAGATAGCCTGATGCATTTGCGGGGCAAGATTTATGAAGAAGGAATTTTAGGTTTCAGAAATATCTATTATGCGCACAGCGGATATCTTCCTTTCGACAGCTTGAAATACATTACGGACAAGAGCACGGTGCATGCCCTCTCTATTGTTTCAAAGCAGCTGAAGGAGCTACCAAAAGAAGTATTGCAATGTACCAACCTGGAAGTACTGGAGCTGGTGAATTGTGACCTCCGGAAAATTCAGAAAGAAGTAAATCAGCTTACTCATCTGAATAAGATTCAGATTCTGAATAACACATCGACACGGAAACTGAAGCTAAAAAAAAACACGGTAGTCAAATCATTTGCTATACGTGGTGACCATCCGCGTGCTATTCCAAAGTCGTTCAAAAATTTTAAAGCACTCACCAAAATTGACCTTTCCGATAACGGGATCGTGAAGTTCTATAATGGCGCACGCCATAATAAAAAACTCTATGAACTGGATCTTCAGCGAAACAAAATCACACTACAAAAAAACGCGATCCGGCCTCACCCCTATTTAGAGCGTCTGGGGCTTCAGTACAATACCATTCGATATGTACCTTCTTCGGTAAAGAATTTTATAAACATTAAAAAGATCGGGTTCAATCACAATGCCATCAGCGAGGTAGCGCCACAAATAGGGCAGCTGAAAAAACTGGAAGACCTTTCTTTTTACAACAATAAGCTGGAAGCGGTACCCGATGGCATTTACAACATCCGTTCGCTAAAAGTGATCGACTTGTTTCATAATCGTATTTTCAAGCTGGAAGACAAGATTTCTAACTGGCAAAAATTGCATACCCTTTACGTCTCGCACAACCATCTCACTTATCTTCCCACTGTCATCCATCAACTGCCCGAACTGCATGAGATCTATGCCTATGATAATTCGTTGAAAGAATTACCTGCTTCATTATGCCAGATAAAGAAACTGAAAGTGTTGCGGGTGAACATTAATGAACTCAAAGAACTCCCCGACTGCTTCGATCAGCTGAACGACATGGAGGAACTGGATTTATCTGACAACTCCTTCACTCGTCTTCCTGCAGGTGTTTTTAGTTTTCCTCATCTTAAAATACTTGCTATTGTCGATAACCCCTGGAATGACCAGCTAAAGCAGGAATTACCCGCCATGGTGAAAAAACTAAGAGATCAGCATGTGTCCGTTCACCTCGATTCGTACGGAGATGAGCCCGAACAATAATCCTGTTACCGCGATTTCCTCGCTTTCTTTTTAGCCGGTTTCGTTTGTTCGTCACCCTCTTCGGCAAGCAGTGCTGCCTTCGCGATGTGCAATTCGGCCTTGTGTTTTTCGCTTATGGATGGATAACCGATTTTCAACGACCTGAATGTAGTAATGATCACCTGTGCTATGGCCACACGCGCATACCACTTATCATCCGCCGGAATGATGAACCAGGGAGCTTCTTCGGTGGTCGTTGCTGTGATGGCGTCTTCATAGGCCTTCTGATATTCCTCCCAATGGTCACGCTCTTTTAAATCAGCAAGAGAGAACTTCCAGTTCTTGCTGGTATCGTCAATCCGGTCAATCAATCTTTTCTTCTGCTCCTTCTTGGACAGATGAAGGAAGAACTTCAGTATGACCGTACCATTTTCGGTGAGGTTCTTTTCAAATCTTCTGATCTGCTTAAAACGTTCTTCCCAAAAATCGTTATCAATCTGTTTCAGCGAATCAATTCCCGGCACATTTTCGTTGAGTAGGTATTCCGGATGTACGCGCGTTACCAGTACATTTTCATAATGCGAACGATTATGTATGGCGATCTCACCCCGCGCAGGCAACGCCAGTGCATGCCGCCAGAAATAATCATGATCCAGCTCGTGTGAAGTAGGTGCTTTAAAACTGTAGATTTTTACTCCCATGGGGTTAAAACCGGACATAATGTGTTTCACCGCACCATCTTTACCTGCAGCATCCATGGCCTGTAGAATGATCAACACACTATACCGGTTGGCGGCATAAAACATATCCTGAATTTCGGCCAGCTCCTTCCTGCTTTGCTCGAGCAATTTTTCAGAATCCTGCTTCGTTATTTCCTTACCGGTGTATTGCGTTTCAAACTTGCGCAGCCTTAATTTCTTAGCGGGATTTACCTGTAGGTGATCAATAGAAATACGTTGCCTTTCTGACTTCATAAACCATGTGTTTTTCGAAAGCTACCTGATTTTCCGGTGGAAGTTAAAAACGCATTCACTCCTTTCTGTACATCGTCCTCTTTCATGCAATCGCTACCGTTCAAACTTCTCTTACATGGCTAACATTTCCTTAACAATTCCATGATTAGCCATCTACCAGGGTTGAAGATAAATGTTTAAATTTGTTACTTCGCTTATTAGAGAATGACCCACGTACGACATTTTTTAATCTCTTTGCTCCTGATGTTGTCTGCACTGGCAAGTCATGGGCAGCTTGCTCCCTACAATCAGGAGCATACATGGCTGATGGAAGAACTTACTCATTCTTTCACTTACCAGGCAGCACCCCTGCCACCCAATGACTTCGTTGACAACACCGATGATACCTGGCTGAAATGGACTACCGTGAGCAACTATCACTTTGGTAAAGATCGTGGTGATTTAACCATGATCGCCGACCTTAGTGCACTTCATCCTTACTTCAGAGATCAGATCATCCAACTGATTAAAACATGCAAAGCAAAAGGCATCACCCTGGCGGTAGTGGAGAGCTTCCGAACCAGTTCCAAACAGAATGAATATAAATCGATGGGTGAAAAGTATACACGATCAAAAGGAGGTCGCTCCAAACATCAGTACGGCCTGGCGATTGATCTTGTACCCATTGTGGACTCCGTAGCACAATGGCACAACAAAGCATTATGGAAACGGGTGGGTATTGTTGGAGAACAACTCGGCTTGCGCTGGGGCGGACGCTGGAGGCACTTATATGACCCTGGTCACTTTGAATGGACAGGCGGACTAAGTATGACACAACTGGCCAATGGTGAACAGCCTTCATTTCCGAACGCGAACAAATATCCGTGCCTCGAAGAAGATCTGAATCTGTTGAAAAAGTACTGGAATGCGTGGGAGAACGAGCAAGCCACCATCAGTCGTAAAGAAGCTACCACAGCGACCCAGCTGCAGTAAATGGAATATCATTTTCCCAAAGACTTTCTCTTTGGAACAAGTACCGCTGCCACACAAATTGAAACGGCTTTTGAGCACGACTGGCAAGGTGTAAAATCAAAAGACGGCCACCTCTTCGATCGCACTACCGATCACGAACTGCGCTTCAAGGAAGATGCCGAAATCATTGCCTCACTGGCACCCTGTTATCGCATGGGATTGATGTGGAGTAAACTGCAACGCACACCCCACGGAGAACTGCATGCCGCCACCGTTACCGAATACAAAACATTTCTGGATGATCTTAAACAGCGCAAGGTGAAGATCATGATGGTCATTCATCACTTCACCAATCCAAAATGGTTTGCGCAGCTAGGTGGCTGGGAGAAAGAAGAGAACATTGTATTGTGGGTGGACTTTGCGAAGAAGATCGTAGATACCTTTGGTGAGTATGTCAGTCATTGGAATACGTTCAATGAACCGAATGTATATGCCAGCTTTGGCTGGATCAGTGGATTTTTTCCTCCTTTCAAGATCAATCCCGTAAAGGCAGCCATTGCCGTAAAGAACATGGGCAAGGCGCACGATCTGATCTACGATTACATCAAAGAAAAAAATCCGCATCAGCCCATAGGCATATCGCACAACGCAGTCGTCTTTGATAACGAGAATGTGTTGGGCTGGTTCCCCTCGCGCCTCAGCGACTGGTGGTACATGGAATGGGTACCTCGTCATTTCGAAAAAGTCGATTTCTTTGGGATGAGTTACTATGCGCGCCTCTCGCACGATCCGCTGCCCATCACCTACATTGATCATCCTGAAAAAATCAAGAAGATGGGTGTACCGCACGATGATATGTGGGAGTATCATCCGGAGGGATTGCGAACTTGCATTAACCGCTACTGGAACAAATACAGGAAACCCATCATCATTACCGAGAATGGCGTGTGCGATGCCAGCGATACGCTTCGTCAGAAAGCTATTATTGACTATGCGAAAGTACTTCATGATGCACTTCGTGATGGCATTGATATCAGAGGGTACTTCTGGTGGAGCACATGGGATAATTTTGAATGGCACCTCGGCCCTACGATGCGTTTTGGATTATACGAATGCGATTTGGTTACCAAAGAGCGCACTAAGCGAAAGAGTGCGGACACATTTAGAAAGCTGGCCCATTATAAAATGATCGAAGATCTTTCGGTACAAGCCGTATAAATCGTATATGCCATCACGCACTCCGCCTCCTGCTATTTCGGGCAAGCCCATTGACGAATTCACCCGATGTGTTCATTATCATTCCGCTAACGACATCATCGCCATTAAATTCAAATGCTGCAACACCTATTACCCGTGCTATTCCTGCCATGAGGAAACGGCTGATCATGCAGCTCAGGTCTGGCCAATAGCGGAATACGATACCACAGCCATTTTGTGCGGGCAATGCCAGCACGAACTTACCATCGATGAGTACATGAATGCGGGCAATCAATGTCCACATTGTACCGCTGCATTTAATCCCAATTGCAGTTTGCACTATCACTTGTATTTCGAGAAGAAGTAAACGGGATTCTTCCACGGCTGACAGAGGCTATGCACCAATAATTTTTCTTATATTAGAAGCAGATCATCTTTCCCGGCACATGAAACGATGGCTCTTCCTGCTTCTGGCTTTTTCTTCGGTATGCAGCTTCGCTACGTCCCTTCTTATTCCTATGGACCATCAGCAGAAAAACCACCTCAAAGCGTACGGCCTTGCCTACTGGGCCATGAAGAAGGATAACAGCGTTGACTGGCTGCTGAATTATCGTGGTGGCAGTTTTCTATTCAAGTACTCTACGGCTACCGAAACGGAATGTACCGTGCGCGGTATCTCGTACGAAATCATTACCGACAGCCGCGCCAACGCCATACTGAATGAGATTGCAAGTCCTGCCGTAAACATGAATGTGGTGCAGATGGGAAAGGTGCCGCGCATTGCCGTGTATTCCCCCAAAAATGCATTCATCAACGATGATACCGATGCGGTCATCCTGGTACTGAATTATGCCGAGATTCCGTACACCATCATTTATGACAAAGAGATTCTGGAAGAGGCCTTGACCGGGTACGACTGGCTTCATCTTCATCACGAAGACTTTACCGGTCAGCACGGACGTTTCATGCGCAGAGAGTCTGCCGTGATGGAATCGAAAGTGCAGGAGACATTGGCAGCTCAACTAGGGTTTAGTAAGGTATCAGAAATGAAACTGGCCGTTGCCAAAAGAATAAAAGCGTTCTGTGCAGGCGGTGGTTATCTGTTTGCCATGTGCTCCGGTGCGGAGACGTTTGACATTGCCTTAGCCGCTGACGGTGTGGATATCAGCGAAAGTGAATTTGATGGTGATGGCCCTGACCCGATTGCGCAGTCCAAGCTTGACTTCAGCAAAACGCTGGCCTTTGAAAACTTTACCTTAGAGCCTGGTTATAGTCGTAAATTTTCGGATATCAACACCGGTCGTATGAATTTCTCTGAGCAACCATTGGGATACTTCACATTGTTTGATTTCTCTGCCAAGTGGGATATCATTCCATCACTGCTCAATCAAAATCACGAGCACATTATCCGCGAGTTCATGGGGCAGACTACGGCTTTCAATAAGTACCTTATCAAAATACAGCCTACCCTACTTGGCGAAAACAGTAATGGAGAGAACGTACGTTACCTCTACGGAGAATTAGGTCTTGGTCATTGGACATTTTATGGAGGTCATGATCCTGAGGGCGTGCCTGGCCGCTGGCGTGAAGCGACTGATCTGAATTTACATCCACACTCACCTGGATACCGGCTGATCCTGAACAATGTTTTATTTCCTTCCGCCAAGAAGAAGAAACAGAAAACCTGATGATTGCCACAGTTACACGGGAACACCCCTCACTACTCCGCTTCTATTAAGATCTTCACCTTTTCCATAGCGGTATTTCCTTCATAGGAATGGCGAGCCGTGAGTTCATACATATCCTGAAAGTAATGAAGGAACAATACCGTAACTTTGGAAATAGATTTAATTTCAGTGGCATAGTCCAACACCGTGAACGACTTAACCGGTCCATCGAGGTGAGTTTCCTTGTATTGACTCAATGACCTTCGCCAATTCTCTTCAGGTACTTTGATCTGATCGCCAACTTTAAAATCCCCCTTGTTCTTTAAAACGTTCATAACCCGGAACAGATTACCCTTCTTTACAAAAGCGGGAGGTATTGGTACATCGGATCCGTCTTTCCTGGCCATAGCGACTTCTTCCCTGTATTTCTTAACGAACTTCACCTCCACAACCAGATTCGATTCTTCAATTATTTCCGTCAGGGATAGTTCGCGGTACTTTATTGCACTCATAATCAGCAGGAATGGATAACGATTCAAGATAGACAAACCATTTCACAAAGAAGGTTTTCTATCTTCTATTTAGGGCTGGTTTCCTTACCTTAGTGCCTCTTAAATTGTTCATTTATGCTTCAGTCACCATTGCTTAAAAAGAATCCCAACCTCTATATTTTTCTTCCTTTGCTTTATACCGTATGGGAAGATGCGGTGCTTACGCCAAGTGAAATCAAAATCATTCATGATCTTATTCTTCAGATCGGCTGGCTGAATAAAGAAGAAAAGGATTTCTTATTACAACAAATCAATCCCGCTGCGGCTCCATCACCTGACGAATTTAAAAACTGGCAGCAAGAAATTAAAAATGCGGCAGGCAATACCAGTGATAGCTTAAGCGAGCTCGGTAAAAAACTTTCTGTACGTCATGGTGGTCAGATTAATGATGAAGCTTCCCTATCGCTCACCCAAATCGAAGGAGCATTGGGTATCATCAGTCGCGAGTCTTCATTTCATTTTAACTCCACCGGACGTGATACCAAAACAGAACTGCACAGCACCCAAAGCACCTTTAATGTAGATGCACTGGCCGCTGTGCTGGAAGGATCACAGCACGAAGTGATTGCTAAAGTAAAAGCCGTGATTTCCGATCCGCAATTCGAATACATTGAAACCGACAACCTGAATGAATACCGTGAAAAGGTATTGGCGTGGTGCAAGCTGCTGGCAGAGCAGGGTTTCGGTTCGATGGCTTTCCCGAAAGAATTTGGAGGGCAAGCGGATATGCGCGCCTATTTCACGGTGATGGAAACCCTGAGCTATCATGACCTCAGCATGGTGATTAAGTTTGGTGTACAGTTCGGACTTTGGGGGATGAGTGTGTACTTTCTAGGCACAGAAAAACATCATAAGAAATATTTGAAAGACATTGGCACTCTTGAGTTACCAGGATGTTTTGCCATGACAGAAACCGGTCATGGTTCGAATGTGAAAGGTATTGAGACTACGGCCACTTATGATCATCCGACCAAGACGATTATCATCCACACTCCTCACGAAAAGGCAAAGAAAGAATACATCGGCAATGCTGCATTACACGGACAGAAAGCAACTGTATTTGCCAAGCTCATCATCGATGGCAAAGATTATGGAGTAAGTGCTTTTGTTGTTTCACTACGCGATAAGTCAGGAAAGACCTTGCCCGGAATAAGTATTCAAGACTGCGGACGCAAGATGGGATTGAATGGAGTGGATAACGGCAAGATACAGTTCACGAACGTAGTGATTCCTGCCGAAGACATGCTCGATCGTTTTGCCGGTGTCAGTGAAGAGGGAAAGTTCACCAGTCCGATCTCCAGTGACAATCGCCGGTTCTTTACGATGCTGGGCACCCTGGTGGGTGGGCGTATTGGCATCCCACGCTCTGGAAATGCCGCGTCCAAATCCGGATTGACCATAGCCATAAGATACGGTGATCAGCGCAGACAGTTTGGTCCGGAAGGCGGAGCGGAAGTGCCTATCCTGAACTACCGAACACATCAGCGCAGACTCATGCCATTGCTGGCGAACGCCTATGCTTTGCATTTTTCACTGCAGTACCTGACTGAACGCTTCTTAAAACGATCGGAAGACGACATGCAGGAAATTGAAGCACTGGCAGCCGGGTTGAAATCATTTACTACCTGGAACACCACACACACCCTGCAGGAGTGCCGCGAGGCATGTGGCGGCAAAGGCTACTTGTTTGAAAATCGGATTGGCACATTGAAAAACGACTCGGAAATCTATACCACGTTTGAAGGTGACAATACCGTACTGATGCAGCTGGTTGCCAAGAGCCGGCTAACCGCATTCAAACAGTCCTTCAGCAATATGAATGCATTTGGTATCTTAAACTATGTAGCGGATCTTGCCAAGACTTCTATTGCTGAGAAAAACCCCATCGCGGTACGCAATACCGATGAAGCACACCTGCTGGATTTCGAATTCCACCTGAGCGCGTTTAAGTATCGTGAAAATGATATTCTTGCTTCCGCTGCCAAACGACTCAAGCGGTTGATTGATGAGGGTATGGATTCATTTGATGCCATGAATGTAAGTATGCATCACCTCATTCAAGTAAGCTTCGCCTACATCGAGCGCATTATTCTGGAACAATTCATAGCCGCCATTGCCGAAGTTAAAGAAGAGAGTAGCAAAGCAGTACTTACCAAACTCTGTCAGCTCTTTGCGCTATCCCAATTAGAAAAAAACAGAGGCTGGTACCTGGAGCAAGGCTACATGGACGGAGTAAAAACAAAAGCCATCCGGAAACTAGTGAATCAGCTCTGCTGGGACATCCGACAGGACGCAGTGCCTTTGGTGGATGCGTTTAGAATTCCGGAGGAATGCTTGGCGGCTCCGATTATTTAACCTGAAGAGAGTAATTTGAAAATGGAGTACTTCTGAGCACTCCATTTTCAAATCAACACCGTATTAAATCTCTCAATCAATATCAATACTTAAACACTTTCCCTCCCACCATTACTTCCTGTGTCTTTTCATCAAAGGTGGCTTTCATGCCGGTGCGAACTGCGGCATTGGTCATGATGGTCGCAATGGAATGACTGTATCCCGCCTCTACGGAAGCGTTGGGTTGTTTGCGGCTACGTACGCATTCCATCCAGTTGCGCACGTGGTTTGATGTCGTTACATCTCCACCGGTATTGGCTGCGGCACTGGTCTTTACGGATATATCGGCAATATCCAGTGAAGGCAAGAGATTTGCTTTCAGGTTCATTGGTCTGGCAAAGTTTTCGGTAAGGCCACCCGCAGGAGAAACTTTGTTGGTGATCAGGTTTAACTCACCTCCGTTGGCATAATAGATCTCCGCCGGATGCTCGTCACCATTGTGCATGCGTGAGCTGAATGTCACCTGGAATCCTGTAGTTGGATCATTCTCCGGTCCGTAATCAAACACAGCCGTTGTCGTGTCCCAGTTCTTGCGGCCATCTTTCCAGAAGTACACTCCCCCGTTGGCCACTACGCTGCGAGGATGTTTCAAGCCGCTGAACCAATGAACCGTATCGATCTGGTGACTCATCCACTGACCGGGCATGCCTGAAGAGTAGGGCCAGAACAACCGGTATTCAAGATGCTTGCGTGCATCGAATGGTTCGAAGGGACGATTCATCAGGAAACGCTTCCAATCGGTATCTTCTTCTTTCAGTTGGGCGACTAACTCAGGTCTCCTCCAGCGTCCGGGCTGGTTCACATTCCAGGTAAGCTCCACCATAGTGATGGCACCAAACTTACCACTTTGAATGAACTCAGCGGCAGCCTGGTAATTCGCACCACTTCTGCGCTGCGAACCTATTTGCACAATCTTGCCTGAATCTTTGATGGCTTTCAAGGCCGCACGATTGTCCTCCATCGTTTCAGCAAAAGGTTTCTCGGTATACGCATCACATCCTGCTTTCACTGCTTCAATCGCATGAAGTGCATGCTGAAAATCGGATGAGCTGACAAATACTGCATCTACTCCTTTTGCGGCATAAAGTTCTTCGTTATTGCGGTGTGCTTTTACCTCGTGCCCCATCTTCTCTTTCAGAAAAGCCTGTCCTTCTTCTCTTCTCTTCTTCCAGATGTCGGATACGGCTACAATGTCAAAGTTCAATTCTTTGTAGTGATTATTGAATGCCGGGAATAGCGATGTCCTGAACCGATCAGAGAACGCAATCACTCCCACCTGCACGCGGTCATTAGCGCCAATGATACGTGCGTAACTCTTCGCACTGAAAGCCACTGCGCCCATGGCCAGTGTCGATTTTTTAATAAAGTCTCTTCGTGAAGTCATCGGAATAATTTGAAGATTTGAAAATATGTTGATTGGAAGATGATGTAGGCAATAGAAGATTGATTTTTCATTTTCGATCTTCCCCTTATCTCATGATCAAATTAATGTAGTTCTTTCATTTTTATACTCTTGAATGAAACCGCATTGCCATGATCCTGTAAAAGAATGTGTCCCTGATCGGCCATGCCGAATTTATCCCATTGCGCATATTTACTTCGTGCTACCAACGCATAAAAGACAGGAGTACCACGCTGATATTCCACGATCTTATATCCGTTGAGCCAATGCTCCACACGATTGTCCGGATAAACAATAATACGGCCTTGATTCCACTCTCCTATTTTATGCAGGCCGCGTGGTATTTTTAGTGAAGGGATCAAATCATATAACGAACCCAAGGTACGGTTACCCACCGCTCCCAGCTTCGCATCCGGATGGCGCTCATCATCCAGGATCTGATATTCCAATCCGATCGCAGAGCCGCCATTATTCTCTTTTTCGGTCACGAAATACTTCACTCCACTATTGGCACCTTCCGTCAGTTTGAATTCAAATTGTAAATCGAAGAAAGCAAACTCCTTCTGGGTTACAATATCACCACCGTTGGTTGACTCTCCTCCGCCGGACGGCAGTACGCTGAACAAACCATCTTTAATCTCCCATCCTTTATCCGGAAATTTATCTTTGTAGGCTCCGCGCCATCCATCGGTGGTCTTGCCATCCCAAAGCAAGGTAACCCCGTTTTTCTTTTCCTGTTCGGATAATTGGTTGGGCAGAAGGTTAACAACGAAAATATCATCCGCAGGTGTTGGCGTCAGATTTTTAGTTTGGATACGTATGTTTCTCCAGCGGATTTCTTTACCAACATCTTTTGCGTCTACCGCATGTACCTGCAGGGCAATAAAACCTTTTGGAGTAAGATTATCCACCAGATTGGCGGTGGCTATTCCATTCACAAACGTGCGCATAACAGGACCAATGCATTCAATACGGATCTTGTTCCACTCATTTTGCCTGAAGGCAGTCTTTGCTTTCGGATTGTATTCCATCGGATACAACCAATCTCTTCTCGCTTCATCATAGATACCGCCTGTCCAGGCACGTGGCGATGTATCGATCTCACATTGATAACCGTGTACGCGACCATCTTTATAATCCGCTTTACTTTCGCTGCGAAACTGGATGCCCGAGTTGGCACCTTCATAGATTTTAAATTCCAGTTCCAGAATGAAATCTCCGTACGTTTCTTCGGTCACCAAAAAGGAATTGGGCTCGCTGGCTACTGTGGTACCTACAATCTCGTTCTTTACCAGTTCGTACTTTGCTTTACCGTTCAGCTGCTTCCAGCCCTTTAAGTCTTTGGTGATCAGGTTGGTCCATTGGGCATGGGCTGCCATTGCCGATAAAAGCAACACCACCGTCACATACTTTTTAAAAGCGATTGAGTTCATCTTCATAGTTCGGGCCATAGTTAAATACCAATCATCTGGACGTACACAGGGAGGGGTTACCCTTACGTTCAGGTTATGAAATATAAAAGTATTTTGGCGGAATAGTAAGACCGATTTACATCAGCATGTAAATGGCGCTATGAAGGGATAAAAGGCAAGTGTTTATACCTTGGCTTCCGAGGTTGCTACCGTATTAAGTAGTGACAGCTCAAATTGCTTTGCGATTAACTCGTAAGACCTGAAACGATCCTGTTGTGTTTCCGCAAAAGTGGCAATCACGACTTCCTCCGTATCGAAAGTGCGGGCAAGCTGATTGATCTTTTGTTTTACCTGGTCGGGATTACCCACAATCATGCGCTGCCGGTTGTGTTGTAAACGCACCAATTCAGACGGAGTATACCGCTCTGATTTTATTTCGTCATACGAGGGACTCAGATCGATACGTCCACGTTCAAAACTGATGAGGCGGTAATCCATAATGGCCTGCATGCGCATTACTTTTTCCTCGTTATCCGAACAAAACACAAAAATACCGACGCTGGTTTGCGGAGATGAAAACTGTGCGGATGGTTTGAATCGTTCTTTATAAACTTCCAGTGCCTCCGGGCCCCCTAGGGGATTAATAAACTGGGCGAATGATAATGCCAGACCAAAGTGTGCGGCAATGTACGCGCTCTCCCCGCTGGAGGTAAGCATCCACAAATCAGGCTCGGTACCAATATCAGGGATGGCAGTTACTTTCTCACGAATGGTACCTGGCGCATGATCCGTAGCCAGAAAGCCTTTAAGATCCATAATCTGCTGAACATACTCCTGCGGATCAAACTTATTCGATGGGTTCAACAAGCTTGCGGTAAGCCGGTCTCCCCCTGGTGCACGACCAATACCCAGGTCGATACGCCCCGGATAAAGAGCTTCGAGTAAACGAAAATTCTCCGCTACTTTCAATGTGCTGTGATTAGGAAGCATAATACCTCCTGATCCGAACCTGATGCGGGTGGTTTCACCTGCCAATCGCGCAATCAATACTTCAGGCGCTGCTCCGGCAAGTGTAGCCATGTTGTGATGCTCCGACAACCAATAGCGCGTAAATCCCAACTGGTCAGCAAGCTTGGCCAAAAGAATACTTTCCTGTAAGGTTTCGTAGGCATTACTTCCCTTGCGAATGGGAGTCTGGTCAAGCACGCTGAGTTTAATCGACATATCGAAATTATTGAATGTATCTCTATAACAGGATTACGGCAGAAAAGTGCGTACAGTCTGCAACATTTTATTGACTTTTTACCCTGTTGCCCTTTTTAATAAGGTGATCGGGAGGGGGCATTCCGATTAAATCATTGTCTTTATGAACAAAAGAACGAATACTTATCGCGGCAATCCTGTAGGTACCTTGTAGAAAAGCAACATGAAATGACGACACGCGAAACAACCGCCGAGAGGTTAACTCATCTATGATGAACCCGTTTCAAGCTGTCGCATTTTTTCCACAAGAATAAAAAGGAA
>JAHEZH010000015.1:27895-53736 GCA_023251155.1 Flammeovirgaceae bacterium | reverse complement strand
GATGAAGCAAATCAAAGACAAAGCCAGTGAAGCATTTGCACATAACCTTCTGGGAAATATTAAGTTCGACCAGAAAGCGTACGTGCATTCGCTGGCGCATTATGACTCCTCACTGGTATTCAGAAGAGCGCTGCACCTGAATACCCTCGTGGCCAATACCCTGTTTAACATTGCCCGTGTGTACCGCGCACAAGGAAGATATGAGGAAGCACTGAAATATCTCCGGGAAGATCTGGAGTTTGCCCGATCACTAAACAATACACGGATCGTAGCGGCCACCAGCACCTTTATAGGAATGGTCTATTCGGATAAACGTGATTTTGTGAAAGCAGAGAAATACCTGACAGAAGGACTCGCTATACTGAGCAAGAATGGCCTGCCGGTGGACAGGCGTGATAACTACCTTGGTTTCGCGCGCATGTATCGCCAGGCCGGTAAACATAGCCATGCCACTGCTTATTATGAACGGTACATCACGCTGAACGATAGTATTGTGAACCGTGAGAATTCTCTGGCAGCAATTCAGCGTGATGCGCTCTATCAATTGGATAAGAAAGAGCGGGAGATTGAATCATTGCACGAACAGAATAAAGTGAAAGAAGCGCAGATTGAAACACAAAATGCACGCATTCGCTTTCAGAATATATTGATGGGGTTAATCCTGCTCGCACTTGTTCTCATTTCGCTGATCACGTACGTCTTGTTCCGGTATTACAAAAGCAAGATCATTGCAAATAATGAACTCAATAAACTGAACAAGGAAATCCGCGAGCAGAAAGAAGAAATACAGGCGCAGTCAGAAGAGTTGATTGAGGCAAGTGAAACGATACAGGAAATCAACAAAGGGCTGGAGAATTCAGTGGAGGAGCGCACGCAACAGCTGAAGGAAGCATATCAGGAACTGGACATGTTCATTTACCGCTCTTCCCATGACTTCCGCAGGCCATTGACCACCTTTATGGGATTGGCCGAGGTAGCCAAGATCAGCGTGAAAGACAGTGCCGCGCTGGAGTTGTTTACAAAGGTAAACGAGACGGCACACAACCTGGACCGTATGTTGGGCAAACTGCAATCCGTAAGCCAGATATCCTCTACCGATCTGATCCTGCGCGAAGTGTTGTTTGACAACGAATTGAATTTTGTACTGGATCTGCAACGCAAGGCCATTATTGAAAAGCGTATTCGTGTAGAGCGAAGAGTGGAGGTAGCCGTTGCTTATAACTCCTATCCCCTGATCGTTCGTATTATTCTCGAAAACCTGATTGAGAATGCCATTCACTTTTCATCACCCGTCAATCCGTTTATTCAAATAGAGGTAAGGCAAGTAAAAGAAGGTGTTGACGGAATACGGATTAACGTAACCGATAATGGGGAAGGAGTGGCCGAGGAGTTTCGTAACCGGCTGTTTGAAATGTATTTCCGTGCCAATGAACGATCGAAAGGGAATGGGCTCGGCTTGTACCTGGTGAAAAAAGCAGTGGAGAAACTGCAAGGCAAAGCATCTTTTGAAGGCAACCCGGGGCAAGGTTCTTGTTTTACTGTCTTTTTACCTTACTTTGAAAAGTAATTACGTGTATCATGTTTCTATATAACCGGAATGAGCAAAACCTGGCCATTGATTTAGGCAACAGCAATACGCTGCTTACTGACCAGCACAATGTACTATTGTCGCAGCCTACCTGTCTGGTGATTAATCAAAACAATAACCGGATTGAAGCGGTGGGAGACGAGGCATTTGATATGTTTGAAAAAACGCACTCCGACCTGAGGCCGGTAAAACCGCTGAAAGGGGGGGTGATTGCCGATGGTGAATCGACACGGAAGATGCTCAATGCCATGGTGAACCGCGTTCGGAAGAAGCGCTTCTTCTCCAGCGGATACCATTACCTGATCTCGGGCATACCGTACGACACGACCGAAGTGGAAAAACGTGCGTTGCGCGATGCACTGGATCAGTTTCGTTCGCGCAACACCAGGCTGGTTTATGAACCACTGGCCGCAGCCCTGGGCATGAACCTGAATATACAGGAGCCCGATGGTAAGCTGATAGTGGATATAGGTGGAGGCATCACCGAGATTGTCGTGATCAGCTTAAGCGGTATTGCAACGTTTCGGTCAATCAAGATAGCCGGTGATACGTTTGATGAAGACATTCAGGATCACTTCCGTAAGCACTACAACATGGCCATTGGCCTGAAAACAGCGGAGCAGATCAAGATCAATGCCGGTGCTGTTATCGATGATCTGAGCCTGAAAGGTGAAGCGGAGCCAGTAACCAGAGTGAAAGGTAAAAATCTGATGGAAGGTATTCCGGCCAGTCGTTTAATCGGCTATCGCGAAGTTTCCGCTATTCTCAATAAATCATTCTCGCTTATTGAAAGTGGTATTCAGCAAACACTGGAGAGCTGCCCGCCCGAACTGGCAGCCGATATTTACAAAGGAGGAATCCATGTAACGGGTGGAAATGCGTTGCTTCGGGGTGTCAAGGAACGACTCACACGCAAGTTCAAGTTGCCTGTGCACATTGATGAGCATGCCTTGCTTTCCGTGAGCAGAGGTACGGCAGCAATCATCCAAAACCCTTCGAAGTACAGTTCAGTATTATTTCAATGATCATCAGGTATCGTCCTACAATACGAAAGCCAGCTAAGAGCTGGCTTTCGTATTGTATCGATAAGCGGTATTAGTTCGAAGTTTCCGGAGTGCTTCCGAAGCTGTTCTTCACTTCTTCTACTTTTGTTTCTACGGCTTCTTTTACCTCCGCTGCTTTTTCGGCTACGGCTTCTTTCACTTCCGCTGCTTTTTCAGTTACCGCTTTGATCACTGATTTGGCCTTCGTAGCTACTGCTTTTTTTACCGCTTTAGCTTTGTTTACCACGGCCTTCTTTACCGATGAGGCCTTCTTGGCTACTGCTTTTCCGGCAGGTTTAGCTTTAGCGGTCACCTTTTTTGCTACTTTCTTGGCAGCTTTTTTCACTACCTTTTTAGTGACCAGTTTCTTCTTGGCTGCTGCTTTTTTTACAACCTTCTTAGCCGATTTCTTCGCTGCTTTTTTGGTTGCTTTCTTAACTACTTTTTTCGCTTTTTTCTTTGCCATAGCGTCAATACAATTTAGTGGTTATGCTTGTTTTTGTTTACTTACTCTCATGAGATGAGATGAAAGCTGCAATAAATTTAAGCGATGCAATCATTATCCAATGCAAATGATGATTTTTTTTTCAGAATATTTTCAGAACGATTACTCCTCTTACTCATTTGATGAAGTATAAATGTACGTGCCGGTTCAATATGAACGGGCTCGTACATATCGTAAAAGCATGCTTATACAACTAAATGAAACGACATGGCATCGTAAGTACAAGCCAGCTTGTTGATGGGGTGATACCTGTGAACACAGTGCCCTTGTTACCCCTTTAACACAACGACGATGCTTCAGAATTACCTTCTCATTGCACTGCGAAACATTCGTAAACATAAGTTCTACGCGGTTTTGAATCTGTCAGGTCTTGCTTTGGGTCTCACCGCCTGCTTCCTTATCGGCCTGTATATCTATGACGAACTCACCTTTGATCGCTTTCATTATGACCACGAAAATATCTATCACGTAGGGCTGCATATCAATTTTGGAGGGCAGGAATTCAAGATGGCATCCACTTGTCCACCGTTGGCGGCAGCGATGCTCCGCGATATACCCGGGGTAGAGCAGGCCACACGCATCAACCCCTGGTCGTTGAGAAACCTGGTGGTGCGCAGTGACGGTAACGCCTTTGTAGAGACGAAGGCGTTCTATGCCGATTCCAACTTCTTCCGGTTCTTCAGCTACCACCTTCTGGAAGGGGATGCTTCTACTGCATTGAAAGAGCCTAATTCCGTAGTACTTACCTCGGCTCTTGCAATCAAGTATTTTGGCAACGAGCCGGCTTTAGGAAAAACCTTAACGATGGGCAGCGACAACAGAGTGTACAAGGTGACGGGTGTAGCAGAGCAGGCACCTCCCAATACACATATCCAATACGACCTGCTGCTCTCTGCCTCATCAGATAAAGCAATGACAAAAGGAGGCTGGGGTGATATGGACGGCACTTATATCTATTTCAGAAAGAACCCGATGGTGAAGGCGGAGTCCATTGATGCGAAGCTAAAGGACATCGTAAACAAGCACGTGGCTCCGGAAATCGAAGATTACTTTGGGGTGAGCATGAGCGATTTTATAAAGCAAGGTGGTATCTATACCTTCTTCACCTATCCTCTTTCGAGCAATCATTTGTACCATCCGGAGCTTGACGGACTCGCGCCTGCGGGCGACATCAAGTACGTTTACATTATGGCCGCGGTGGGTTTATTCATTTTGCTGATCGCGTGCATCAACTTTATGAACCTGGCTACCGCACGATCGGCCAGTCGCGCCAAAGAAGTGGGCTTGCGAAAAACACTCGGTTCGCCTCGTTCCAAACTGATTGCGCAGTTTCTGTCCGAATCGTTTCTCTATGTTTTCGCCGCCATGGCCATTGCGGTTGTGGCCATGTATCTGCTTATCCCTTCGTTCAATCTGCTTTCGGGCAAAGCGCTTGTGTTTCGTACTGTACTTTCGCCTGCGCTGATTGGGGCTATTGCCGTTGTCTTCATTACGGTGGCGTTGCTCGCGGGCAGTTATCCGGCTTTCTATCTCACGGCCTTCCGTCCCATCGATGTGTTGAAAGGCAACCTGAAATCAGGTATGAAGAGCAAGGGCATACGCAGTTCGCTGGTAGTGGTGCAGTTTGTGATTTCCATTGCGCTGATGATATGCACACTTGTGGTGTATAATCAGCTCCGCTACCTGCAGAACAGAAATATAGGGTTTGACAAGAAAAACGTGATGATCCTGAAAAATACCATGCTGCTTAAAAATAACCAGCAGGCGTTCATCCATGCCTTGAATAGTCATGCAGGAATAGTGAAGGCCAGCTATACCGACAATGTATTTCCGGGCATGGATATGGTGGGCATTTATCGGGCGGTAGGCACCAAGAAAGACATGGCTTTTGCGACCTACTACACCGATCCGTATCATACCGAAGTGCTTCAACTGGAAATGGCACAGGGAAGGTTCTTTTCGAAAGAACTGGCCTCTGATTCGGCCGCCTGTGTACTTAACGAAGCAGCAGTCAAGGCGCTTGGCTGGACGCATCCGCTCAATGAGAAATTAACGGGTGATGGATCGGAAGTGAGCGCGGGTATGACTGTGATCGGAGTAGTGAAAGACTTCCAGTTTGAGTCATTTAAGACGAAAGTAAAACCAGTAGTTATTCTCCCGATCACCAAAAGGTATTTCAATATGCTGGTTCGGTATAATGGCGATACCAGGGATGTCATTGCTTCTGTGGAAAAAATCTGGAGACGATACGCCCCTAACGAACCCTACGAATATGCTTTTCTGGACCAGAAATTTGACGAACTGTTTCGCGAAGAGCAACGGCTGGGGCAACTCTTTACGGTGATGAGCGGCATGGCGATCTTCATTGCCTGCCTTGGCTTGCTTGGTCTTGCTTCCTTCACGGCGGAACAACGCACCAAAGAGATCGGTATCCGCAAAGTAATGGGTGCCTCGGTCGCCTCGGTAAACAGCATGCTGTCGAAAGAATTCATGCTGCTGGTGGTCATTTCTTTTGTTATTGCTTCGGCACTGGCCTGGTATGCCATGAAGGAATGGCTAAGTACCTTTGCTTATCGCATTGAGCTGAGTCCATGGCTGTTTTTGTGGGGTGGAGTAGTAGCCGGAAGTATTGCGTGGCTTACGGTGAGTTATCACTTTATCCGGGCCGCACGCGCCAATCCGGTAGAGGCGTTGCGAAGTGAGTAGTGCAGAGGTACATCCACGGTTTTACTTTTTGTTATTCGTGCTTCCGATCACCAAAGCAATAGCGGCAGATACCGCTATTGCTTTGGTGATCGGGAGAGTGAAAACAGTAATCCGCCCCTCGATCCTGTCTTAACCATACATGATTGAGGGTATAAAAAACATAAGGCAGAGCTGCCTGCCTTATGTTTTAGTTTTAAATAGTGCGGTGCGTCAGGGTTATGCGATGGCCGCTGTTGTCTTCCCCATCTTTCGATAAGCCAGATAAAAGAATAACGGGAATACCAGGAGCGTAAGTATGGTAGCCGTGACCAAGCCTCCGATCACAACGATGGCCAGCGGCTTTGACGTTTCAGAACCAATACCGGTGGACAAGGCAGCAGGCATCAGCCCGATGGCGGCCATCAATGCAGTCATGACTACGGGGCGAACTCGTGTGCGCACACCCTCTTTGATTGCTTTCTCCAGCGCCTCATAGGTAAATTCCCTCTTCGATATGTGTAGCAGGTTGCCTTTAAAAACCGAGATGAGGATCACACCGTTTTGTATACAAATTCCGAAAAGGGCAATAAAACCGATGCCGGCCGATATGCTGAAATTGGTTCCTGTAATCAGCAGGGCAGCGATGCCTCCAATAATAGCGAAAGGTACATTCAGCAATACCATGCCTGCGTCTTTCACATCGCCAAACATCATGAACAGGATTAGGAAAATAAGCAGGAGACTGATGGGCACTACTTCCTGTAGCCGTTTCGTGGCGCGCAGCTGGTTTTCGAAATCACCTGCCCACTGAATTTCGTATCCTTTATTCAACTGAACGGCCTTGCTTACTTTTTTCTGAGCTTCCGCGATGGTACTGCCCATATCGCGTCCACGCACAGAAAATTTCACGGCACTGTACCTGCGATTATCATCACGGAAGATGAGACTCGGGCCGGTAAGTTTTTCAATACGTGCTATGTTTTTAATAGGAACCTGCGCACCTCTCAGCGTGGGCACCATTAGGTTACCAATCGCTTCCACATTACTGCGGTATTGCTCATCATAGCGCAGTCTTAGTTGAAACTTCCGCTCGCCTTCGTAAATCTGCGAGATGGCTTTCCCTCCGATCGCCATTTCAATGATGGCGTTGGCATCCACCGTAGTGACACCATACAATGCCATCTTCGATGCACTTAAGTCGATGCGTAATTCAGGCTGACCGATGTTGCGTATGGCACCAAGATCTTCTACTCCTTCAATGCCTTTCATAATGTGATAGACTTCGTTTGCCTTCTTTTCTGTAATCGACAGGCTGTCGCCATAGATTTTAACTACCAGCGAGCCCTTCACCCCTGATACGGCTTCCTCTACGTTGTCCATAATGGGTTGAGAGAAGTTTAAGTCCACACCGGGAAACACCTCCAGCTTCTTTTGCATTTGCTCGATCAGTTCCTCTTTGCTGATGCCGCTCTTCCATTCTTTCTTCGGATAGATATCCACATGAAACTCGATGTTATAAAAACCGGTGGCATCGGTTCCGTCATTGGGCCGGCCGGTTTGCGACATCACCTGCCGTACCTCGTCAAAATCCCGAATTATCTTACGCATCTTGTTCGACAGGTTGCGTGACTCTTCCAGTGATACACTCAAAGGACAAGTGGCCCGTATATAAATGGCTCCTTCATCCAGTTCCGGAAGAAATTCGGTTCCCAAAAACGTAAACGAGAAAAGCCCTATGGCCATCATGCCCATGGCAGTAATAAGCGAAATCTTCTTGTGCCGGTATGTCCACGAAAACATTTTCATGGTGCCTTCGGTAATGAATTCCACAAATACATTGTGTTTTTCTTTTACATTTTTCTTCAGCAATAAACTGCTGAGTAATGGCACCAGTGTCAATGTCAATAGTAATGCTCCCAGTAAGGCAAACCCGAGTGTCCATGCCAGCGGTGAGAACATCTTGCCTTCCACCTTTTGGAAAGAGAAAATAGGAAGCAAGGCGGCAATGATGATGAGCTTGGAAAAGAAAATGGCTTTCCCCAATTCTCCGCCTGTATTTTTGATAATGCCCAGCTTCGAGATTTTGTTGAAACGCTCCATACCCATCTTGTGCGCCCGATGATCGAGTACCACAAACAATCCCTCCACCATTACCACGGCTCCATCGATGATGATACCAAAGTCAATAGCACCCATGGAGAGCAGGTTGGCACTCATTCCTTTCAGGGTAAGGCAAATGAACGCGAACAATAAGGCAAGAGGAATAATCAGGGCAACAATGAGCGTAGTACGCCAGTCGGCCATGAATAAAAATACAATCACCGTTACAAAGATCACCCCCTCCATCATGTTGTGAAGTACCGTGCCCGTGGCAAAGTCAATCAGGTTGTTGCGATTGTAAAACGTATCGATGCGTACATCGGCAGGAAGTACTTTCTCATTGAGGTAATCGATTTTTGCTTGTACTTTTTTGATTACCTCGCTGGGGTTTTCTCCCTTGCGCATCACGATGATTCCTTCAACGACATCGTTTTGTAAATCCCTACCCACTTGTCCCAGTCGTGGCAAACTGGAGATGGCCACATCCGCCACTTCTTTCACCAGAATAGGGGTGCCTTCAATATTGGTAATGATGATGTTGCCGATCTCCTCTACGTTGTTGAGCAACCCAATGCCCCGTACTACATACGCTTGTGAATTATCGACAATCACATCACCACCTACGTTGACGTTGCTTTTGGCTACCGCATCCGAAACCTGCAACGGAGAGATGGAATAAGAAGCCAGCTTAACCGGATTCACTTTGATCTCGTACGTTTTCACTTCACCTCCAAAGCTCACCACGTCTCCCACGCCAGGTACACCCAGAAACTGCCTTTGGATCACCCAGTCCTGGATGGCTTTCAGTTCCTTCACCGACTTTTCCGTACTGCTTAATGTGTATCTGAAAATTTCACCGGTAGGCCCCGTTGGTGGCTGTATGTCCGGCTCGGCATGCTCGGGAAGTTCTACACCGCGCAGCAGGTTGTTCACTTGTTGACGGGCAAAGGCATCGTCCACACCGTCATCAAAAATTACTTTCACTACGGAAAGACCAAACACGGTGGTTGAGCGGATGGATGTTTTTTTCTGTACCGGATTCAGTGCTACCTCTACAGGTATGGATACAAATTTTTCAACCTCTTCCGCGCTTCTGCCTGGCCATTGGGTAATGATGGTGATCTGGGTATTGGTTACATCAGGAAAAGCTTCGATGGGAATATTGCGGAAAGCAATAACTCCCCACACGATCAGTACAGTGGTGGCTAAGAACAGGAATATCCTGTTCTTCAGTGAAAAGGCAATGATTTCTTTGATTAATTTAAACATCTTAGTTGGTGTTTAATGCCTGGAATAGAAATACCTGCGAATTGGTCACCACTTCTTCGTTCTCGGAAAGACCCGAGATGAATGTTTTATTGCCTGCCCGTTTGATGATCACTACTTCCTTAATGGATAGTTTTGACTTCTCACGTACCACTACATAATACTTACTGTTATCCATAATGATGGCCTGAGAGGGAACCATCAGGGCGATACCTGCAGAGCGTACCTTTACCCTTACCGTGGCGAACATTTCCGGCTTCAGTTCACCTTTCGGGTTGTCGATACTGATACGCACCCGCATGGTGCGCGTTTCCGGATCGAGTACGTTATAGATTTTGTTAATCTTTCCGGCATACGTCTTTTCAGGGTTGGCTAATGTTTGAATTGCCACTTCGTCATCGATATGCACTTTGTTAATGTCGGCCTCATAAACGTTGGCAATGATCCATACATTGGATAAGTCGGCAATAGCAAACAGGTCTTCATTATTATCCTGACGTACTTCCGAATTGTTGGAGATGTTTTTATCAATTACATATCCTGACAGCGGGGCTTTGACCAGGTAACTGGAGTTACTTCCCCCCGTGATGGAGGCCACTTCTTTTGCCCGGTTTAATTCCGACAGTGCATTGTTATAGGTCATCGTCGCATTCAGGTATTCCTGTTCGGTAGCTAACTGACCTTCGTATAAATCTTTCGTGGTCTCCAGGCCTTTCTTTGCAATGGCGACATTCGATTCGGCCAGAGAAAGGGTGTTGGATACATCGGCTACTTCCGTACTTTTTAAGACAGCGAGCAGTTGTCCTTTGTGTACAAAATCGCCTAACTCTACACTGATGGATTCGATCTTACCACTGACCAGGGCAAACACTTTGGCCTGCCTCATTTCATTGGGTTGAATCTTTCCATTCAGTTTAATGTATTCGTCCATGCTTTCGTTGCGCACAGAGGCCACCTGAACATGCGAAACCACACTGTCTGGAACAGCTTTTGATTCTTTAACGACAGTGGTTTTAGGTTGGGAGCAGGAGCACCAAAGCACAATAGATAAAGAACAGAATAAATAATGGGTGATTGATTTCATGGTTTATAGATTAAGGATAGGTTTGCCTACAGCGAATTGCAATTTTTCAAGTGCCTGCATACGTTCATTGCGTAGTTGATTATAGTGAAGAATGTTCTCTTTATAGCTTTGATAGAAGTCAGTGAACTCCAGCAGGCTGATGTTTTTCTTTTGAAAGTTTTCAGTAACCGACTGCAACAGAAACTGCAGTTTGTCAATGAAAGTAGTATCCAGTGACTGAATGGTTTGATCGGTACTCGTTACTTTAAAATAGGCACTCATTACCTCGTTTTCCACCTCCGTTTGCTTTTGCTTCAATAAGAGAGCAGACTGATCCACTTTTATTCTGGCTGCCTTAATATTTCCCTGATTGCGGTGAAAGAAGGGGAGATCCATAGCTACACTGAAAAACGTGGCGTTGTCTACGAAACTTCCCCGCTTGTCGAATTCAGCACCCAGAGTAAGATCGGGGACGGCCATGGCTTTTTCAAGTGCCAGGTTTTGTTGATGATAGGTAATGGTGGATTTCGCTATGAGCAGGTCATAGCGATTGGCATAAGCCGAATCCAGCAACACCGGAAGTGGATAGCGATTCACGTTTTGATGGAGTGTCAACCCATCGGCTACCGGAAGTATGGTGATCGAGTTGTCCTGAATAAAAAGTTGTAACTCGGCATTCAGGTCGTTGACCTGGTTGACGAAGATCGTTTGCTCTGCCTTGAGTGTATATAAAAGGGATGTGATACGTAAGGCATCTTTCAACGTAATGCTTCCCTTTCGTTGTAACTCGTTTTGCGTATCATTTAGTTTTTCGAGGTAGTCGATTTGTGTCTGATAGGCATTGATGGAGTGGTATAAAAAATAGAGTTCATAAAAGGTGCAGCGTAATGAAAAGCGAAGGGTGCGGAGAAGGTCAAAGAACGCCTGCTCTTCCATCATTGCACTAGTCTGTGCCAGCTGGATTTGCTTGTTTCGCTTGCCGGCAAGACGCACCAGTTGTTGCACATCAAAAACATACTGACCGGTTTTGTCATTCCAGTTGAGTGGTTTTTTTAAAGCAGGATCATAAGCATTGCCGGTGAACTGAACATTGGGATTAATGCGAAGCCGCGCTTGAATAACTTCAGCCCTGGCGATATCGACATGATAGCGCTGGGCAAGAAGTGATAAGTTCTTCTGAACAAAAAGCTGTTCTATTTCGGGTAGAGTAAGCCGAACTGAGTCTTGCGCTTGCAACCCCGCAGGTATGCCCAACGCAAACATGATCAGAACGACAAGCCGTTTGACTTGATGGTTCATTTTACATTTTTAATTAATAGTGAATACAGAAAATGGCACAGCCTCAGGAAATAAGAGTGCCTTGGTTAATGCTTGAAAAGCAAAATAATAAGTTAAGCTTTGGGCGGAGGAGAGGGAATCTCGAAGTAAATGGAAGACATTTCGCCTTCTTGTTTTGGGAGAGGAATGGAAGCCTTGGGTGTTTCCAGGTGAATGGTTTTGATGATCACCACTTCCTGGAAATAATACTTGATTGCTTTGCTGGCGTGAAAATGACGCGCCTGGTCATTGTCTTCATCTTCAGGAGTGGTGTCCTTGTGGCCCAGTACCACCTGATCGATAAATTCTGCAAGACTGTTGATGTCATCCACTACCACCCCGTTTTTACCGCGTCGGTCGACTTCATCGAATTGCGGAATGAACACCGAAAAATTCAGATGCAGAAGAAGTAATAAAAAAAGAGAGAGCCTTTTCATAGCCAATACATCAAAGGTAACGGAAAATGTGAGAGCAATGTTGTCGCTAAATGTTTTATAATCAGTTCTTAATTTCTTAAAAACACAACTATTGCTAATTGGCTTTGGTGGTAACGGTTGCGTTCTTTTTTATCAACAAAAAAGTCAAGGCTTTGAGTGACCCGCATTTCAATAGTACATCGGTGATGGGGCGTTGAGCTGCTCCTTTGCAACTGCCAGTCTCAGTACGCCACTGTCACTGAAATAATTAGCCTGAAAATACACGGGATATCAGGAGGCGAAATACAATTTGTAGAAAAGCCCTTATGAATGAACCAGCTTAAGGCTTTGCTGAATATGATATTCGCTAAGTGGCTTGACAAAGAAATAAACAATACCCAGCTCACGTGCGTGACTCATATCTGTCGGATGAATGGACGAAGTCAGGATCACAATATTTAACTTGTTGTAGTCAATCGAGGGATGAACTTTTAGCTTTTCGATGAATTCGAAACCATTCATTTCCGGCATATTAATGTCCAGATAGATAAGATCAGGAAAAGGACGTCCTTCCTGCAAGGCCTGTTCCAGATACCGGATGGCTTCTTTGCCATTACGCACATCGTGCACTTGCCCAATTTCAGGTACTCGCTGCAGCATTATGGTATTTACCACGTTGGACATGACTTCGTCTTCAATCAGCAATACCGTCTTTTTTATAACCTCACTCATAGAAGTAGTTTAAACAGAGGTGTGAGGTAGGTGGGGTGCCATTTAAAAGCGAATATTAATGATTAATCTCCTCTTTAGTAACCCAATGTATTCGTAATTTAATTTTGTGTTTTACAGAAAGGCCTCTTTCAACGTGTCTCACCTATAGTAACGTTGGTTTTTAGCCGACACCTGGCAAGGTAGGACCACGGTATTGTCCGCAGTGAATGAGCCGCAGGGCTTTGTTTTAAATCATCATTTTGTTGTGTTTCTGGTAGTTATAGCTGGTAAATGTGTTGTTTGGTGTTAAAAGGGAGAATACTACGCTGCAAGAAGATTTTTTATTGCCGTGTAAAGCGGGTATGTCATGACCGACGGCAGTAAGTGGGGTGCATGTGAACGGATAGCCGACTATAAGAAAAATTCAGATCGCCGGGGCAACGATCTGAATTTCTGATTTGCTGTTTTAAATTTAATGTCTTCCACGACCACCCCCGCTAAATCCGCCACCACCATGAAACCCGCCTGCCATATTACCTCGTCCACCATAGCCTCCCCATGACTGAGTATGAAAAGTAGTTGCATTAGGGTGAGTAATGTTGCCACCGCGGTTTTGATATTGCATGCCTGAAGGGCGTATATAGCTGCCGGGAGAAGTTATGTGATTAAGTCTGGGGGCTCCTCCATTGGGATTGTAATGCTGATGTGCCACTCCCATGAATCCATGATTCACTGATCCAATGGCCCGATGCTCACCGATGTTTCCTCTGTAGTAATTTCCAAACTGTGTGTACAGGTGCGGGTATCTTCTATAATATCCACCCTGGTAGAACCAGGTTGAAAATCCATAGGAGGGAAATCCATAGAATCCGAAACCGCCCGTGCCCAAATAGAAGCCAGAGTTAAAGCCGAAACTTCCGGGATACCACATGGGTGATGAATACCAGTAAGGATATCCATACCAATAGGAGTAAGGATTGCCAAAGGCATAGGGGTTTCCGTAATAATTATAGTTCGTGTAGTTCTGCTGACTGGGAAGTTTATACCCATTTTGTTTTGCGTATGCCTGTGCGGCCTCACTATACTCTTTCATGGCCTGCGGGTCTTCCGCCATCTTTTTTTTGAAGGCAGCAATTTCATACTGGTTTTGTACACTTAAGCTGTCGTGCAAGGCACTGAGATGATTGTTTAGCCGGGATGGATCACTCTTGTACACTTCACCTAACCGTGTAGTCAGATCAACGTTGTTGGTCATTAATGTAAGCACATCAGGCAACGTCTGCAGTTTTTGAAAGGCCGCCTTTGAGTCAGGATCAAGTTGCTGGATACTGTTACTGAAATGCTGCATGGCGGCCATTTTGGTGTTGTCTACTTTTGCCAGGTCTGCTTTCTCACTTTTATACAGTTTCCACGCAGCTTGTTGCAGATCTTCATCCTGGTTGGGCAACAGTTGAATGATCTGGTCTTTGGATTGACCCGATGGAAGTGTGGCCAGCGTATTAATTAAGTCGGGGTAGCGCGTCAGCGTATAAAAGTAGCCTTGCTTTTTCTGACTGAATCCACCGATTAGTTTTTGAAATTCAGTTACTGTTTCTTTCTGACTTTTTTGAAGTTCGCTGAGTACAGACGGATGCAAGCTGGCTTGCAGTATGGCCGCACGCACATCGGCATCATACGGAGCGATAGCCGCAACAATGCCCTTGTCGGTTTCCAACTGATCGGACTGACCCGCTACTTGCGCAAATGTAACTACCGCAGAAAGTGAAAAGATAAATGTTAACAGTGATGTCTTCAGTGATTCAGCTAACGTAATCCGCTTCCGATAATTTTGATTGAAATTCCTGATCGTTTTCATACTAATATGTGTTTAGCATTTATGGTTGAATAGAGCTTCCATTCAACTCCCTATAGATTGCGGGATCAGGTTATGTTATATGGACAAGTAAAACCGGAATAGTCACATTCTTTGAATAACAATTTCTTGATTTGCCTGCGGTTGGTAGATTGATCAACTGATCATGGAGAGAACAATTTCCATTTGCCTTCCGATACCACCTCCACGACATCATCAACTACTTTAATGGCGGTCTGATCGTCTATGGCATAGGAGGGCATCGGAAGCGTGGCCGCCCGTTTTGCCAGATGGGCAAGTGTATTCTCCGGGAACCATTCATGATCCAGATGGGGATGCAACGCAAAGTCAACCCAGCCTAATGATTTCCTGCTCTCATCGGGAAGCGTGTGATTGCCGTAAGTGGTTCCAAATCGGGTCATGATCATACTTCCCGCACTCAACCCTACATATACAGTCTTGTTCAATAGTGTTGGTAAAAGTTCTTCGAGTCCTGATTGGTGCATCCAGTAGCACAGGTACTGACAGTCACCTCCGCCCACCAGCAAAGCATCCGTTTCCATGAGAGGAGGAACCCATAGTTCCCGCTTGATGCTCGACAACGCAGTCAGCTCCAGGATTCCCAGTGGCTTCCATCCTAACTCACAGAACGGATCGCCTATCGATCCGTTCATCACCTGCCGTGAGATAGTACAGCCATGAGGCAGGGCATAGATCGCGGTGGGAATGAAGAGTGCATTGGCTTCAGTGATGGGTTTGCCCAACAAATTAACCAGTGCCTTTTTGATACTGGTGTTGCTGATGCCTGCGGAGGTGAGAAGAAGTTTCATGGTTTCTTTACTGAGCCGTTATTGAAACAGAAGGTGCTGTTGTAAATCAAAATTAGTTCGGACTCAACGTATTCTACTGGTGTATTTACGTCTAAAGCGCAGGCTGTTTGCGACTAAAGTAAACCCATTCGCAGTTAGTTGATGTAACCCGTCACGTATTGAGCAAAAGAGGATAGTGCATTTTTGTTGATCGTGTAGTTGATTTTACGACCTGTTTTTTGGGAGAGGATCAGGCTGGCCTGTTTTAAAATTTTAAGGTGATGCGAAACGGCCGGTTGGGATAGAGGCACCATTTCAAAAAGGTTCAGCCAGTCTTCTCCCTTTCGGATGGCTTCCATGATGACAAGCCGGTTAGGATCAGAAAGGGCATGCGCCATTCTCTTGATTTGTGTATAGTCAGGCGGTGTATTCATAACCCATCTTCCGGGAGCACATTTCATGATCAGGTGATTTAGAAAAGAATAGGTAAAGGCTGAAGCAGGTCACTTCAGCCTTTGACATGCATTTTAGTTTTGCGGATGGGCTGAGTGGGTAAACAGCAGCTTCCATTTCCCTTTTTCTTTGGAGTAAGTATGAGTGATGAAAAAAGTACTGTCTTGGCCTTCGGCTTTTAAGGATTGTAAGTAGGTCAATACCGCTGTGTTTTCGCCAGCGCTTACGATCCGGAAATCTTCAGCGGTTAACGCCTCTATTTTCTTTTTCGGGTGAACGATAAATGACTCAACGAAATCTGATTTGAAATATTGATTGTTATCTGCGCTTTGAAAAACATAATTCATTGCAAGAAACTGGCTTGGTAGAGCTGGATTGCCTTTTACGGTGGCGCTTAACATTTCGGTCTCTTGTTGGGAGAAGAGATTCAATAAGGCTTCTTCCTTAATGTATTTGGTTAATTCGTCAGTGGAAACCGGTCCGTTATGCGTGGGATAAAGCGTAGTCACTTTATTATCCAAAGCTATTTTTTCGATGTGCTTTAAGTTTTCATCGGCAAGCCGTTTGTTCTCGTGCCAGAAATGCTCTCGTACATGATGGCCATCAGGAAACAAAATGCCATTGCGGGCTTTAAATGTTCCGAGAAATGCATCTCCGACAAAAAGATTTTCACCAATCAGGATTAATACATCGCCGGGGGTATGCCCGCCTTGTAACGGTATTATTTTTCCCTTCACACCGTATTTATTCAGGTCGACCGGTGATCGGTCAAGCAATACATCGGGAGTAAAGGCGGGATAGCTCAAATCCAGATAAGGACGAAACCGCTGTCCCCAAATGCTGATGTCTTCACACTTTGCGAGTTCTGTTTTTCCCGAAGTAAACTTTCCTAAATCATATTTACTTCCGGCAATGGGTATGCGGTATTTCTGCTGAAGAAAGCGTGCGTTACCGGCATGATCACAATGGCCGTGGGTCACAATGGCCAGGGCAACATTTTCGGGTTTGAAGCCCAGCTTTTTAATGGAATGAATCAGGCTATCCTGATAGCCGTCTACCGAAACTCCGGTTTCAATCAGAATCAGCTGGTCGTTGTTTCCTTTTATTAAATACGCCTCTGTGAAATAGTTCTGAATGTGGTAAATCGTTGGTTTAACATTTTCGTTTGAAGTCTGTGCCCGTGCACCTGATGCAAGAAAGAGTGAGAGTAAAAGTAAAAGAGATACTCCTTTGCAGTGGTTGTTCCATTTCTGATTGTTCATAGTCGTTTTTTTTAGCTGTCTCATTTGACGGTACAAAAGTGAAACAGCCAGCAGGAACTAAAAATGAACTGGTTTAGGAAAGGAGATTGAACCAGATTAACTTTTTGAGGATTTCCGATTTCGGATCTTGCTCAGGTATTCCGTGCTGAATCCGAGATAAGAAGCCAGGGCATATTGCGGCACACGGTTGGCAATGGCCCCGTACTTATTCATAAAATCATCATACCGTTCTTCTGCCGTATTGATAAAACTGGAGAGCAACCTTTTTTGCTGGAAGGCCAGTGCACGTTGCGTGATAATGCGTTCAAATTTCTCCAGCTTCGGAATTTCTTCCAGTAGCCGAAGCATATCGGTGTGCGCAATCTGAATCAGGATAGAATCCTCAAGGGCCTCAACAAAAAGTGTGGCTGGTTCCTGGTAGATCATGCTGCTGTAGTCAGAGATCCACCAATCTTCAATGGCAAATGCCTGTGTGTGCTCTTTGTCTTCCTGGTCTACGAAGTAAGCTCTCAGTGCTCCTTTTACTACATAGGTTTTATGTATGCATACAAAACCGGGTTGAACAATGCATTGTCTTTTCTTTACTTTTTTGATTTTCAGAAAAGAGATAAAACGGGCTTTCTCGTCATCGCTAAGATTCACATATCTTGAAAGGTATTCCAGAACGGGATCAAATTCCTTCATTGGTTAAAGATAAGACAATCATTTCAGTGTGGTAATTTGCTCAACAATATTAATCGCATCTTTACGTTCACTGTTCACCGAAGTCTACCAGGTGCCCCGTTGGTCAGTGCATGAGAGAAGAGCACGCGAGTAACTCACTGTTTCTTTATTTTCCTCTATCCTGTGTGCATGAAAATAATCCTGTTGGCCACTTTTCTTTTTGGATTCATTTCTCTTTTTGCTCAGCATGTAGGGCCCGCCAGCAATGTAGGCCGCGAACATGGCAATTCGAAGATGCCCTTGATGGTATCTCATCTGGCAGGGGTGAATAAAGAAAGATTAAAACGGGTAAATAAAAATTCAAAGCACTCTGTTTTTGGCAAAATACTCTGCTTCCGGAAACTATGCCGGATTCAGGCAGGTCACAATGCGCCACTTCGTGCAATCAGCTTTAAGAAATTCAAAAAGAAGGTGACGAAGAATGCGAAGAAAGGAGCCTACACAAACATAAAGACGGATTCTGCTTTTAAACGCAAGCCGGTCGTTCGTGAACCGATTCCGGTAAGGAAAGATAGTGTCAGTACGAAACAATCCGTTGTTCAACCTGCGGTGATGAAGGCAGATAGTCTCATTGTACTCGGTGCCGAATTGCTGTTTGAAACCAATAAGTCTACCTTGCGAAGTGAACATTTTGTTACACTTAATTCCATTGTCGATTACCTGCAGCTGCATACAGAACGTTCTGTAAGAATATCAGGCCACACCGATAACACCGGTGTAGAAGCGCACAATCTTAAGCTATCCAGGCAGCGAGCAAATGTGGTAGCAGAGTACCTGGTAAGCAATGGTATTGATATCAATCGTGTTGAAACTTCCGGCCTGGGTAGTGAAAAACCCATCGCCGTGAATACCACTGAAGAGGGAAGGAAGAAGAACAGACGTGTTGAGTTACTTCTTTATGATCAGCACTAATAAGATGTATATTAAATTTCTCTCGCCAGTTTTGCCCAGTCAAACCCGCTCTCTGCGCGATTATGTTTCAACGCCGGAGTTTGTGTTGTAATGAGTATGGTAGTGCCGGGAAGATCCGCCCGGTGATGTTGAGGAATCTCCAATTTTGTTCCTTTCACCAGACGGAATTCTACACCCTGAAAAAATTCCTGAATGGAACGCTTCAACTGGTTAATAGTATTCATGCCATAAAGAAGAATCACTTTTGGCTTATGTTCCTGAGCCTTATTCAGTATGTTTTGTATCCGTTGCGGATAGATGTGTTCTTCATAGCGTTTTCGTGTTTTAAGAATACTCTTCTGAGGGAGATCGAGCCAGCTATAGTACCAGGCATGATTGTGCGGACTGGGCAGGGGATACAAGGCAATCAATGCTTCGGATGAAATGGCAAATTGTTTCTTCTGATAGGTGAGCAGGTCAGGAATAACTTTGCCCTGGTAACCATGAGCAAAAGCGATCAGGTTTTTCCAGATGCCATGTAGTACTGCGTGCTCACCAAACCGGTAGTCATACAGCGTATGAAATAAGTTAGCCCGTGGCCCATCCGTCTGAAATGTAGTATGCCGGTAAAGATTACGAAGATCGCAGAGCTGAGATGCATTGGATTGCAGGCTGTAGAAATAGTCCAGTTTCTCCGCCACTTCTTCCGGCAGATCGCCACCACCTTCTTCGTACCCCACAAACCACACGGCTGAATCCCATGATCCGAATCCATAAAAATGATCCAGCCAGTGTTGAAGGGTATGCTCTTTTATTAACATGCTGTCCGTTCTTTATATAGAAAGTCAGATCAAGTTACGGCTTCGTTGCTGTTTATGAAAAGGATCTTCTTCGAGGGACCGTTTATTTCACGTGCTGATACAGGGCAAACAGTTTCCAGAACTGCTGCGAAGAGTTGAATTCAAATTTTTCGCTCTTGAAATCATTTAATACCAACTCCATTTTTTCCTCTTTGATTTCGTATAGGCCAATCATGATCTCACGATCGGAAATAAACAATCCTATTTTGTGATGGCACAGGTGGATGTTCTGCCGGGTCACTTCTTCAAAAATCAGCACGTCATTCATCTGGTAGTGGGGAAGTGATTCGTGGTGAGCAATGTTGGGATTAAAACTTAATGCTAGCATGTGGTGATGGTTTACCTCGGGAAGTATCAGCTTCGGGAAACTCGGCCAGTCATTGAATGACAATTCCTGGTAACAACACTTCATGTAAATGGCATCATTGATAAAGGGTACCTGCCGCAGATGAATATTAATGATGTGGTTTTCATCTTCAATTAATTTATCCCCTTTATATTTAAGTATCTCGTGGATAGAGAGTGTTTCCGTAATAAATTGATTCAGCGGTATGCAAAAATAATTGGCAATTTGTATGACGGTTTCAATCCTTGGCTCGGCCCGGTTTTCCTCGTAGGAGGAGATATTTCCTCTCGTTAGCGCAAAAAGTTCGGCAAAAGCCTGCTGACTAAGCCCTTTGGTCGTTCTGATCTTCTTGATGTTGGCGCCAATCTTCGTCATGCTGCCAAAGATAATTGTAATTTTGATTACCACAATGCTAAATATTTTTGCATTTGTGGGAAGTACATAATAGATTTGTTCAGTCAGCAGTAAACACAGCGCATGAACCACTTTGAGAAAATCGAAGATTTTGCACTCCGCCTCCATTGCAGAATACTGTATAAGAGCGAGGAGAATGGCATTTTCAAGATTGACAATCCATCCGATGGTATTCATAATCTGATTCTGGGCATTGCGCCACCGATCCTGATCATGGAGCAGTTTCTTTTCTCCTTTAAGGAGGATAACCTGGACATGTTCAAAAAACTGCTACAGAAGAACCGGGATACCATTCATGGTGGTTTCGTCATTAATGAAGAGGGAGACCGGGTGCTGTTTCGCTACACCATGCAATTGCAGAATATCGACTTCAATGAATTTGAGAGTGCGTTGAATTCTCTTGGGTTACTGTTGAGCGAGTTCTCACAGCAGATCATTGATTTTTCGAAGTTGTAGGAAGTTATAGTGGGATGAACCGATTGTTATAAAAACTAAAAATTATCAGTCATGAACATTTTCAAAAGACTTTTCAGGATAGGGCAGGCCGAAATCCATGCCGCGGTAGATAAAATGGAAGATCCCATTAAGATGACGGAGCAGGGGCTTCGTGAACTGCGCTCAGACCTGGCCGAAGCAACGGAGGCGTATGCCAAGGTAAAAGCGCTGGCTATCCGTACCGAAAACAACCAGCTTCAGTGCCAGCAGGAATCAAGAAGCTATGCGGAAAAAGCGATATTGATCATGCAAAAAGCACAGTCCGGGCAGGTGGACATGGTGAAGGCGGAAGAGCTTGCACGTGAAGCGCTGTCGCTGCATAAAAAACTGTATATCGAATCGGAAGACCTTGGGCAGCAGCTAACGGTACTGCAGCAATCTTCGAGGGAAATGCTGCGTAATACCGAAATTCTGAAGGAGAACAGGGAGAAGTGGGAGAAGGAATTGCGTACACTGAAGGCCAGAGTGAAAGTGAGCAAAGCCACGGAGCAGGTCAACAAACAACTGGCCCAGGTGGACAGCAACGGAATCATTTCCATGCTCGAGCGCATGAAATCAAAAGTAGAAGATCAGGAAGCCCTGGTAAAAGCGTATGGTGAAGTTTATCGTGAAAACAGCCAGAAAGCAGAGCTGAACAGCCTGCTGAAAAATGATTCTTTATCTATTGAAAAAGATCTTCAGGCTATTAAAGAAAAATTAGGTATATCGTAAGCCGATTAACCCCGTACCCACCTCATGTCACGTGTAACCGACCTGCTTTTTCATCCGCTAAGCAATGCGATCATGACCATTCTTACCGGAGTGACTGCGCTTTATTGGATCATTACTATTTTTGCCGGAGACCTGTTTGGCGACTCAGGAGTGGAAGGGGATACTCCTTTGCAGGGTGCAGACGTAGATACCGATGTGGATGCCGAGGATGTGGGAGGTGATAAATCTTTTTTTTCCAAAGCACTGGAATTTGTAAACATCGGAAAAGTACCGTTCATGGTAGTCTATTCGGTTTTCAAGTTCGTTGCCTGGATCATTACGTTAACCTCATCTTTGTTTTTAGGACTGGCCGGCTGGGGCTGGAAGTCGGTAGTGATACTTCTCCCTGTATTTTTTGTGGCGTACCTGATTACACGATTTGCCACCAGGCCGCTGATCAAAGTATATGAGGCGATGGGATATAACGGAGAAGAGCCCCAGGAACTATTAGGAAGAATAGCCCGCATGAAAAGCACGATCGCTGGTGATACGATTGGAGCTGCCGAAGTGAAAATACAAAGTGATATTATCCGCATCAATGTAAAAAGCAAAACCGGGGAACAGATAAAGTACGATGACGAAGTGATGATTTCCAGCGAATCGCCCGATAAGAAATTTTATTTTGTCGTACCGGAAATTACACTTTCCAATATCGTTTGATATTATAAACTCACAATAAAAAAATACCCGATTTAATTTAACCCTTTAAAACTTACCTTTCTTATGGATATACTTGGTGGTATCAGCCTATTGCTAATTGGCGGCATTGTATTCTTTATCTTTATTATTCTCTTTGCCTTCGCGACTTTCTACAAAAAGATTCCGCAGGGTAAAGCCATTGTTCGTACCGGTGTGGGGGGAGGCAAAGTGGCCTTCAATAAAGGGATGTATGTCGTTCCTATTCTTCACCAGATGGAAATCATGGATATTTCTGTCAAGAAATTGCAGATCGATCGTCTGGAACAGGAAGGGCTGATTTGTAAGGACAACATCCGCGCAGATATCAAAGTGGCCTTCTTCGTTCGCGTCAATAAGAATGCTGATGATGTACTGAATGTAGCGCAGATCATCGGAACAGAAAGAGCCAGTGATACGGAGACGCTTCGTAACCTGTTTGAAGCAAAATTTTCTGAAGCCTTGAAGACGGTCGGTAAGAAATTTGATTTCATAGAACTGTATGAAGCGCGCAGGGAATTCAGAACGGAGATCCTGAACATTATTGGAACCGATCTTAACGGTTATATCCTCGATGACTGTGCAATTGATTTTCTTGAACAGACGCAAATACGATTCCTCAGTCCGCAGAATATCCTCGACTCGCAGGGGATTAAGAAGATCATTGAGCTTACGGCAGCGCAGAATGTGAAAGCCAACCTGATCAGACGTGATGAAGAGAAAATCATCAAGAAACAGGATGTGGAATCGCGCGAAGCCATTCTGGAACTGGAGCGCCAGATGGCCGAAAAGGAGGAGAAACAACGGAGAGAAATTGATAATATCAAATCACGCGAGCAGGCGGAGATACTAAAAGTACGTGAAGAAGAAAGGTTAAAATCAGAAACAGTTCGGATCAAAACAGAAGAGACCCTTGCCGTACAGGAAGAAAATAAATTGCGCCAGATCATTATCGCTGCAAAAAATAAACAACGCACCGATGTAGTGGAAACGGAGCGCGTAGAGAAGGACCGTGCACTGGAGGCTACCGAACGGGAGAAGATTGTAACACTGGCGCAGATTGAAAAGGAAAAGACAGTGGAAGTAGAGCGTAAGAATATTCAGGATGTCATCCGCGATCGTGTACGTCTCGAAAAAGGCGTTGTTGAAGAGCAGCAGGGAGTGAAAGACATTGAAGCCTTCCGTCAGGTAGAGCGTAATAAGACGGTAGGCATTACGCTGGCAAGTCAACAGGCGGAAGAGAAACTCATCTATACGGTTAAAGCCGCAGAAGCGGAGAAGAAAGCGGCAGAAGAAAAAGCCAAACAGTTGATCATTGATGCCGATGCCAAGAAAGAAGCGGCAGTGAAAAATGCAGAAGCAAGAAAAATACTCGCTGAAGCCCAGGCCCGTGAAGATGCAACACTAGGACTTTCTGAAGCAGAAGTGATGCTGGCGAAAGCAGAAGCTTCGGAAAGACAAGGCATTGTAGATGCGACCATCATTGAAAAAGCGGCCGAAGCCAGACGTAAAGAAGGGCTGGCACAAGCGGAGGTAATTAAAGAGAAAGCACTGGCAGAAGCTGCCGGAATTGAGGAGAAAGCCGAGGCGATGAAGAAGCTGGATGGTGTGGGTAAAGATCACGAAGAATTTAAACTGACGCTGGCCAAAGAAAGAGATATTGCCCTGGCGCAGATTAATATTCAAACCAAGATTGCTGAGGCACAGGCGGGCATATTGGCGGAAGCATTGAAATCTGCCAAGATTGATATTGTGGGCGGTGAAACCATGTTCTTCCAGAATATTGTCAACCAGATTTCCAATGCGAAGGGTTTCGATCGCCTGATCAACGAAAGCGAAAACGCCACACAGATTAAAAATGCATTACTGGGAGAAGGCGGTAATGGGGGTGACCTGTTAGGCCGTATTCGCGACTTCGCTTTGAAGTATAATATCACATCAAACGATATCAAGAACCTGACCATTTCAAGTTTGATTCTGAAAATGCAGCAGCAAAGTACGGACGAAGATCGTTCATCCCTGCTCAACCTGGCTAACCTGGCAAGTAATTTGGGATTAGGTAATAAGAAGCTGCAGTAAATCCAATTATCGATACAACTTACCGTAAGCGGATTCCCATGACCGGATCAGCTTACGGATAAGCAGCTCTGTTAACGGAGATCGGTTAGTTTTTTACACAGGTGTATGATGTTTATCAGCGTTTATCTTTTTTGTAATGGCAGGTACTGAAAGCACAACTACGATATTGGATTCCGGAACTTACGAGATCATCCGGAAACGGCTGGAAGAGCAACGGCTGAATCTTGCCGAGCGGCTGGCGAAGCTGAATACGACCCGCAAGCAAATATTTAACTCCACCGGGTTTCAGCTGATCGCTAACCAGCGCATCACTACCGTAAACAATGGAGTGGCGCGGGGTATTATGGCCTTTGGTAATCGTACACTCTTCGGTTACAATGTTCACTTCGGTTTGCGTGAAAACGTGAAGCTGGCAGATGTTTTTAGCATTTATAAGTTTACCGGAGAGCGTTTCGACCCGGAACCACTTACACTGATTGAAGACGAGAATTTCAACACGGACTTCACTAATCTCTACAAATATTATCGCGACTCCATCTTTGCCCGGTTTGTCAAGACAGAAAACCATCTGTTTATGGTTTTTCAAACCAGTAAAAATCCGGAAGACCGTAAGGCTTTTAAATGGCTGATCAGAGATGACAAACTGATGTACGTCGATGACAGAAGTATTCATGAAGTAAAGAAGCCCGCTCAGCACGAATTCGACTGGATTAAATCGGATCTTAGTAATCGCAGGTTGGGTGTGCATCCGCACATTTCGGTTTTGGATAAAGTATTTATCGAAGCGGTGCATGGTGACATCACTTTTAAAATAGAAGACAATACCTCTACCGGAAAAGGAATTTATGCAGAGCCTGTTCTGAATAAAGATCAGCAGCTCGATGATGCCGAGTATCATTATGCTGATCTTGGAAACCTGATCCCGATCAAGATAAAGCCATACGGAGAGAACTTTCGTGCGTATATTTTTAACGTGCGCACGAAGCAGGTGCTTCCCATTGCTGCTTTGCTTGATGCAGGTGTTTTGCTGCCCGATAACCAGGGTATCATTTTTCCGAACGGGTATTACCTGCAAAACGGAGAGCACAAACTATTTGATCTGAATATAGCTGAACTGGAATTCAGCAGCAGCGTAGCTTCTCCGAATGGCGAAGACTTTCTGTATGTGTTCTATCAGAAACTGACCAACACCTATGTGCTGATGTCGTACAACGTGATCGCTCAGCAAGTGGAGACACCGATCGTATGTAACGGCTTTACGGTGTTTGATGACGGGATGCTTGTCTATTTCAAATCGGAGAACGAAGCCGTGCGCCATCACCAGGTGCAGATCTGGCAAACACCGTACACGGCTACGCTGCAGGAAAATACAGCCATGAGTAACAACGTGCTGTATAAGATCGGCAACAAGGATATTGTCAGTGCCATGAGTGAAAGCCAGGAAGTAATTCAGCTTTTACAAAAGGAAGACAGCTACGAAGACCTTTACGAAGATATTCATAAACGTGCGAATGATATCGTGGATTCGTACTTCTGGT
>JAHEZH010000015.1:0-27885 GCA_023251155.1 Flammeovirgaceae bacterium | reverse complement strand
AGGGAGGAAGCGACCTTTGATCTTGCGGCTCCGCTGATTCAGATCAGGACGATTGCCAACACAGCCATTGATGAGTTTGCAAAAGTGCAGGCACTGCGGCAACACGCGAAGGATAACCTTGGCGCGATGCAGAAGAGGGTGGATCAGTTGGTGATCGATGTAAAGAATGCCACCATCGCTTCACTGGATCAGCTTGTAAGTTTGCTTGCGGCAACACGAAGCATGCAAGGTGCGGTGATCGATTTGCAGAATATCCGTTACATCGATACGGATGCGGTTAATGTACTGAAAGAAATTCTTTCGCAGTACAACAGCTCACTTTCGCAGGATACCATTCAGTTTCTGCTTAGAGAAGAAGCTCTTGCTCCGTATGAAGCAAGAGTGACTAACCTGAAGAAAACGGCAGGCCTTGTTACCAAAGTGATCGATGCACAGCCGGTAGAGCAAACGATAAAGGAAATTTCCAGTGGACTGGAAATGCTGATCGATATTCTGAACAGTCTGAAGATTGAGGACACGACACAAACCACGCGTATTGTGGAGAAGATCTCGCTGATCTTTGCCTCACTGAATGAAGCCAAAGCAGAACTGGTACGCACCGTCACCGCACTCCGATCGCAGGAATCGACAGGCCAGTTCCATGCGCAGCTTACGTTACTGGACCAAAGCATTGTTAACTTTCTTGATCTTTCCACCACGCCCGAAAAGTGTGAAGAGTATTTCACTAAAGTGGGCATTCAGGTAGAAGAGCTGGAAAGCAGGTTTGCTGATTTTGATGAATTCGTTTTGAAGATCGCTGACAAGCGTGACGAAGTCATTAAAGCATTCAATGGCAAAAAAGAGATGCTGATTGCACAGCTGAACAAGCGTACCACAGCGTTGGAGCAGATTGGATTGCGTGTTCTGAAGAATGTAGAAAACAAAGCGCAGTCGTTTAACGATAAAGAAAGCATCTACGCCTTTTTCTCTACCGACCTGATGGTGGACAAGGTGCGTAACCTGGTGACAGAATTAAAAGAACTGGGCGATGTAGCCAAAGCAGAAAACCTGGAGAACATGGTGAAAGTCTCACAAGAGACGGCTTTGCGCAATCTCAAAGACAAGACCGACCTGTTTGTTGATGGTCAGAATATCATTTCACTGGGTACTTACAAGTTCACTGTAAACAAGCAAGTGCTCGATCTGACCATCATTCGCCGAAATGAGCATTTGTATTTCCACCTTCTCGGTACAAGCTTCTACAAGCAAGTCACAGCCGAGTCGTTATATCAACACCGCGCCATCTGGGAACAGGAGTTGATCTCGGAAAATGGTTCAGTCTATCGTGCTGAATACCTTGCTTACCAAACGTATATGGAGAGCGAGCAACATCATCAGGATTCCTGGAACTACGAGGCTTTCATGAATGAGCGGACAGAGCGCGATTATGCAGCGTCTTATCTCAAAGGCGTACACAACACCGATGCCGCTCTGATCTACCACGGGCTTGACCAACTTCGCGAAGAGTTGGGTATACTTCAGTTTTCTCCGGCCGTCCGCGTGGCTGCTCAGTTATTCTGGTTTGCATTGGATGACACTGCACGCACTAAACTTCAACAGTTAATTACAGCGGCTCATTCGATACAGCAAAGTTTTCCTCAAAGCAAGCGAACGGGTTTTGTCGCCAAAGAATTGTCTTCACGGTTCCTTCAATCGAAACTTGTATCGGAGTCGGTAACGGCAGATGATGTAGCACAGTATTTATACATGGAACTTTCGGTAGCTACTTATTTTACTTCCAGTCAGCAGGCATGGCATCTTAAAAAAGCGTTCGAAGAATATTTATTTGCACAAAAAAGAACAACGTTGTTTGTGCAGGAGCTCAATAATACGGGCTTCGATACGACAGAACGCTTTGGTATTATTCAAAGCTGGCTCTATGCGTTTATTGAAACGCAAGCGGTTACAACCGATCCACTCTATGTGAATGAAGCGTGTTGCTTATTGCTTTTCAAAGACCATGCGTACCGGGAAAGAGCCGCAGCCGATACCGTTGAGCTTACCGGCTTTAAGGGCACACACGCAGTGATTCATGGCGACAGAAAGTATACACTGAACTTTCATCACTTCATGATGAAGATGCGTACTTATTTCAATACGATTGTTCCGGCTTTTACTTCGTTCAATCAGCTCAAGGAACAATTCGTACGCGACTACCGCCAGCAACTAAAGATCAGCGAGCTCGAACCAAAAGTATTGAGTTCATTTGTTCGTAACCGCTTAATTAACGAAGTCTATTTTCCATTGATCGGAGCCAACCTTGCCAAGCAGATCGGAGCAGCCGGTGATGACAAACGCACCGCACGCATGGGGATGTTGTTACTGGTATCACCTCCGGGGTATGGAAAGACGACGTTGATGGAGTACCTGGCCAAAACCATGGGGCTTCACTTTGTGAAAATCAATGGACCAACCATCGGGCATAGTATTACTTCCATTGATCCGCAGGAAGCGACTACTTCAGGAGCACGTGCCGAATTGAAGAAGATCAACCTTTCGTTTGAGATGGCGGATAATGTGATGCTGTATTTGGATGATATACAACATTGTGGTGCAGAGTTTCTTCAGAAGTTCATTTCACTTGCTGACGGTCAGCGCAAGATGGATGGAATTTTTGAAGGTGAAAGTAAGACGTATGATTTGAGAGGGAAACGTTTCTGCGTGGTGATGGCCGGAAACCCTTACACGGAGAGTGGTGAACAATTTAAAATCCCGGACATGTTGGCTAACCGCGCGGATGTGTACAACCTGGGAGATGTAATCGGAAGTTCCGATCAATTTTTCCGGCTAAGTTTAATCGAGAATTGCGTTGCTGAAAACCGTTACCTGCAACGCATCACCAATCGGAGTTTTGACGATTTGTATAAACTCATCCATTATGTTGAAACAAGCAGTGACTTGTTACCCGAACTCGAAGGCAATTATAACCAGCAGGAAATGGATGATGCCATCGCCGTACTCCGGAGTATCATTCGTGTTCGCAATGTAGTGATGCTGGTGAATCAGCAATACATCGCCAGTGCTGCGATGAAAGATGCCTATCGTACCGAGCCTGCTTTCAAACTACAGGGTTCCTATCGAAACATGAGTAAGATGGCCGGTAAAATAGTACCACTCATGAATCCGGAAGAAGTAAATACATTGATTTTATCGCATTACGAAGGAGAATCTCAAACCCTGACATCGGATGCCGAAGCTAACCTGCTTCGCCTGAAGGAAATTGCAGGCTTCCTCAACGAAGGGGAGGGGAAACGCTGGAAGCAAATCAAAGAGATTTTTGTAAAGAACAACAAGTACGGAACAATGAGTGGAGGTGACACTTCCGGTCAGATGCTGGTGCAACTAAGTTCGTTTAATGATCACCTGGAAGCAATTGCGAAAGCGATTAAGGGAGACCGATAAGTGAGCAATAGGATTTGCTTATTATTAATCATTATTTGAGGTAGTTACGACAGATCATCGAATTCATTAAAGAAAAAAGACTTCCCTTTCGGGAAGCCTCTTTCAAAAAACCATAAACCTGTTATTGTAAAAACTCAACTTTGAATTCAACTCTTCTGTTTCGTGTCCGGCCAGCAGTGGTTTTATTACTGTCTACCGGAGTGGTTTCGCCATAGCCAGTGGAAGAGATTCGCAGCGGATCAACTCCTTTTGTAATCAGGTATTTGGCAACTGCTTCAGCACGGTTCTTAGATAAGGTCATATTTGTTGCATCGTTTCCGATATCATCAGTATGTCCGCCAATGAATATCTTATAACTGGGATTCTCCTTCATTACCTTGGTGATAGCATCAAGTATTGGAAAAGATACCGACTTGATTACTGCTTTTCCTGTTTGGAACTGAATTCCCTGCAATGCTTTTTGGAAAAGTTGTTTTACTTCTGGCTTCACTTCAGGGCATCCTTTCGCAGAAGCTACTCCGGCCAGATTAGGGCAGGCATCTTCGGTGTCAATCACTCCATCTCCATCGGTATCGGCAATACAACCTGTTGAATCTACTTTTACTCCTTTGGGAGTATCAGCACATTTATCTTCTGAGTCCATCACACCATCTCCATCGGTATCAGGGCAACCTTTAAAAAGATCGGAACCTTTAATATTCGGGCAGGCGTCTTCCGAATCCTGAATGCCATCTCCATCGGAATCAGGACATCCTGCAAAGCGAGCTAAGCCTGAAACATCAGGACATTGGTCATCATTATCAGCTACTCCGTCTTTGTCTCGATCAGGGCAGCCATTCATTTCAGCAAGACCCGGCAGCAAAGGACACTTATCCAGGTAGTCAGGCACTCCGTCGGTGTCTTTATCCATCGGGCAACCGTCTGAATCGACGATCACACCGGCAGGTGTATCAGCACATTTATCTTTTCTATCCTGCACGCCATCTCCATCGGTGTCTTTTGGTTTCTTTAAGTTAAATTGGAGTCCTAGACTGTGTTGCAAATACAAATCGTATTGACCTTTATCTATACCATCCCAGCTATCATCTAAGGGAACCTGAATGGTATTGGCATATTCTAACCCTACACGATCGTTAAACTGAAACAAAATACCCGCACCCAACGAAAAATTCGCTTTGATTTTACCATCCATAATGGTGTTTTCATTTAGCGCAGTATAATTTTTTGAATTGATGTAAGCACCACCAAGTCCCACATTCAGAAAGGGAGCAATGGGAGAACTCTCCTTGAACAGATATCCATTATTGAGCTTATACCTTAAATTCATCGTGAGTGAAGAAAAATTAGCCTGAACACCTGCCGTCTTATCGGTATTCTGATACTTGAGACGGTTAAAGCTGGCCATCTCCATCAGGTTGAACGAGGGGTTCAGGTATTGTTGCAAAGAGAGGGCGGCACCAAATTGCGATTCATCAAAACCGTAGAAGTGGTGTTTGTTACCATTAATATCCCCGTCATACTCGGCTATCGTGGCATGTATTCCCAGTGCTCCGCTTTGAGCAATGGTGTTGGCAGTGATTCCCAGAAATAGGGAGATAACTGTAATTAGTTTTTTGAAATTATTCATATCATGATTGATGTATGCATTTTGACTAGCATAGTTATGCCATGATGAGTTTACAAGATTATGGAATGAAATATCCCAACGAGGCGCATTTAGGAGGCATTGCATGGCGGGCTTCACTCTGCATTACTCTTTATGGGCAACGCCTTACCCCAGCCACATCGTTGCCCGATGGTGATGTATTACTAATTGCGTTGTGCGGATTTTATGTGAACTGTGAATTATATAAATAGTAATACGTATAATGTAAACGAGTATGGACAAAGGGCACTATCTTTTATCGTCCAGGATAAATTGGCTTTCATTTTTTTTGTCGTTTTAATATTCATGCACTATTGTAATCAATACACCCGTTGATTACCTAACTTGAGGATAAATACATTCTAAAACACGACGCATGGGTAAATTTGAGGACTTAACAGCATCCTTACAAAACAAGGAGCAGGAAGAATTGGAGGCTAAGAATCAGTTGGCCGAAAAGGTGCGAAGTGAAAAGCGTGCTGAACTGGCAAGAGTAAATGATTTCTTTACCACTCATGTAGTACCTGCTTTCAACGATATTAAGGCCGATTTACTTTCAAAGGACTATGCTTTCGAACAGCTCAATATGGTGGGTACACTGTTTTCCAAAGAATACAAAATAACACTGGCAAAAATTCCTATTGAGATATCATTACAACATGTCAGAACAGAATTGATGTTCTCGTTGCATTCTACCAATGCTTTTTATAAGGTGAAGAAAACATTCTCCATCGATATGACTACTGACATTTTGGACAAAATCAGCTATAGAGAACACCTGAAAGGTCTTATTTCTGATGCGGTGGAAGCCATCGTGGTCAATGCTCCGGGTTCATAACCCATCCAATACTGTTGTCTTGCAGTTGAAACGATTTCCAGTAATCCGTTTCCATCCCTGTTTTACGAAATCAATCTTCATATCCACTCTTAATAATCGTGGAGATCATCTTGAATTGTTCACAGGCATTAAAGCAGTGCGAGGTATGGGCTGGTATAATGATGCCTTCGCCTAATTTTAGCTTATATGTTTTGGTATCAATGATTACTTCCGCTATGCCATCAATAATCTGGATGTAAGTATCGAAAGGAGAAGTCTTTTCAGCCAGTTCTTCCCCAGCATCAAAAGAAGTGACCGTGATGTTGCCCGTAGTCTTTTTGATGATGGTTTTACTTACTACCGCATTGGGGATATACTCGATGATCTCCACGATAATATGTATTTTCGATTTTTCCATTTCCGGAGCTCCGGATGTGTTTTTGGTATCCATAAGGCGATGTTTATTTATTCAAAGAGTAGCAGTAACGGTTTCATTCCATTCTAAATACTCACCGGATGAATCCATTAAAAGGACTCCCTCACGAAAGGGATAAGGTGTGGCATCAATGCGCAGGTTTAATGCTGCTATACATTTTCCAGCATAGTACGCTTTTTGTTTTTAAGCGATTTAAAGAATGAAGGAGTAAGTCCCGTTATTTTTTTAAACTGGTTGGATAAATGAGCCACACTACTGTAGTGGAGTTTAAAGGCGATTTCGGTAAGATTGAGTTCGCCGTAAATAATAAGTTCTTTCACCCGTTCGATTTTATGCAGCAGGATATAGTGCTCAATGGTACTTCCTTCAGTTTCGGAGAAAAGATTAGATAAATACGTGTAATCATAATTTAATTTCTCACTCAGGTAAGTGGAAAAGTTTACTTTGGGCAACTCTTCATTGTAGTGCACCATCTCAACGATGGCGTTCTTTATTTTTTCAATGAGCATGGCCTTTTTATCATCCATTACTTCCAGTCCGAAGGAGAGTAGGGAGGTCTTGAGCAGATTCTTTTGAGTTTCAGAAATGGGATTAGTCAGTACTACTTCGCCCAGGTTTACTTCTTTGTACGGAATCCCATTTTTTTCTAATTGATCTTTCACGATCATCTTACAGCGAATACTGACCATGTATTTGATGTAAAGTTTCATGAGGAGTCAGAAATAAGAGAGAACCGTGAATGTGGTGTAAAGAACGGCATCTTTTTTCAATTAATGATTTTGTGAATGGGATGTTTCCGGCTAATCCGTGAATGTTGTAACTAATTGATATAATTATGTAAGTCCGGCTGCAGGCGCTCAATGAATCTTTGTGCCGATATTCTGCGGTGTCCAACATGAATAGGGGCCTCCTTTTTCAATTACCTAAACTATATTAATACTGGTTCTATGAGCTATATTCCTTTTGACGACAGTGCGTACAAAAACGGTACCCTCGTTTACGCCAAGGCAGCACCCTCCCAAATATTGACAGTGATGTCGTACTACAGGCGCATCTATTACTGTATGATCAATAAAGAACCCCACAAAAAATTCCTGGCTTACTTTGAAGGAGAATTAGTTCCACTTTCATAAGCGAAGATCACAGTAAGAATGTTATTTACCCCAAAACAGGTTTCCGGAAAGAATTGACCGTGAATCTGTGTAAATAGAAAACACAATTAAATAGCCACCATGGTTAAGAAAGACGAATCCTGAGCAAGTAGGAGAAGTCTGTCAAGTTCATCCCTTATTTCGATGCATCATACGCATCAGCGATCCATTTACCATTCCCCCTCTTGGCTAAATGTTGTTCATTCTTAATATCGGAATTCTGTAAGACAAATTCAACTGAAAGATTTTATTTAACACAGAACTCTTTGCGGAGCGACTATAGTTGTTGGCACAACCCAAGTTGGGTAGAGCTACTCATTTTGGTATTGCAGTTCTGAAGTCACGTGAGTTATTTTTCCGTTATGAAAATATTTAAACGAGTATTGGGTTACTTGTGATTGAAAAAAACATTAACTAATTCGTCTTTTCAGAATAAAAGAAAGATTCTACTACTTATTTTTTACCGTTGATGATAATTCAGAAACAGGTGGTTGTTTTTGCAATGTAAGGTTTGATTACAAAACGTAGTTTTAACCAGCGAAATTACTTTAGCGCTTACTAAACAATGGTTGAACATACACGATGAAACGTCTATATCGACCGTTGAATTAACATTCCTCAATCCGTTATTCTTTCGCAATCGGTTTCCTTATTTTCTATTTACTAAAATGAGTGATCAGTAAGCTCTTGTTCACAATTAACAAATCTGTCTTCGTAATGCTATTTAATTTGGTATGACCCAATCGAGCCACTTTCATGAACATCAACTCACCATCCAAGGAATCCATTGCCATTATTGGTATGTCCTGTCGGTTTCCTCACGCCTCTACCTTAGAGGAATTCTGGCAGTTACTCAAAAACGGAAAAGATACCATTTCTGAAATCCCTAAGGAGCGTTGGGATATGGAAGCGTATTTTGATGCAGATCCTTCTGTCGAGCAGAAGACTAACCAGCGACATGCCTCTTTATTAAAAGGTATTCATGATTTTGATCCACTCTTCTTTAATATCTCCCCTGCGGAAGCAAGCGAGATGAGTCCTTCGCAGAAACTCATGCTTGAGTTGGCCTGGGAAGCGTTTGAGAATTCTACTGTACCTTATAATGATGTAAAGGGACATGCCATCGGTGTTTATGTGGGAACCATCTGGGCGGATTACGAGCATTACCGCAAATCACGAAATGCATTGACGACTTCTCACTCGGCCGTGGGCATGTCTGCCAATGTAATAGCCAACCGGGTTTCGTATGTGATGGGACTGACCGGCCCAAGTATGGCGATTGATACGGGTTGCTCCGCGTCATTGGTGGCGTTGCACCTGGCTTGTCAGAGCTTGCTTCATCATGAAACAGAAATGTCCGTAGTAGGAGGGATCAACCACCTTCTCGAACCCGAGAAATACATTCAGCTCACCAAGTTTGGAGGGTTATCAGCCAGCGGAAAGTGCAGCACGTTTGATAATGAGGCAGATGGTTTTGTTCGGGGTGAAGGGGGTGCCGTGCTGGTGCTGAAACGATTATCTGAAGCAGAACGGGATGGGAATAAAATTTATGCCGTCATCCGGGGAACGGCAGTGAATAATAATGGGTTCAATGAAACGCTTCCGGCAACAAGCACCGAAGGACAGCGATCGCTACTGGAAAAGGTATATCGTGAAGCCGGAATTCTTCCCGCCGATGTTCATTATATAGAAGCACATGGCACGGGCACCAGGTTAGGTGATCCTAATGAAGCACGAGCCTTGGGTGAATTTTTCAAGGTGGGAAGAACGGATACTCCCCTTCGTGTAGGTTCAGTGAAAACAAACATCGGACATACCGAAGCGACTGCCGGTATTGCAGGTCTTGTTAAAGTAGTACTGGCAATGCAATACGGCACATTGCCGCCCAATCTTAATTTCCATACTCCTAATACAAACATCGCCTTCGATGATCTGAAGCTGGAAGTACAAAAAGAGTTGAGCCGTTGGCCCGCCCACCGTGGTGAAACATTCAAAGCCGGAGTAAATTCGTTTGGCTGGGGTGGAACCAACGCACACGCTGTGGTAGAGGAATACCGCGGTGATAAACAAAGTATTCTGCAAGCAAAGCATATTGAAACAACAGCCACCAGATACTGTTTGCCGTTGTCGGCAAAATCTTCGGCTGCATTAAAAGATTATGCCAAAGCCTATTTGCAAAAACTGGAGCATGCCGATGCAGCAACGGCTTTCGATATCTGTGTGGCCACTTCGTTGCTGAAGCCGGAGTTTGATCACCGTTATCTTTTTACGGGTAGTGATCATTTGCAGTTAATGGAAAGTATTCGTGATTTCATTGCTGATGAAACCGAAGTGGTGCCATGTCATGTAAGCAACGAAAACGCTAAAATCGTTTTTGTGTTTCCGGGTCAGGGAGGCCAATGGCTGGGTATGGGACGTACCCTGTTAGCACAGGAGAAAATATTCAGAGAGGTCATTGAGGCGTGTGATAAGGCTTTCAGTCCATATACGGATTGGTCACTGATTGAACAGCTTACTGCCTCCGCGGAGACGAGTCGGTTAAATGAAATCAATGTGATTCAGCCAGCCATCTGTGCCATACAAATTGCATTGGCGCGCGTGTGGATGTCATGGGGGATTACGCCACATGCAGTGGTAGGGCATAGCATGGGAGAAGTAGCTGCGGCATACCTATCAGGAGCACTGTCGCTGGAAGATGCGGCCAGGGTAATTTGTTCACGCAGTTTATTAATGAAGACCGTGAGTGGCAAAGGGGGAGCCATGGCGGTGACCGAGCTGAGTAGGGCAGAGGCGGAGAAAATAGCTGCGCATTATCCCGACAAACTTTCGGTAGCAGTTAATAATAGCCCGAAGTCAACTGTTCTTGCCGGTGATAAAGAATCGATCGATCAGGTCATTGCCGACCTGAACGGTAAAGGTTTATTCTGCCGCCTGGTGAAAGTAGATGTGGCTTCTCATAGCCCACAAATGGATCCCTTAAAAGAATCCTTACGAAATCAATTGCAAAATGTAGTGCCTCAGGAAACAGTTATTCCTTTCTTCTCTACCGTTAAGAGTCAGGTGATGAAGGGCCAGGATATGGGGGCGGATTATTGGGTGAACAACCTGAGAGGAATGGTTCAGTTTGCATCAGTGATGGAGAAGCTGTTGGCTGAAAAACATACTGTATTCATTGAAGTAAACCCGCACCCGGTTTTAGTGAACGCGGTGAACGAGTGTGCGGATTTTGATCACAAGAGCGTAACTACACTTTCTTCACTGTATCGTGAGAAACCGGAACGTAAAGAGCTGGATAGAAACCTGGCAGAGTTCTATACGAAAGGATACTCCATTCCATGGGCGACCTTCTTTGGTACCCGCATCATTCCTAAGGTGAGCCTTCCGCTTTATCCATTTCAAAGAGAAAGTTTTGAAGTAGAAGATCGTTCCCATGAAGTGAAGGAGTCAAAAGAGGCAGAGGCAGCATTCCCGTTATTAGGTAACCCGATCAATCTGGCCAGCGCCTCCGATACGTATTATTGGAATTCATCGATCAGCCTGAAGAAGTTTCCTTATTTGCGCGATCACGTGATACACCATCAGGTGGAACTACCGATATCGTGTTATATCGAGATCATCCTGGAAGCCATGACGGCACTGTTTAATGCAGAGGCTTCTTTTCGCATGGAAGGCATGGAGATCAGCAGGTATTTGGTCTTATCTGAGAAAAGTGTGGATATTCAGGTAAAGTTAATCTGGACGGAGAGTCAGACGGGTGAGGTCGCGCTGTTCGTAAAAGAAAGCACGCGTTGGGAGGTACTTGCCAAAGGGATGCTTGTTGGCTCAGCCAACGAAGATAAGGTAGCCCGTGAAGTGTTTGAGAAAATTGAGTACCATGCTCCCGCCTATACAGAAGGAGGAAGTTATTATCATCTGTTAAAATCCATCGGACAGCAGTACGGTAAACATTTTCAGCAATTGACCGGGCTGGATCGGTTCGGTTCGAGTGCATTTAGTAACGTCCTGTTTTCGATGCAACCCGATACTTATAGCCAGTTGACGGCAGAGAAGTACAAAATTCATCCGGCACTGATGAACAGTTTCTTTCAGCCCATCTTTATTCAGTTGACCACCCTTCTCGAAGAAGGCAATGGCCTGGAGGTGCGGTTTTCAAAGATTGGTGAACTGGTACAACGTGGGGCAGTGAACTATCACCGTGAGTTAAGAGGCCTGCTTTCTTTTCAATCCCTTAAAAAAGATAAAAACCATCATCACACATGGATTTTTAGTGCCGACATCACGATCGCCAACTTTGATAATGAAGAGGTGATGCACATCAAGGGATTAGAAGGTACTGCGTTGAGCCGCCCACATTCAAAATTGAATGAAGGTCTTAAAAAAGAAACATCCGCGTTTAGCGATATTCATTCGGCTGCCTCATGGGAGAATACCGAAATGGTGGAGCAGATGATCATTCATCATCTGGCAAAAGTGGTAAAGACGGCTCCGCAGCGGATCAAACGCAACATGACGTTCAAAAGTCTGGGGGTCGATTCCTTGATGGCCGTACAGCTGCGCAATGCGCTTGAGAAAAGTATTGACCTTAAGATTTCAGTGTCCTGGTTCTGGGCTCATCCCACCGTAAGGGAGTATGCCATCTTTATATGGAATAAACTCATGCAGGAAAATTCAGGTGACGTAACCACCTCATCAGGCACTGCAGAACTGGAGAGGCAGATTGCCCGGAGTGAGACTAAATTAAATGATAGTCCGGACTGGATGGTAATTAATCACCGCAGACCGAAAGCAAAGACAAGTGTATTTTGTTTCCATGATGCGGGTGGCAGCACCTCTCTCTTTGATGACTTGTCGAATCAACTGGATCCTTCTTTTGAATTGATTGCGATTGAATTACCCGGAAGAAACAGGAGTCAGGAATACCCTTTTTATCAGGACTATCAGCAAATCGTGAAAGATGTTCTGCCGCAATTGCTTCCCTTATTGAATCGCCCCTATATCATCGCCGGGCACAGCATGGGAGCCATACTTGCCTTTGAAGTAGTTCACGCACTCACAAAATTAAAAAAGCGCTTGCCGGATTGTCTATATGTGTCGTCTGCACCAGCACCTTCCGTATACAACGGAAGAGAAATTCCTTATGACCTGGATGAACAACAGCTGACAGGCATCTTTCCTCACATCGATGGAGAACGAATAGGGGACAGCGAGGTGCAACAGCTATTAACGATCCGACTACGTGCGGATATCCGTGTCCTGAATAGTTATCACTACATGCATCAGGAAAAGTTAACGGTTCCTGTTATCGCGCTGCATGGAAAGGAAGACTTGCGCATCCTTGAAACAGGTGTTGCCAAATGGAAAGAAGAAACGACAGGTGAATTTCAATTCTTTTCACGACCCGGTGGCCATGGTTTCATCGAGCACGACACTGTTTTCTTAATAAAACTTATTCAGGAAAATCAGGTGTCCGGCAAGCAACTGGCAGAGCGGGTAACCCTGTTGTAATATCACATTAAAGAGTATAGGCCGATAGCTTAGTGGTAATCGAACGATGGAAAATAATTTATCCCTGAAAGAAAAAATTATTGGCACCTGGAGATTGATCTCATGGGTATATAAGAATGAGCAAGGTGAAACGGTGGATTATTTTGGCAAGCACCCAACCGGTATATTGATGTATGACAAGTCGGGCTATATGAATGCTCAGCTAACACAAAGTGAACGTCCGTTGTTTGAAACGCAGGCAATGAGTGATGGTACCGATGCGGAGCGTGTCAATGCGTTTCAGAGCTATGTGGCGTACTACGGAACTTACGTTGAAGAAAGCCCGGGTGTCATTGTTCACTTTGTTAAAGGCTCGCTCTTCCCGAATTGGATTGGCTCGCAACAGGTGCGCTACGGTAGTGTACAGGATGACCGGTTGGTGCTGCGTACACCCTTAATGATAACCAAAAATGGAAACCTTATTTTCGAGTTAACCTGGCAACGGCTGGGTGAAATAGAATCCTCATAATTCGTTTTTTTTCTAATCCCAATTTTTTCAAACCTTAAAAAAAACATGCAAACTTTAGTAAAAGAAAAATTTATTCAGATCTCCTACGAACCAGAAGGAGATTATTTGTACGCCGACTGGCTTGGATTTCAGTCAGAGGAGTCAGTAAAGGCCGGATGTGAACTTCTGCTGAAAGAACTGACCAAGAAGAAAGCGAGTAAGGTATTAAATGATAATACCAAAGTAACTGGTCCATGGCAAAGTGCTACGGAGTGGGTAGGTACAGTCTGGTTTCCTAAAATGGAAGCTGCCGGGCTGAAGCATTTCTCCTGGATTTTCTCTTCCAATATTTTCGCTGAATTGTCGGCAAAGAAGGCTATGCCTGCATCCGACATTGTAAAATCATTCAATTCATATCCGGAAGCAAAGAAGTGGATTATTTCACCACAGTAATCTGAATAAAAACAAGAAGGTAAGGGAAAGGTGACTGTGAGGACAGCACCTTTTATTTTTTTGTGATTCCGCATAACGCTATTCATCTCCACTCTTCGTTAGTGATGGCCAACGTACTTATTGCCACAATTCCTGTCGTATATGACGAGCGTGCACATCAGCGGGTGCTTGCCCGGTTAAAGTATTGGCCTCAATCCGGTACGACCGACTTGGCAAGTGCAGTGGGCTATCTCATGGTGGAATATCTTTTGAACAGTCAGTGTGTTTCTGCTTCTGTATTCCATTCTCTTCATCAAAATGAGTATGGCAAATGGATGCTCTCCAATAGCCCGATTGATTTTAATATTTCACATTCCGGAAATAAAGTGGTGGCCGTAATCACCGATAATGGAAAAGCAGGTATAGATATTGAACAACTGAGACCGATTAGCTGGCAGGACTATAAAGATGTTTTTTCTTCGGAGGAGTGGCTTCTCCTGAATAATGCACATCATCCGGAAAGTTTATTTTTCGATCTGTGGACCAAAAAGGAGAGTTTGTCCAAAGCCTATGGACTGGGTATGCAATTGGAATTTAGTACAGTACGTATTAATGAGAGCAAAGGCTGTGTTCTGCCGACTTCAATGGAAGGTTATTTTTATCCGATAATGGTTCCTCAATATACTGCGCATGTCTGTCTTACTCATCGGCAAGGTGTTTTTGTGAAGAAATTTGATTTCCAAGCTTTATCGGGAACCATATAATCATATCTGAAAGCGTATCCCTCAGGTAACGTCATGTATTTCAATGGTTTTTCATCTGTTCATTTTCTCAAAGGGGTAACTTGAGCCACATGTCTGATGACCAGCTTGCAGATAGTCAATTTGTAAATCCCCCATTAGGGGTAGGGTATTAATCAGTTAGTCACATAAATATGTAGTGTTGGCTCATTCGTACCAATGCCTCCATCGCTCTGACTTTAGTCAGATCATCAAGTCAGCGTTAATTGCGTTTTTATTCTATTTATATTTTGATTCTAGAAAGTTAATCGTTGCTTTTATTAGCTTCCTGAGCTCATCCTGGTCGATGTCAGTAAGTTTTTTAATATAAATGCAGGCCTTTCCCATCTTAAATTTGCCAAGTTCATTTAAAAGATGCTGATGCTCTTTTAAGCCTGTAAAGGCATATAGAGATATTGCATTTTTTCGTGGTGAAAACGCAGCCAGAGGAGCAGTGCCTTCATGTCCACTTGGATATTTGTAACGATAAGAGCCAAACCCAATAATGGTTGGCCCCCACATTTTAGGTTCAAATCCTGTCACTTCCTGCATCAATTTTATGAGATCAAAGCTGTCCTTGCGTTTTTGTTCTGTGTCAGCAAATGAGTTTATAAATTCGACAGCGTTTACTGTTGTTTCAGTTGTTTTATTTTTCGCCATAAATCTTAATTACCGTATTTCATGCATTGAGGCACGCTCTTTCAGTGTCAGCCGCTGGGGATTCAAACCAGTTTGATCGGGAGTGCCCTATTGCAGATTTGTTTGTGAACGTTGCAAGTCTAAATGCCGTTGTTTCTACAGAATTGTAAAAATGTTTCTTTAGTCATCGGGACAAAATTAGGATTATGGCGGACGGCGGGAAAAGCTGCGCAAAGCGCTTTGTAATTTTTGGGAGTCATTCCAGTGCGCTGTTTGAAGTCGTTGATGAAGTGCGCCTGATCGTAGAATTGATGGATTTGAGAAAGCGGTTTGTCTGCATGGTGTGCAATGGCAGCAAGGTGCTGATCAAATCGGATAATACCCTGCATTTCTTTGACCGAAGCTCCGAAGTATTTTTTTACATCTGTCCATAGTTTCTTTCGCGTGCACTGCAACTTGGTACACATTTCCTCTACCGTGTGATTCGGCAGCATCTTCGAAATGACCTGTATGTAATCCAGCAATGACGGATTATATTTACCCCTAATCATCGCGGTAAAATGTTCTTCGATAGCAGCAAAGCCATCCTTAGGAGGCATGTCAAGCAGGTGTGTGCGTAAGGAGAGTAGGTCCGTACAGGTCCAATGTTCAAAAGAGAGTGTCTTATCGTTAGTTTGGCTTACCGGCACCGTGCAAAAAAAGGACAGCATGCCTGGCTTGACGGCAATGACATAGAATCGGGTTGTACCCGGATTTTCGAGGATAAAGGGGAAAACTTGTCTGCCGTTAATCCACACAAGACTTTTGTTTTCGGTGGTTGCGTTGCTATAAGGATTTCCTGAAAAGAAATTGTCGCCCAGATTGATGAGAATGTTCTGGTATACACGTTGCAGGGCAAGGCCGGATCCGTTTCCTTCGATGTACACGATGCCATTGACCAAGTGGCGGAGCGGTTCATCTGGAATGTATGTAAGGAAAGCGGGGTTCACTTTTTTTACCATGTATTTCAAGTGTAAATAAAGGAATGAATTCAAAAAAATCAGCAATATCCGAGCATAAATGCGCCGGATTATGGTTTTGATCATCCGCACTGCAGGACATTGCTGTTAACACCTGGCTAGCATCTTGCTTCACTTTTTCTTGCTGCGATCATTTCAGGCACCGAAAATTCCCGAAAGACAAAGCAATGGAACCCTTTCTTGCCCCTTTTTCAGAATCTTCTGCTTTGTCCAATTCGTCTGTTTCGTCAGGCAAAAAACAAGCTCGCGATTTGAAATGTTTGTTGCATTGGATGAATATTTTATTGCCGATTTAAGAAATAAGAACAATTAGATAATTGGCAATTCACTGGTCTCAATACGCCAGCTTAAGGATGGAGAATTTGCATAGACTTAACTGGAATCCGAAAAAAAAAACAATGGTTGAAACTTAAATCCTTCTAATGTCCAGGCAGTTTAGCGATCCACTCAAGAAAGGCTGCCGCCTTCAGTCTGCTTGCCACTATTCCCTCTGGCGCTTTAAGGTTAAGTTTCACAATTAGCTTCCTTGAAAAGTAACGTTCGATTTCCTGAATACTATTGCGATGAATAATAAACTGCCGGTTCACCCGAAAGAATACCGAGGGGTTGAGCTTTATTTCTAAAGCCTCCATCGTTTCTTCAATAAAATACTGCTGACCACTGAACAGGCATACTGAAACCACACCATTGTTATAATAAAGGTATCCAATATCGTCTGTTTTCACCGGCATGATCTTATCGCGAACGTTGATCAGCAACGTGGAATGATACGATGGTCGAATCAAGCCTAATAAAGATTCAATCTGTTTGGTGTATACGTTTCCTCTTTTGGCGAGTGCGGATCGAAGGTCATCAAACTTGCGAAAACTCTCAATTACTTTTATGGGAACAATCGGCTTGAGCAGGTATGCGATTCCATTGGTCTCAAAAGCATTTAGCATGTATTCGTCAAACGCAGTACAGAATATAATCGGTGCTTCCACCTTTACCTGCCTGAAAATATCAAAACAAGTTCCATCTGACAGCTGGATGTCAGAGAAGATCACATCGGGATGTTCGTAACTATGGAACCATTGTATTGCTTCTTCTACGGAAGCGATCAGCGCAACTATATTTACTTCGGGCCGTACACTGACCAGTATTTCTTTAAGTTCCAGGGCGGCCTTCGGCTCGTCTTCAATAATCACAACATTCATAGCAGCAAAGGAAGTTTAACGATGAATTCATATTCGTTACGCTGTATCACTATCTCCCGGTTTGTGAGGAGTTTATACCGTTCGTTGATATTATTCAGTCCACTGTGCGAAGACTCTTCCATTATCGATTGCCTTGTCTGTAAATTATTGCGCACGACAATAAATTGATCGTCGTTATGGATAATAATATGCAATGGTTTTAATACCGACACGATATTGTGTTTGACGGCATTCTCAACCAGGGTCTGCAACGCTAATGGGGGTAGTTGCGTAGCGACAACCGGCTCACTGATCTGGATACTTACATCCAATCCATTCTCAAATCGCTCACGCAAAATGTACAAGTAGGAATCGATAAACTTCAGTTCTTCGGAGACCGTTACCAAATCGTTTGATTTGTACTGCAAGAGATAGCGATACACGTTGGAGGTCTCGGAAACAAACTCTTTTACTTTGCTTTCTTTCGTCAAAGTGCTAAGCGTATTGAGCGTATTGAAAAGAAAGTGCGGGCTGATTTGTTGTTTGAGGGATTCCAGTCGTGCTTTCAGGTTTTCCTGTTTAAGCTGCTCATTTTCAATTTGTGATTGCTGTGTGACTGACGACAGGTGCAAGTAGTAGGTGACAAAAAACATAAACCCGCTAATGAGTATGCCACGAAAGACCAGCGTAAATAATTTGCGTTCCTGTGCTACACTTTCAAGGAGAACCGGTGACGTATTGACAATGCGGTTGACCAGATCATGATAGAGTATTGAAAAGAGTATTCCCACCAGTATACTTAGTGTGTACTTCACCCATGCCGTGTTCAGCCATTTAAAGGGTAGTGTTTTATGAATCATGAAATGGTGAAAAACCCAGCAAAACATGGCAAGAAAAAAACTATACCCAATGTTGACCATTGACGAGTCGAAATCGGTATCATCAGACTTCAACAGCCGGGGTACTGATGCAAGCAGGGAAATAAAGAGTGAAACAATAGCACCAACACGAAGGTTGTAATGAATTTGTTGTTTAAAAGCGGGTAGTGATTTCAATCCTTTGCAATTATCCAGGCCAATGTTACTTCTGCAAAAAGCGCCTTCTCTTCATACTGGTAGGAAGGAGTTCGGCTGCCGCCACGTAAATCGAATGTGAAGATACTCAAAACCCCAGTTTGTGAAGCATCATAGATTTCAAATTTGCGTCTCAACGAATAGCCGCCTTTGATAGTGAGTAACCAATGTCTTGAAAGCAGGTAGTCAAAACCCAGCCCCACATTCCATTGCTTTCTCTGAAAATAGCGAGATGCATACGTCTCTTCCGAAAGCCGGTAAGTGGCATTGTCCGGCTTAATGAACAACATTACTTCTCCCCGGTTTGACAGTGTATAACGCAATCGCGTATTGATTGGTAGCGGACCAGAAAGACGAAGCCGACTGGTCATTGCCCAGTCAAAGTCAATAAAAGGGGCCACCATAACACCGAAGAATTGTTTACTAATACCCAATCCATAGGACATGGTGAATTTTTCATGAAGTTTCATTTTATAACGGACACCAAAGGCATAACGGAAATCTTCCCCGGAAACATCTTTGAAGTCGGAATAGATTCCAACAGATCCGGCCATCAACAGGGCCCGGTTATTTCCCAGGTTACGATTAAACAATCCTTGCATCGAAATGCCCTGAACGCTATTTCCACTAAATAATGGAAAGTGGTTTGTCCAAAGGGTCTCGTATCCTAACCCACCGGCTACGATTGTTTTGTCACGAACCAGCAAAGGGAACCTGGCATTCATATCAATTGTATGCACTACATCCCGGTCAGTAGCAGGGGATATAGGTGTCATTCCGTAGCGGATATGAAATACTTCTTTATCGGAAGACTGTCCATGTGCTAACCCAGAAATGAAGAGTAATAGGATCGGTATTTTCATTTTTTACTTAAAATAAAGAGCAAACCAGTCATGAGAGAAAGACCCTGGAAGCGATTGATCGAAGCAAGCTGTGGCGCTATCTTTAAGCTGAAGGCGTATTGTCCTGTACACTGCAAGGAGACCGTTCGAGATATGCGCAAATCGAATCCTGTTCCAGGGGAATAGCGAAACACGCTTACTTTCCGCTTCACAATGTCTGTATTCATTCCTCCGGCTCCTCCGGATGCAGTGCCTCCTCCGATAAACAGGAACGTTGAACCCAGCAATGCAGCGAAGAAAGGCCGGAAGTTTCCACGAGGGATGGTATAGCGTACGCCCATACCGTATGGAATGACAATACCCCCTTTACCGCTTGCATTCACATTGACTCCCTGCCCTCCGCCCCATGAAATGCTATTTACCGTCCGCTCTTTGGGAATAATCATAAAGTCACTGTTTACAAATGCAGACCATCGTTCAGTGAAATGATATCCCACTTCCAATCCAAACTGAAAATGATATTTCGAAAGATCGGTCATCGTCTGGGTGTCAAAATCAGTATGTGTTGACTTTGCCTGCTGCCATCGTCCCAGATGAAAAGCCAATGTCGTATGGCTGGCATAAGCCAGCTTTTCTTCTTTCTCGTTTTGATCAAAAGCGAACTTCACGGTATCGCTTTTGGGTATAGCAACACCCGGATGATGACTTATCAAGGAATCAAATGACGATGCACGTTGCTGCAGGGAAGAACCGCGCGAAGAATAATTCCATGGAACGGCTGCACGAATCAGCGAGGGATGCTTTTTGGCAAAATCATCGGCCAGGCAAAACGCACTTCCTATGCCGATGATAAATACACGAGAAGGGTCTGTCCGGAAATTATTCCGGACTTCAAAAATGATTCGAAGTAGAAACTTCTCATCTGCTTTTAGCGAATCGATATTGGACCGGCATGACCATTGGTTACGGAGTGCTGCAGGAAACACCATTATGCTTTTATTTTTCAGACTGGACCATTTCATCCTAGCCAATGCAAAAGGCATTACCTTCTGGTCATGCAAGAGAATGATCATTGGCAGACCCGTGGTGATTTCATTTGGCGGGTCAACCAGCAGATAGGATCTTGATAGACTGTCCACTTGAAAGGAAAAGAACCGTTGTGTGAAGCCGGGCAAACACCCGGCCGCAAGTAAGGTGATGAGTATTGACCACCGTTTCATCGCATACGTTGGTCAACAATCAAACCATCGGACATTTCTATAATGCGGTCTGACTTGGCAGCAAAATCATTATCATGCGTTACCGTGATAATGGTCTTGTGCTCTTCATGACAGAGCCGCTGGAGTATGTCAAATACCACCGCTGTATTCCGAGTGTCCAGGTTGCCGGTAGGCTCATCTCCCATAATGATATCAGGATTATTGATAAGCGCACGGGCAATAGCCACTCTTTGCTGTTGTCCTCCGGAGATCTTTGAAGCGGGTTTCAATGCCTGATCGGCCATACCAAGTAATTTCAGTTTCTCATAGGCATCATGTTCAATCTGCTGGCGCGATACCTTTCCCAAACGAAGAGCGGGAATCATTACGTTCCTCAAGCACGTAAAGTCCGGGAGCAAGTAATGAAATTGAAATACAAAACCAAGGTGGGCATTTCGAAATGCAGCCAGTTGATCCTGCTTATTCCCTGTAACGATTTGTTGTGTGAGTTGCAATTGTCCCTCATAGTCGGTATCCATGGTAGAGAGGATATACAATAGGGTAGACTTGCCGCATCCGGATTTGCCAATGATGGAAACAAACTCCCCCTGATTCACTTCAAATGAAATGTTTTTTAGTACCTGAAATTGGTCAGGCGTATAGAAATACTTATTGATGTTGTTGGCTTGTAGTGCAATCATAATTATCCACGAATAATTTCAACCGGGTCGATATCTGAGGCGCGTAACGCAGGAATGTATCCTGCAAAAAATGAGGTAACGATTCCGAATAAAGAACCTTTTGCATAATGCTGCACATAAAATGAAATGGGCAGATATTCCAGGTTTCCTTTACCGATATAGATCATGGAACTCCCTTTGGAGAGTCCCCAACCGAATATAATCCCAGCAACACTGCCAAGAATACCGATGAGCAAGGCCTGGAAAATGAAAATGGAAATCACGTGTTTACCGGCAAAGCCGGTTGCCTTTAGAATGGCAATCTCTTTTATTTTTTCATAGATCATCATATTGAGAATGTTGTAGATGCCGAATCCAGCCACAATCAAAATGGTGATAACAACGGAGTTGGCAATCATATCGCGAATCATCCGCGCAGCTATCGACTGTTCATTGGCCGATTGCCAGGTTTCGGCTGTATATCCTGTTAAAGCAGTAAGTTGTTCACCAATACGATTGGCTTGGGTATAATCTTTCAGGTTCACATATACATCGGTGATGTAGCTGCGGTCTTTCTGAAGTAATTGTTGCACAATCGTGATGTTTACGTAGCACTTTGTCTGATCCACGTTTTTGATGGTCGTTCTGAAAATACCTGTGACGCGAAGCCGTTGTGCTAAACCGTTCGATGCGGTAACGGTAATATTATCTCCCAATTGCAAGCTCAGGTTCTTCGCCATACCAGATCCGATGATGATACCATTAGGATTGCTATGAAGGTCTTTTATATTACCAGCTATCATGGTTGAGGTAATGTCAAACATCCTGTCTTGTTCCATAATGTTGACTCCGGATACATTTCCACTCTCCTGCACGTTGCCATTCGAGCAGAATACATTAGCCGTGATTTGCGGAGAGATGGCAATCACTTGCGAATTGGTCTTTAGAAATTGAATTAGCGCATTCGGATTGTCGATGCGATCGTCCTGATTAACCATCTTCGGATTGCTGATCAGATTGACTGTAGAATCGCCGGCAAAACCGTCCAACATGGTAGGTTTTGACATCTCCTGATCGCGATACAAACGAATATGAGGTGTTGAACTCAATGTGATTTTCTCAAAGTACTCATTGGTACCTGTGATCAGGGAATTCATAAAGATGTATATGCTAATACCAAACATTACTCCCAGCGAAGCCACGAGGGTCTGTTTCTTTTTTGCCAGCAGATAAGTGAAGGCAATCTCACTGTTTATACTAAAAGTCATGAATGGAGCGTGTAGATGGAACCGTTGTTAAAACCATTAAATGTTTCATGTCAGAAATTTTGAAGTACTTCATCTTCTGTGTCTAAGTCACTCAAAACTTCGACCCATTCAGTTGAAATAATACCGGTATGAAGCGTGATGATTTTACGCTTGCCGTCTCTTTTTACCGTGGCTTTGCCATCCGGGTTCAGGCATGTGCGAGGAATAAGCAGGGCGCTGTCTTTTTTCGCTACGATAATATTCGCCTGTAACAAAGTACCTGCTATGTGGTGGACAAAAGGGTGAGTGAATAAAGCCTCTACCTGAAAGGATTGTGTGGCATTGTCGAAGTAGGGATAGATGCGCGACACGAGTGCTTCATACATTTTCGCTTTATCCGTATTTAGTTCTACCAATACAGTCTGACCTTCTTTTATTTTTGATATGCTCGCTTCATCCACCTGCAGCATAACGACTAATGAATCAGGATTTCCGAGTAGAGCTACTGCTTCTCCTTTACGAATTAGTTCTCCGGGCTTTTTAAAAATCTGGTAGATGCGGGCAGTATGGGGAGACCTCATCGAATAATACTGATTACCTGCATTGTAGCTATTGTATTGGCTTTCTGCTTGTATCAACGCTTGTTGCAAAGCCAATTGAGTACTCTTCATGTTTGCCTGAATTGACTTTACGCTGGTCATGTCCACTTCGTATTGCAAGCGCATGTTTTCTACATCGACCTGCGAAACGGACTGAGTCACATAAAGCTGCTTCAACCGGGCAAACTGAATAGAGTCGAGAGAACATTTCTGCTGTGCCACGTATAAGTCATTTTGCAGTTTTAATAATGTCGGTGACTTCGATGACGCGTTCAGTCTGGCGATTTGCAGGTTTTCCTTAGCCGCCTCTTCCTCAATGGCTTTACTTTGGTAATCCAATGAAAACAATACGTTATTAACGCTGACCACATCAGACTCTTTTACGTAGGTGCGTTGAAGATATCCGTCACTAAATGCGGTAAGGATAAACTGATCGGCAGGTTCGATATGCCCGGATGCAAACAATGCTTCCGTGATGGGCGCATATTTTGGTTTTATCCATATATCTTTTTGTTTACAGGAAAGCGTCAATAAAAAAAGTAGAAGCAGGCTAGTGCGTGTAATGGTTTTCATTTTAGAATTGTTGTTGTCTGACTTTTAGTTCGGCATAGCGCATGTAGAAGTCTGAAAGGTTGCGCAAGTACTCGTTCTTGTAATTGATAAAGTCCTGATATACACGCAGACGTTCATCCAGTGAGATTTGACCGGCATCGAATTGCTTGGCCGCGTGCAAATCATTAGCGAGATACAGTTCCCGGATTTCATGGGATACGTCAAGTTTTTCTCTTGCGGAGCGATAATTGTCAAGCAGATTATCATCATTCACAGCTGCCTGGCGTGACGCGCTTTCATAACGCTTCGTTGCCGTTTCATATTCAAGGCGCTGCTTAGCTATTTGAAAAGTTCTCGTTCCATGAGTCAGCACGGGTAGGGTAATACGTAAACCCCAATACTGTTGTGGCAATTTATTTGTATTGCTAAAATTTAAAATTTCTTCTCCTGTGATTTGAGTGTTGTAAGCGTATACCGCACTAAGTGTTGGTACATACGCTGCCTTAGCAGCTTGCCATGAATTATTGGTAGCTAACAATTGCATTTGCGACAATTTTACATTGATGTCAGTGGAAGAATTTAACGCTCCTGGTTCATCCGATAACGGGATCACCAAATTGTCTGTTAAAATCAATGAATCACTCAGTGACATGTCCAGCATTTGCTTAAGTTGCATCAGTGCATTTTGCTGGCTTTGACGCGATGCCAGCAATGATAAGGAAGCACTCTTGACATGAATAGTCGTTGTATTTAGCGTTACCTGGCTTATTTGCCCTTGTTGATAGAGATTCCTTGCGTGGGTGAGTATGACGTCTGCTATTTTCAAACTCTCTTCCGACAGTGTTTCACTTTCACGCATCAGGTAGTAAGTGAAGTAGGCATTGGATGTAGCTTTATAAATAGTCTGCTGGTTGAGTTTCCAGTTTAGGCCGCTCACCGATTTTTCAAATCGGGCTCCTTTCAGGGTAAACCAATTAGTTGCATTGACAAGGTCCAGTTGCGCACTTAGTCCGGCATTGTAATTATACCGCTTACCGAACTCCTCCTCAACGAATGTTCCTGACTGCCCGCCAAACAATTCTGCCGGCACCAGTGTAGGTTGTATGCTGACGTTATCAGTGAAAGCCCCGTTGATGTTTACAGTTGGCAAAAAATTACTTTGTGCCTGGTGTAGTCCTGCCTCCGCGATGTCTTTCTGCTTACGGGATAAACTAATTTGCACATTATGTTCATCTGCATACTTCCATAATGCCTGCAAAGAACCAAAAGTTCGTTGTGCCCGCAGCGGAGTGCAGTATAGACTCAGGGCGGCAACAAAGAGAATGCATGGTCTCATAATTACTTCACGCGGCTCCAATACACCGATTTGGACATAGCCCCTTTTGATGCGTTGATATTGATTTTATCATTTTCCTCGAAGGTCACCGTACAGTTCAGTGTTCCTTTCTGGGTGATTACTTTTCCGCTGAAATATTTGCCGCCCCATAACAGGTCACGAAAGAGAATGTCACCGACTTTTACCCTGGGATCATTTTGTACCCAGATAATTTTTCCAAACCACACGTTGCCTTCTTTATAAAATTCAACTTTGCGTGTTCCAGGCTCATTGAGCCACGTTGCTTCAAGGCTTGGTTCGGACTGCGCAAAAACAGTTTGTTGCGCTGCCACAATCAATGAGATCATTACAGCGATCATCAGGTACTTGTGTTGTTTGTTGTTCATCATGTTATGTTTTTTATGCAAGTGTACGGGCAGTTCATATGTGCCTTCCGGAAAACCCGCACGAAGTGGACAAGATTCGATGTGAAGTGGCAGGAAGCCAGAGATCAAAAGCAGCAGTAGCCGTAGCAGTAACAGTACGTGTAACAGTCCGGGCAGTGGTGGAAATAATAGCAGCAGTAGTAAAGTTCAGAGATATAAAGCGCGTAGCAAAGGCTGATCAGAGCTATGAAAATAATGAATGCGAGTGCCAGCTCAATATCTGATTTTACCTGTGGCTTCATAAGTGAAATGAATCCGAAAGATGATCAGTGAAAAATCAGGATAAACCAAAAAGATCAATGAAGTGGACAATATTTACAATGAAATAACCCTAGAGAGGATTAAAAGACACCCAACTGTTCGAGGAGAACTTTATACTTTGTAATGTTTTCAGAATTTCACAGCATTACTTCCGAAGTCATTTTAACTAAATTGAATCAGGTGCAGATTGTGAAATAGTAATCTGACGTAAAAAATAGGTTGTAGCCGGGCAGGGCGAGCCATGGAAATCTAAAAGCATAGAAATTGACAGTAGTATAGATCCCAATTTTGATTGAATCAAAAGATGATTATCCATTCTTAGTTAAACGACTGTCTGAATTCCAACGGGGATTGTTTTTTTTGCTCTTAACCAATTTTGTAAACGATTGTGCATGTTCAAAGCCAAGTTCAAAAGCAATTTCATTGACGGTGCCGTTCGTAGTAGAAAAGTCTTTCTTTTGCTTTCTCTATGAGTTTATCATGAATATGTTGCTGGGTACTGTTTTCGGTCAGGCTTACCTTATCGTTCGACCTGGTATTGGCGTTCATATGACAATGATATGTCTGATGAGCGGCCGGATAATCGGGATGTCACAGAAATCACTATTCTGACTGTTCCTGGGGTAGAACGTTGGAGTATGGGGTTGAAATCAACGCGGGATGTATTACTGCGGATCGTTCAGGATAGGATTAAAAAAGGTCAAGTTTCTTTTCAGAGATAGAGTTGCGGGCGATGAAAGGTTTCGTTTTAGCGTTATTACTTTTTCAATGGGTGCAGTTTATGTTTTGCTCCCCATTTATGTAGTTCTTTGCAAACAGGCATCAGTTCCTTTCCGATTTTTGTTAAGTCATATTCAACTCGTGGCGGAACTTCCGCATAAACCATTCTTGATACTAAACCATCTTTTTCCAATTCTCTTAACTGAAGTGTGAGCATTCTTTCAGTGATATTGGGAAGTATTTTTTTTAATTCTCCGAAGCGCTTTTTCCCATTTTTCAGTTGCATCAGAATAGGAAGCTTCCATCGGCCTCCAACTAGCTGAACTGCGTAGGTAACGTTGCATTCCGTAATGAAAATTTTGTTCTGATTGTTTGTAGAAGTTTCTTTCGTGTTTGCCATTACTTACATTTTTGTCTGTACCATACAATTTCATGTATACCATGCAAAGGTAGTTGTTGCCTTATAATTTGCCATTCAAACAAATGAAAGAAAAATGAAAGCAAATCGTATAAGAGTCGGATTAATTGGCTTAAATCCCGATAGCCACTGGGCATCAAAATCTCATGTACCTGCATTAAAGTTTTTGGCAGAGGACTTTGAAATAGTAGGTGTGGCAAATACGACCTATGAAAGTGCAAAAAGATCTTCCGAAGCATTCCAGATTCCGTACGCATTTCACAATGCAGATGCACTCATTAATTCATCAGAAATAGATTTGGTAATCGTTACCGTGAAAGTGCCTTACCATTTTGATTTGGTGAAAAGGACATTGGAATCAGGCAAACATGTGTATTGTGAACATCCTCTTGGTAAGGATTTGGAGGAAACCAGACTTTTAAGCGAAATAGCAGCAAAGAAAGATGTTGTGGCGGTTGTAGGTACTCAAATGGTGGTCGCCCCTGAAATTCTGTATCTGCAGCAACTCATTAAAGATGGTTATTTAGGTAAAGTTCTATCCACAACCCTGATTGGTTCAGGTGGGAACTGGAGAAACGAGACGGTGGCAGATTTGTATTACTTATACGACAAAGCCAATGGTGCTACTATGCTGACCATACCATTGGCACATACACTGGCAGGTGTTACCAGCGTCTTGGGTAATTTTTCAGAGCTTTGTTCCAAAATGACAAGCACTTTCACAAAGGTGAAAGTGTTGGAAACAGGTGAGGTGAGATCGAAAACAGCAGAAGACCAAATTCTGGTGATGGGAATATTAACCAATGATATACCTATTTCTGTTCATTATCGTGGTGGCATATCGCGTGGCACTAACCTTCTATGGGAAATTAATGGTTCTGAAGGTGATATACAGGTAAGAGGTAGTCTGGGACACGGACAGTTAGTACCGCTCTCTATTTTTGGAGCAAGAGGAACTGAAAAAGAATTACAATTATTGAAAGTCCCGGGCAATATTATGAATGATT
>JAHEZH010000121.1 GCA_023251155.1 Flammeovirgaceae bacterium | reverse complement strand
TAGAAATCAACGATATCAGGATGAGAATGTATCGGATCTGGTGTAGACATTTCGCACAATAGTAAGAGGCCTGTTTTTTATTTCAAGAAACATCTTGGATAAGTAGATCCCAAAAATTCCCAATACCAACAAAATCATTCCTCCCACAAACCAAATGCTGGCTAATATACTTGCCCAGCCCTCTACTTCTACATTGAGAATTAGTTTTTTGTATAGAATGAAAAATACGTTTACAAATGCAACAAAGAAGCAAACGACACCTAGTAAAAAAGTAAGATACAAAGGTCGATGACTAAAAGAGGTAATAATCTCAATCGCTCTTTTTACTTTTTTCCGAAAAGTGAAAGTCGTACTCCCCTTACTCCCTTTTACAACAGAAACAGGTTGTTGATTGAAGCCAGCCAGCGCAAAAATTCCCCATAAATCCAGTTCCTTTTCAGAAAACCGAACAATGGAATCAACATATTTTCGTGTCATTACACGTGCCGTTGTAGTGTCTGCCGGGTATTCTACTGGTGAAAGCGCCGAAAGCAATTTATAGAATAATCTTCCGCTTATGCGCTCAACCCATTCACCCTTTCGCTTTTGCTGCACTCCATATACTACATCAATCTTTTCTTGATTAACCATTTTTGACCAGAACTCTTTCAGTAGTTCAGGGCTCTCTTCCAAATCACAATCAATCAAAAAAACATAATCTCCAGACGCATGCAGGAGACCTGTCATAATAGCACGCTGATGACCAAAGTTGCGAGAGAGCTCCACCACTTTAATCTTTTGATCACTGCTTTGAAGCTGAAGAGCAACCAATAATGAATCATCAGGGGATCCATCATCGACAAAAATGAATTCATAGCTAATACCAAGCTCACGGATAACTGACAAGGTTCGTTTATAAAACTCCTGAAGGTAATTACGTGAGTAATACATGGTGGTTACGACACTCAATTTCATACCATCATGATTTCATAAAACATCTCGAATCAGGGCCTACATTAAATAATAAATCAACGATGCTAACACCGTGCTCAAAAGGAGGATAAAGCTGAGGATATTCGGGATAACCATCATAGTTCATCCACTCAATAGTAATCTGTTCTGCCATAAACAAGGACTCTCTTAGGTAGGTTTTAGCCGCTGGTCCGGAAAGATAATGAGTCGCTCCCGTTTGTTTACACAGGTTTATCAATTTTTCCGTAGGGTCCCCCTTCAGCTCATAATCACTTGAATTGGTAATTCTGGTTGTTATATTAAGAAACCCACAAATTGATCTTATGAGCAATTGATTGATTTCGCTAAGTGAAGCCCCAGAATGACTTTGGTAGAACTCTTCGAAAAAAGGAGAATACCTCTTGAAATTAGGAGCTTTCGAATAATTAGTTTTCAACGTATTCCAATGTTTATGACTCCATTTAGAATCGCTGGGTATTGTCTGCGATAGTTTCTGATTAAGATTATGGTATACTGGAATAGTTATCCATTGAAGCCCTGCCAAAGTCTTTATCTTATTCCTGTTTCGCCAGTCATTTTTAGTGTATTGAACTTCATCATAGAAGATAAATTCATCTACTGATCCGATTATATCAAAATATCCTTTCCATGGAATATAATTAGATTGCAAAATCGCAATACGCTTTGACACTGTATTCGATGTTAGATAAAAATTACTCCTTGAAATTCCTTATTTGATGAACCAACTCGATTGAAGCCCTTGCCTCATTCAATCCAAATCCTTCGCCTTTTAATATTCCCTCGTAGCTTTTTGTATGGAGTTCGGTAAATCCATCGCTGAATTCAATTTGCTCACCATTCATGGTCAGTGACCGGAATGTACGCTTACCCGCTGCTCTTATTTCCGCAGGAATGTGGTCGTAGTTGATGCTGAGTTTCCAGTTTACCCGGGCTCTTTCCAGTTCGATATAACCTGAACCAACATCTTCTTTTAATTCTTTTACCTCCACTTTTTTCACTGCACCGAATATCCAAATGAGCATGTCAAAAAAATGGATTCCGATATTGGTTGCTATTCCACCTGACTTTGATTTCTCCCCTTTCCAGCTGATGTGGTACCAATGCCCACGCGAAGTGATATAGGTAAGATCGACATCATATACCTTGTCTTTTGGACCATTCAATACCTTATTTCTTAATTCAATGATGCTTGGATGCAGACGAAGTTGAAGTATGGTATACACTTTCTTGCCTGTTTCTTTCTCGATTTCTTCCAGCGCATCCACATTCCATGGATTAAGCACCAAGGGTTTCTCACAAATTGCATTCGCTCCTTGCTTCAGGGCAAATCGAATATGTGAATCGTGTAAATAGTTAGGCGAACAAATACTAATGTAGTCCACCCCTTCACCCTGACGTCTCAATTTATCAAGATGGCGATCGAATCGTTCATATTCGGTGAAGAAATCGGCATTAGGGAAATAGGAATCCATTACTCCTACGGTATCCGATTTATCCAACGCTGCCACCAGTATGTTTTTCGTATCGCGGATAGCCTGAAGATGCCTTGGGGCGATGTATCCGGCTACACCTATTAATGCAAATTTTTTCATCCTACCTTACTTACTTGTCCGTTAGTCAACTTGTACTTCTCCTGGCTCTCTTCACATATTGCGTTCCCTTCTCTGTCGAATTTCAGCTTGTGTCCATACTCACTCATCCAACCCGCTTGCCGTGCGGGGTTACCGATCACAAGAGCATAGTCGGGAATATCTTTAGTCACCACTGCGCCTGCACCTATGAAAGCATATCGCCCGATATCATGACCACAAACCACCGTTGCATTTGCTCCAATGGTGGCTCCCTTCTTCACGATCGTTTTCGCATACTGATTCTTCCGGTTAACCGCACTCCGAGGGTTAGTTACATTAGTAAAAACCATCGATGGTCCAAGAAACACATCATCTTCGCACAAGACACCCGTATAAATTGAGACGTTATTCTGGACCTTCACATTATTACCGAGTACCACTTCTGGCGAGATCACTACATTCTGGCCGATGTTACAATTCTCACCCAGTTTACAATTGGGCATGATGTGTGAAAAGTGCCAGATCTTAGTGCCGGCACCGATCTCGCAGCCTTCATCGATTACGGCTGTGGGATGTGCTGAATAGGGTTTCGGATCATCCACGGTAAAAATCTCTTATAGTTTGACAGATATAACCCAATTCCGGTTCTTTCATCTCAGTATGAATGGGTAGTGAAATCACTTCTTTCGAAAGTTGTTCCGTGACGGGAAAAGAGCCTTCACCAAAACCTTTTTGCGTATACGCTCTTTGTAAATGCAATGGAACCGGATAATAAATCATGGAAGGTACACCTTTACTTTCCAGGTATTTTTTCAACTCATCTCTCCGCTCTGCTTTCAATGTATATTGGTGAAAAACATGGGTAGAGTTTCTTACGCGATAAGGAATGCGAATACCTGAAATATCCTTCAATTCATTATCATAATAAGCAGCAGCTTCATTTCTTTTTTGCTCGTATTCGTTCAGGTAATTGAGTTTTACCTTAAGGATAGCCGCCTGTAGTGTATCTAACCGGCTGTTGATTCCAATGAGATCGTGGTGGTATTTTACTCTCTGACCGTGATTGGATATCATCCTCATTTTCTCCGCCAAGGCATCATTATTAGTAAAAATTGCACCTCCATCACCAAAGCAACCCAGATTTTTAGAAGGGAAGAATGATGTTGTCCCAATGGTACCTATTGTGCCGCCCTTTTTTTTCATTCCGTCAGAAAAAGTGTACTCAACGCCTAATGCCTGGGCCACGTCTTCAATCACATAAAGATTATGCGTAGCCGCAATCTTCATAATCGATTCCATATCGGCACACTGACCATACAGATGTACCGGGACAATCGCTTTTGTTTTTGGAGTAATCCTACTTTCCATCTGATTTACATCAATATTGAAAGCGTCTTTATCCACATCAACAAAAACCGGAATTAATCCCAGCAATGCAATGACTTCAGCGGTGGCTACATAAGTGTGAACCGGAACTATAATTTCATCACCTGGCTTCAACCCCAACGCCATCATGGCGATCTGCAGAGCGTCCGTTCCGTTGGCACAGGTGATCACATGGGCTCCGCCAATAAATCGGGAAAGGTCTTGCGCAAATGCATTTACCTGTGGTCCTTGAATAAAGGCCGTTGAATTTAAAACGTGCTGAATGGCACCATCAATCTCCTCTTTGATCCGCAAGTATTGCGACTGAAGATCAACCATTTTAATATCGTGCATCACCGACTTCATTATTTATTGAGCCAGTTTTTGTTCCCATTGCCACGCATGCAATAATGCTTCTTCTACCGAATATTTTGCATTCCATCCCAGCTCTTTGTTTACTTTGGTAGGATCAGCATATGTTTTTCCTACATCACCCGATCTGCGCGGGCCAATGACATAATTCAATTTTACACCTGTCGCTTTCTCAAACTTGGTAATCAATTCCAGAACAGAAACACCCACACCTGTACCCAGATTAAACACATTGTAGAATGTATCTCCTTTTTGTTTATCCAGGTATTGCATCGCATTCATGTGCGCGGTCGCTAAATCAACCACATGAATAAAATCACGAATACAGGAACCATCGGGAGTAGTATAGTCATTGCCAAACACCGTAAGTTGCTCCCGCTTACCAATAGCTGTTTGGGTTACATAAGGCACAAGATTGTTTGGCGTTCCAATTGGAAGCTCGCCCAATAGTGCGGAGGGGTGTGCTCCGATAGGATTAAAGTAACGAAGAGAAATGACGCGAAATCCTGACGAGTACGCATCTTCCAAAATACGCTCACACATTTGTTTGGTTGCCCCATACGGTGACTCCGCTCTTTTAAATGGAGCCGATTCATCTACCGGTATTTGATCGGGCTCTCCATATACGGTGCATGAGGATGAGAAAATCAAATCGTTCACATTAAATTCTTTCATCACCTCCAGCAAAGTCACCAACGACTCAATGTTGTTGTGATAATAATAGAGTGGACGCTGCACCGATTCACCTACGGATTTGAATGCAGCAAAGTGCATCACACAAGCGAATTGGTGTTTCTCAAATACACTTCTCAGGAAAGTGCGGTCTGTACAATTACCTTCCATGAAAACCGGTTTGCTTCCGAGTATTTTTTCTATACCCTTGAGAAGCGTGTCATCACTTTTAGAAAAGTTATCAACAATCACCGGTTCAAATCCGGCTTGTGATAGTTCAACGACCGTATGAGCTCCTATATATCCGGCTCCGCCCGTAACAAGAATTTTCTTTTTTACCATAATTTATAAACGTGCCGTAACTATCGATCTGTCTAACGTGCCTTTTACATCGTAGATCACGGTATTGTCATTTTTTATTTCGTTCCAGTTTAAGTTTTTGAATTGATCATGACTCACTGCCTGAACAATGGCATGGTATTTCTTTGTGAGGGAAGTGATCATGGTAAGGCCATATTCCTGCTTCACTTCAGCTCCATCAGCATGCGGATCATAAATATCCACTTCTGTACCAAAACTCTGAAGTTCACAGATAACATCCACCACCTTGCTGTTACGGATATCCGGGCAGTTCTCTTTGAAGGTTACTCCCAGCACAAGTATTTTTGCTTTATTGATCGGCAAATCATGCTGGGCCATTAATTTAATAACCCGGTTGGCAATGTAAGCACCCATATTGTCATTAATCCTTCTTCCTGACAAGATCACTTCCGGTCGATAGCCCAACCCTTCTGCCTTATAGGTAAGATAATAAGGATCAACCCCAATGCAATGCCCGCCAACAAGACCTGGCCGGAAGGGAAGGAAATTCCATTTGGTACCTGCCGCCTCTAACACTTCCGTGGTGTCAATTCCAATTCGCTCAAAGATTAAAGCCAATTCATTTACAAATGAAATGTTCACATCGCGTTGCGCATTCTCGATTACTTTGGCCGCCTCCGCCACTTTAATAGACGATGCTTTATGCGTACCGGCCACTACAATTTTCTTATAAAGCTGATCAACTTTTTCTGCGACTTCCGATGTGCTTCCACTGGTCACTTTCTTGATGGTCGTAACACGATGAAGTTTATCTCCTGGATTGATTCGCTCGGGCGAATAGCCACAGAAGAAGTCCACATTAAATTTCAATCCGCTTACTTTCTCCAATACAGGAACACAGATTTCCTCTGTGCATCCAGGATAAACGGTGGATTCATAGATCACTATATCCTTTTTCTTCAGCACCTTACCTACTGTTTCACTTGCTTTTACCAACGGGGACAGATCCGGCTTTTTAAACTCGTCTACAGGTGTTGGGACAGTAACGATGAAATAGTTTACCTCTTTAAGATCGTTTAAATCATAAGAGAATTTAAGTCCTTTCGATAGTTTAAATTCTTCCGGCTCAACTTCAAGAGTATGATCCTTCCCTCCCTGAAGTTCTTTGATTCTTTTTTGATTAATATCGAATCCCACTACCTCCAGGCTTTTTCCAAACTCCACCGCCAGTGGCAACCCAACATAACCCAATCCTATTATTCCAATTTTTTCCATTCTCACAGTTTGACTTTATAATAATCAATATACCAATCTATAAAATTACTTACTCCTGTTTCAATCGGAGTAGATGGTTTAAAGTTTATTTCATTGATCAGATCATTTACATCAGCCAACGCTTCAGGCACATCTCCATCCTGAATAGGTAGCAAGTTTTTAACGGCCTTCTTTCCTAGCTTCTCTTCAATGAGTTCAATAAATCGGATTAACTCCACCGTACTATTATTGCCAATGTTAAACAGTCGATAAGGGGCAAAGCTAGTAGCGGGGTCGGGGTTAAATCCTGACCAGGCGGGATTTGCCTTTGGTATTTTGGGAATAAGTCTTAGGATACTTTCCACAATATCATCCACGTAAGTGAAATCCCGTTTCATCTTACCGTAATTGTAAACATGGATGGGTGTCCCCTCCAGAATCGCTTTTGTAAAAATAAACAGCGCCATATCCGGCCTTCCGTAGGGTCCATAGACAGAAAAAAACCGTAATCCCGTTGTAGGCAAATGATACAACGATGAATACGCATGCGCCATCAGTTCATTTGACTTCTTGGAGGCCGCATACAAGGCAAGCGGATGATCTACATTATCATGAACTGAAAAAGGCATCTTTTTATTTGCCCCATATACCGAACTGGATGAGGCATAAATCAAATGCTTTGTGTGATGATGACGGCATGCCTCAAGAATGTTCAGAAATCCATGCATATTACTTTCGAGATATACGTAAGGATGTGTCATCGAATGACGCACGCCGGCCTGGGCAGCGAGGTTAATTACATATTGAAAATTATATTGATCAAATAAAGCATCAATTGCTTTTTTATCGGTCAGTTCGGTTTGCTGAAAGGTGAAGTCGCTATGATTTTTTAGTATTTCCAGACGTGACCATTTGAGGTTCACGTCATAGTAATCGTTAACATTATCGATGCCGATTACTGTATACCCATTCGCACTTAGCAATTTGGAAAGATGAAAGCCAATAAACCCGGCCGCACCGGTCACTAAAATCAGCTCTTTTGCCACTGGGGAAGTTATTTTCTAATTTCGAGCCACAAAACTAACTAACTTTCAACTTTAAAAAATAATCCTGTATAAGCAATCTATGGAAAATCAAAAACCGACCAGTTCTTCAGATGAAATCGATTTAGGTCAGCTTTTTAACAGAATAGGCGATTTTTTCAAGAATATGGGACTCGGATTCCTCCGCTTTGTAGCTACACTCAGGAGAATTCCAATCGAAAATAAACTGGCCTTCATTTTAATTATCATAGCTAGTGTTGTTATGGGCGTGACTTATTCTAACCTTTTGAAGAAAAGTTACTATGAGTCTACCATGATCCTGAGTTCAGATTACCTGAATAAAAGATTAGTCGATAACACTATTGACAAATTAAATACACTTGCGGAAGAGAAAAATAAAAAGGGACTCGGCAAGGTGCTAAACATTCCTGATTCGCTGGCTAATAATATTCTCGAATTTGCAGCAAAGCCATTTGTAGCAGAATCGGACCTTATTGAAATGGAAGTTTTAAAAGAGCAACTCAAAAACGCTCAAGCAAATGCTAAGAATGAAAAAGTGATCGAACAGGTTGTAAAGAGAATAGAAATTGAAAACCGACACGCTTTTGAAATAACAGTACGTACCCTAAATCCTACTGTAATTAACCTGCTACAGGTTGCTCTGGTGGACTACTTCAAAAACAATCAATACATAAAAAACAGAATTACCGTAACACACTCGAATCTGCTTGAGAAGCAAAGAAAATTGAAAAGTGACGTAAGAAAATTAGATAGCCTCAAACTCATGATTTATGAAAACTATCGCACTATGGCTAATCAAGGCCGACAAGGGTCTAACAATGTAGTGTTCAGCGACAAATCCGTAACAGATCCGATAGCAGTGTATAACCAAAGCCTTTATTTACAGGATCAGTTGGAAGAAGTAAATGAGGATATCGACCTGGGGAAAGATTTCGAAGTCGTAGATGGTTTCACCGAATTCAGCGAGCCTGCCAGCGCCAGTCAATTGAAAATTATACTAATCTCAGTAGGTTTAGGCATCTTGCTGGCCTACTTGTTGGTCGGATTAGTAAGCTTCAACAAATACCTGTCTACTCTGGATCAACAGCAAAATTCATAGTGTACACCCTTCTGCTCAAAGAATTTCAACTCGAACTTAGGCGCAAGTCGGTACTTTCCGGGCTTGCGCTTTATTTGATCTCTACTATTTTCATCTGCTATCTCACTTTTTCGCTACGCAATAATCAGATTACCCCACTGGTATGGAGTGCGCTGTTCTGGATCATTATTCTCTTCACCGCAGTGAGTACCGTTGCCAAAAGTTTCATTGGTGAGAAAAAGGGGAAGGAAATTTATTACTACTCCATCGTCAAGCCGGAGGCGGTGATCCTGTCAAAAATCATTTACAACTTCATCCTCTGTGCGCTGCTCTCCTTCACAGGACTTGTTCTCTTTATTCTGTTCCTCAAAAATCCTATCCAGGATTTGTTATTGTTCGTATTGTTGCTGCTACTCACTTCTTTCGGGCTTTCTTCCGCACTCACACTTCTTTCAGGTATTGCGGCCAAAGCCAACAATAGTAGTATCCTGATGAGTATTCTTGGTTTCCCGGCTGTACTCTCTATCCTGCTTATGGCCATCAAGATTTCAAAAAACAGCATCGATGGGCTCGATCGATCAGTAAGCTGGGACGACCTCCTGGTGCTGGCAGCAATAAATTGTATTTCTACTGCCCTCTCTTACCTGCTCTTCCCCTATATTTGGCGCAGCTAACAAGCCTTTTAGGCTTCTGAACGATTATACATGAGAAAAAGCTGGTGGAAAATTGTTTGTGTTATTCTTCTCATCTACACTGTAGTCGGAGGATTTCTTTTTGCTGTTCCCCGCCTCAATATTGTTAACGAAACCATACGAGTTCTTTATTTCCACGTGCCGATGTGGTTTGGAATGATAGCGCTATTTCTGTTTTCACTGATTTACGCTGTTTCCTATCTAAGAACCAATAAGTTAGAATATGACATGGCATCCAACGAGCTGGCACATGTTGGTGTTATGTTCGGGCTTCTGGGCATATTCTCAGGTATGATCTGGGCCAATTATGCCTGGGGTTCGCCCTGGCATGGCGATGCAAAACAAAACGGATCGGCCATATCTACGTTAGCTTACCTTATTTACTTTGTACTGAGAGGTTCACTGAATAATGAAGAACAGCGCGCCCGCTTTAGTGCGGTTTATAACATTTTCGCCTTTGCGGTCATGATTCCATTGATTTTTATCTACCCTCGTATGGTGGATTCTCTTCATCCTGGCAACGGCGGCAATCCCGGCTTTAACACCTACGACCTGGACAGCCGCATGCGCATGGTGTTTTATCCTGCTTGTATTGGGTGGATTTTACTGGGCTTCTGGATTGCGACCATCCGCATACGCGCTCGTTTTATTGAAGAAACTATTCTCGATCAGGAAAATGAATAATATTAAATCGATCCTTCTGCTCTGCTTTTCATTCATCAGCACTTTTCTCTTCGCGCAGGAAGAAGTGCCCATGGCCGACACGATGCGCTCTGAAGGGAAAATCTATGTCGTGGTTGCTGTCGTACTGGTGTTGGTGCTTGGTCTTGTTCTTTATGTGTTTCTTATGGACAAAAAGATCACTGCCCTGGAGAAAAGAATTAACAAAAAAGGGTAAAAATCAGCCTTTCCGGATGCCCGATTTGAACCTCCGGTACGCATTTTTGCGTTAACTTTGCACCACTTAAAGGGTGCGATCAGTTATGAAAATCTCTCACATTATTGCCATTCTGGTTATCGCGGTAGCTATTGCTATTGTCATTTCTACTGCCAGCGACACCAGTTCGTATGTATCGTTTGATCAGGCCTATCAAATGGCACAGGTTGATAATAAATCAAGTGTACATGTGGTGGGCGAACTGAAAAAAGATGCTCAGGGTCATATCATTGGGTTAGAAGAAAGTGTTGATCACCTTGCGTTTACTTTTCTGCTCATCGATGAAAATAAAAAAGAGCAGAAAGTATATTATAACGAACCCATGCCTGCTGATTTTACCAAATCAGAAAAAGTAGTCGTTATTGGTAAATACAAAAGCGGCAACTTCGTAGCGAGCAAAATCCTGCTGAAATGTCCTTCGAAATACCAGGAACAAAAACTGAATGCAAGCCTCTAATACAAGCGCATGAGGGGATTGGCCAGCCAGTGTAGTTGTTTAGAAATTGTACTTCATCTTTCGTACTTCGTAATTCCATCATGATGCATTATTTCATTGGTGACCTCGGTCACCTTTTTGTTATTACCGCCTTTATCTCTGCCCTAGTCAGTGCGTGGTCGTATTGGAAAGCGCAGCGCACATCTGAACTGGATCAGAGCTGGGTGGTGAATGGCCGCGTTGCCTTTTATGTACATACTTTTTCGGTGATCGCTGCCGGTGCGGTGCTCTTCACTATCATGTACAACCATTACTTCGAATACAATTATGCTTACAGCCACTCGGATACCCGCCTTCCAGTCTATTACCTGATTGCAACATTCTGGAACGGCCAGGAAGGAAGTTTTTGGTTGTGGATGTTCTGGCAGGCCGTGATTGGTGTTGTCCTCATCAGCACCCAACGTACATGGGAGGCACCGCTCATGCTGGTATTTGCTTTGGTACAAGGATTTCTTGTATCGATGATATTGGGTATTGTCATTCCAGAATTGAATTTCAAAATCGGAAGCTCTCCTTTCATCCTGCTGCGCGATGCCATGAATGATCCCATCTTCAAAATGCAGCCCGACTTCATCCCAAAAGAAGGTAACGGGCTTAATCCCCTGCTTCAGAACTACTGGATGGTCATTCACCCCCCTACGCTTTTCCTCGGCTTTGCTGCTACCATTATTCCGTTTGCATTCGCTGTGGCAGGATTGTGGCAAAAGAAGTATACCGAGTGGGTAAAGCCTGCTTTGCCATGGACCATTTTTGCCGGAGCCATTCTTGGTCTTGGGATACTGATGGGTGGCTACTGGGCGTATGAAACGCTCAACTTCGGTGGTTATTGGAACTGGGACCCGGTAGAGAATGCCGTGTATGTACCCTGGCTTATTCTCATTGCCGGTATCCATACCATGATGACGTACAAAGCCAACAAGGCCGCACTACGCACTTCCATGATTCTGGTAATCTCTGTTTTCATCCTGATTCTTTATTCTACCTTCCTTACCCGTAGCGGGATATTAGGAGAAGGATCCGTTCACTCATTCACCGATCTTGGTTTATCAGGTCAACTACTGGTTTATCTGTTGTTTTTCACCATCATTCCCTTTGTCTTGCTTGCCATTCGCTGGAAAAAAATTCCTGCCACTGAAAAAGAGTTAACCGTCTATTCCCGCGAGTTCTGGATTTTCCTAGGCGCTGTTACCTTCAGCCTGATGGGAGCACAGGTACTGGTTGAAACTTCCAAACCCGTGTACAACGCAATCAGCAAATGGTTTGGCGGAGAAGGCAACATGGCCCCGAAAGAAAATGCAGTACAATTTTATTCGTACGTGCAGTTGTGGTTTGCTGTGGTGCTTTGCTTCGTTTCAGGCACGGCCCAGTTTTTCTGGTGGAATAAGCTGGACAGCAAAAAAGTGGCGAAAGAGTTCCTTACACCTGTATTGTTCTCGTTGCTCATTGCAGTCATTATTATTAATGTATTGAAAGTGTACAACATTTCTTTTGCTGTACTTCTCTTTGCCAGCTCGTATATTATCTATTCTAATATCAAAGTATTGATTAGTCTGTTCAAAGTAAATCCCAAACTATCTGGCGGTGCGGTTGCACACATTGGATTAGGATTGATGCTGATCGGTGCACTGTTTTCTTCTGGCTATTCAAAAGTAGTTTCACTCAACAATAATGGACTTCTTATTTCCAAAGAACTGGATGAAGAATTCAATCGTGATAATCTTATTCTGTTTGTGAATGAACCTCGTACCATGGCGGAGTATGATATTGAATACCTGGGTGAGCGTATCGAAGCAAAAAGCAAAAGTGGCTATATCAAAAAAAATGATGTAGAACTGACCGAAAGTCCCTTCAAAGTAAAGGCGAAGAAAGACATTTTCTATCAGGGCAAAAAACTGTTTAGTGAAGGCGAAGAGTTTGAATACAATCCGGAGAACACGTTTTATGAAATCGAAGTGCGCAAAGGAAAACAAGTAGAAGCCACTCTTTTCCCACGTGTGCAGATGAATCCGAACATGGGCATGGTTACTTCTCCCGATCTGAAGAGAGACATCACGCGCGACATCTATACCTATGTTTCATTAACCATGAACAAGGAAGAAGAGCCGGAGTGGAGCAAGCTGGAGGAAATGACGATCAAGATAGGGCAACAGTTTTTTGTGAATGATTACGTCGCTGTTTTGAAAGAAGTGAATCGTATTGACGAAATACAAGGCATCCAACTGGAAAAAGAAGATGTCGCTGTCAAAGCCATCGTAGAAATACAGGGTGAGCGCGAAACCTATATTGCTGACCCGCTTTTTCTCATCAAAGACAGGTCGAAAGTAGGTCGCTTGCCTTCTGAAATTAACGACCTGGGTGTACGCGTTACGCTCATGAACATTCATCCTGACACGGGGGAGTTCACGATTGGTCTTAACACGCGCCAGAAAGATTGGGTGATTATCAAAGCAACTGAAAAGCCTTACATCAACGTATTGTGGTTGGGTACTTTCGTGATTATGATCGGCCTGAGTATGGCCATGGTAAGGCGCTTCCGCGAAAAGTAAAACGCCACTATTCCCGTCTTAATTTTCTACCTTTACCACTCAACAGAATAGTGTTATGGTAGAAACAACAATCACCTCATCGCGCGAAGCAATCGCACTGGAAGACAACTATGGAGCTCATAATTATCATCCTTTGCCGGTAGTGCTCAGCAAAGGTGAAGGTGTGTTTCTCTGGGACCTGGAAGGCAAACGCTATTTTGATTTTCTTTCTGCTTACAGTGCCGTCAACCAGGGGCATTGCCATCCACGAATTATCCAGGCACTTATTACTCAGGCAAAAGAACTGACCCTTACATCACGGGCTTTTTACAACGACAAATTGGGTGTAGCGGAGAAGTTTGTTTGTGAAACCTTCGGCTATCAGAAAGCACTGTTTATGAACAGCGGTGCTGAAGCCAATGAGACTGCAATCAAGCTGGCCCGCAAATGGGGGTATACAAAAAAAGGAATTCCCGATAACAAAGCAGTGATTGTTGCTGCCAGGCAAAATTTTCATGGCCGCACTACTACGATCATTTCTGCTTCCACAGATCCCTCGTCAACAAAAGGATTTGGTCCGTTCATGCCGGGGTTTGAGGTGATTGATTACAACGCTATTCCTGCACTTGAAAAAGCATTGGCTAATCCTAATGTATGTGCCCTTTGGATTGAACCGATACAAGGCGAAGCAGGGGTTTTTATTCCAGATGAAGGCTATCTGAAAGCCGCGGAAAAAATCTGTAAGCAAAACCACGTGCTGCTCATGATGGATGAGATCCAAACCGGCATTGCGCGCACGGGCAAGATGCTGGCTTCTGATCATGAAAATGTTCGTCCTGATTTATTGATTCTTGGCAAAGCACTATCGGGTGGTGTACTTCCGGTTTCTCTTGTATTGGCTGATGATGAAATCATGCTGGTGATAAAGCCCGGTGAACATGGTTCTACTTTTGGTGGCAATCCATTAGCGGCTGCGGTATGCATGGAATCCTTACAGGTAGTGCGTGATGAAAAGCTGGCCGACAATGCAGAGCGACTGGGCATGGTATTCAGAAAGAGGATGAACGCATTAATTGAAAAAACAAAATTGATCCAACTGGTCAGGGGCAAGGGTTTGCTCAATGCAATTGTCATCAATGATACGCCAGAAAGTGATACGGCATGGAATTTATGCCTTGATTTTGCAAAGAGAGGATTACTGGCAAAACCTACTCATGGCAATATCATCCGTCTTGCCCCTCCACTGGTAATCACCGAAGAGCAGATACATGAATGCTGTGACCTCATAGAGACGTCAGTATTGGCATACCAGGCTTAATTAAAAGAGAGCATCCATTCAAAACAGATGCTCTCTTTTCTCTTATTGCTCGCTCATCAGAGTTTATTCGTTTCTCAATGCATCTACTGGGTTAGCAACGGCTGCCTTCAGCACCTGGTAAATCACGGTTGCCAAACAAATCACACTCATTCCCAAAGCAGTAACCGCAAATAGTTGCCAGGTGAGATCGGTGTGATAGGCATAGCCGCTCAGAAACTGCTCCATGAGATAATAAGCGAGTGGGCAACCGATCGCAGCAGCAATAAGACTTAAGCGCACAAATTCACGGGATATCATTGCCACTAATGAAGCTACAGAAGCACCTAGTGTTTTGCGTATACTAATCTCTTTTCTCTTTCGCTCTGCGGTATAAGCAGCAAGGCCGAGCAATCCTAATCCGGAAATAATGATAGCCATGAAAGTAAAACTCAACGCGAGTGACCCTGCTATCTTCTCGGTATTATAGAGTTTATCAAAATCCTCATCAAGGAAAGAATAATTGAACGGAAACTCCGGATTATATCGTTTATAGATCTTTTCCAGGTGGGCGATGGCTTCCTGTGTTTTGCCTGCTTCAAAACGTATGTGAACATTTCCTGCCCACTGCGGGCGACTCAAAAAAACAATCGGGTCAATTGTTTCTGCCATCGACCTGCTATGAAAATCTTTCACTACACCAACCACGGTGCAAGGAATACCCCATTGTACAATCCTGGCTCCGATGGGATTTTGCAACCCCATTACTTCAACAGCTCGTTCCGTCAGCACGACGCTGGAGGTATCGTTAAACTCCCGCGAAAAAGAGCGGCCTTCCATGACCTGTAAACCCATTGTTTCAATAAAATCATAATCCACACTTACTGTCCTGAAAAAAGCCTGACTATCTTCCGGCTTCCCCGACCAGCTTACCGAACTGTTCTGATTATTTACTTTGACTAATACTTCGCCCGCCCGTGACACATTTTTGATGGCAGCACTTTGGAGTACTTCGTTTTTAAATGTTTCAAAATCACGACTGATGGCTCTGCCCCTGAAATACAATACCGATTCACGATTGTACCCCAAATTTTTATGTTGAATGAAATCAATCTGTTGGTAAATAACCAACGCGCTCGCTATTAACACTACCGTAAGTATAAATTGAAAAGTGACCAATACGCGGCGAAGCGATGCTCCGCTTAAAGAAGGCAGTGCATTTCCTTTCAAAATGCTCACCGGCTTATAAGCCGATAAAACGAAAGCCGGATAACTTCCGGCCAATAGCCCGGTAATCAATACTATCGCGACTATCGCTAGCAGAAATAAAGGATCGGTAAAGTTCATTTCGATCTGTTTCCCAACCAATTCATTGAATAGGGGTAACAAAAGATACGTGATTGAAAGCGATATCAACATTGCAAATGCACTCACCATCAACGATTCTCCAACGAACTGCGCGATCAATGATTTGCGCTGCGCACCAATCACTTTGCGCACACCTACTTCTTTACCTCTGTTGGCAGCACGGGCCGTTGCCATATTCATGAAGTTGATACAGGCAATCACCAGAATAAATACCGCCACTACAGAAAATATCTTTACATATTTAATTCTTCCTCCTACCGGCACTCCATTTTGAAACAACGAATTGAGGTAACGTTCACCGAAAGGTTGCAGGTAGAAATATTCTTGTTCTTCGCCAGCCTGCTCCTTATTTTGTTCGCGAAACTGGGCCAGTACTTTATTCACCTGTGCGTTGATCGTTTTGCGTGCCGTTTCCGCACTGGCATTATCATTAAGCTTCACGTAGAGTAAATAATCGGAATTGCTCCATTCCATGGGGCGATATTCTTTGTGAATTTCGAATGGCATGATGAAGTCAAATTGCAGCGAAGAGTGAGTGCCAGCATTTTCAAACACAGCACTTACTTTCTGCTCATATTTCTTTTGTACGGTAACCACTTTCCCAATTGGATCCTGCTCCCCAAAAAGCTTTTTCGCCAATGACTGAGAAATGGCAATCGAACGCTTATCGGTCAATGGACTAGCCGAATTACCACGAGCTATTTTATAGCTGAAGATCTGAAAGAAGTCGGGGTCAGCAAAGTATCCCTTTTCGAGAAAATTCTTATCCCCTACCTGAAAAAGTTGATCCCCATCGTTGGACAAGCGAGCAACTTTATCTACTTCGGATACACTAGACTTAATTTCTTCCGCCAGCGGACCTGGAGTTTCTTCCCAGGTAATAATCTCTCCATCCCATTGAATATTGTTTACAATCTGGTAGATCTGGTTAATGTGGGCGTGAAATTTATCCTTGTTCACTTCATCACTCACCCATAGGTAGCTGAACAGCGCGCAGGTAAGACCCGATGCCAGGCCAATTACATTAATAAACGAATAGAAACGCTGACGCAGAAAAGTACGAAGGGCAACACTAAAAAAATTTCTGATCATAAAATTCGGGTTAGTCGAAACACGTCTTAATGGAACAAAAGTTACATCTAATTAAGAACCTATAAAACGATAAATGGTGAAATAATGCATTGACTGATCTTATACGATCAGGTACTGAGATAATTCCTCACGCAGTTGTTCCGGCGATTGGAAATGAATGGTAGTTAATCCCACCGCATCACCTCCTTTGATGTTGGCCGGATTGTCATCAATAAAAATAGCTTTGCCCGGATCAACTCCATAGCGATCAAACAGTATCTGGTAAAACTCGGGAAAGGGTTTGCGCGTTTTCTCCACACCAGAAACGACAATACCTTCAAACCAATGAAGAAATTCAAAGTTTTGCAGTGCCCATGGAAATGACTCGGCCGACCAGTTGGTCAGTGCATATAAACGATATTTTTTTGAGTCCCTGATCTCCTTCAGAATCGCCACTGTTCCCTCTATCGATCCATTGATGGTTTCAGGCCAGCGACCATACCATGCTTCTATGGCTTCCTTATGTTCAGGAAATTTTTCAACACGCTCGCGCGTAGCCGCTTCAAAACTACGACCGGCATCCTGCTGATCGTTCCATTCGCTGGTACAGATGTTTTGCAGAAACCAATCGATCTCTTCTTCGGTGTTATAAATTTTGCGATAGAGGTGTTTCGGATTCCAGTCGATAAGCACAGCCCCCAAATCAAAAATAACGGTATCTATTTTATCCATTCTCCCTATCAACATTTGAATTAGCAACATAATTAATAATCCTTTGCAAAAGGGAAAAGATTAAAATCTAATTTAGCATCATGTCATCTCATCATATTGTTCGCGATAATCAGGAACCTGCCCTGTTGCTGCTGGAGACCGATCATACCTTCGACATCGTTCAACAATTACTG
>JAHEZH010000239.1 GCA_023251155.1 Flammeovirgaceae bacterium | reverse complement strand
ACATCGTATTTGGTGTCTGCATCAGGACCATACACGATAGGTGCATTTACTTTTCTCGCCAGGTCAATGTGGCCCGATACAAAGTCGGCATGAAAGTGAGTTTCAAAAACATACTTAATGGACGCTCCACGCTTTTTTGCCAGTTCGATATAAGGTTCTGTTTCGCGAAGCGGATCGATAATGGCTGCTTCTCCTTCTGATTCAATATAATAAGCGGCCTCTGCCAGACAATTAGTATAGAGCTGTTCGATGTACATAAGTAAACCTTAAATTATAGTCAAAGTCATTATTTGCCTCTTTAGTTCCATAAAAACCGGTCCAACGAAACAAAATCAAGGGCTAAAGGTCTGAAAAATTCCTGATTTCAGCAGGAGTCCGTTAACTTTGTATTGCATGAGGTTTGTGATCATTTTTTTAATTGCAATGGCCGTGTCGCCTGTTGCATGGAGTGGCGGGTATCAGATTTTTGAAGAGAATGGTAAAGTAGGCATCAAAAATGAATCCGGGCAGGTGGTACTGGCTGCGGCATTCGAGGCATTGGGTTGGTCAGATGGCAGCTTCTCTGTGGTAGGGCAGGTGACGGGCTACCGCAGTAAAGGCCTGTGGGGTTTACTCAATCTCAAAAAGGAATTTCTGACCAAGGCAGAGTACGATCAGTTTGTCTACACCGGAGGTGATCGCATTATTGCTTCACGCAAAATCAATTCATTTACGGTCAAGCAGGGTTGTATTCACCTTACAGGAAGAGTGACGGTACCTTTTCAATACGATGGAATAAAAATAAACGGGCTAAGAGCGATCGTATTTAATAAGAACGGTGCGCGCTTCGAGCATGGATTGATTGACCTGGATGATAAAACGATTCTGGCTTTAAAGTATAAAAACATACAGTCGCTGGGCAGCCTTCGCTATGCCGTGCAAAATTTTGATAATAAGATCGCACTCTTTACGGAAAGTGGGATCAAGCTTACCGATTTCACTATCGACAGCCTTTCGGATTTTAAAAAAGGATGGGCCATCTTATATCAGAACTTCAAACAAGGACTACTCAATCGCGAAGGCGAGATCAAAGCAGAACCTGTTTATCGTGAAGTGAAGATCAATGAAGACGGTACTGTTAAATTAAATACACCTTATTCGTGGAAGATCATTGATGAGAATAACAGGCAACTGGAGGAATTTGAAGCCGATGAGTTGACCGCCACTGCCAGTGGTTATCGTATGGTAAAGTCAGGAAAGATAGGTACACTGGATAAACAATTTAAAGTAATTATTCCTGCCCGCTACGATTATCTTGGTCCATTCATTCAAGGAAAAGCGGCTGCCAAAAAAGAAGGTAAGTTTGGCGTGCTTCGTGCTAATGGATCAGTGGCACTGCCTTTTCTTTTTGATTCGCTCGCTATGGATGAACGGGGAAGATTGATCCGTATCAAAGACAAAACAGCAGGCGTAATCAGCTGGCAATTGTTTGATACACTGGGGGTACAGAAATCGCAGGCGCATTATGATTTTATTGATCGGTATAATGGTACTGTGTTTCCGGTATCCAATCGAGGGTATTATGGCGGTATGGATGTGTATGGCAAAGAGATTATTCATTGCGTGTACGATTCGCTGATTCAGGCCAAAGAAGGCAGAGTGATCGTTAAGTTTAAAGGGCAGTATGGAATTATTTCGCTCGAAGAAAATTGGTTGTTGAAGCCACAACCGTATCCCCTGACCATTATCAATGCAGACCTTTACCTGGAGAAGCAACCCACCATCACATTCCTTAAAAACCTGAATGGGGAGATCGTTTATTTCACTTCCAATAAGCTGACGGTGAAAGATGGAGCGCTGATAGAAGCATTTGCAGATGGAGCCATGCAGAAAGTGAGTTTTGAGGGAAGGATAGTAAAGCCTGCCAATGTATTGATGGAAGTAGAAAAAGTATTTCCTGAAAGTGAGGGGATGCGTGGCATCAAGCGCGATGGAAAATATGGATTCATCGATACACAAGGCCGTTTGCGTGTAGCTAACCGGTATGAAGCCATTGGTCAGTTTAAAGAAGGATTGGCTTCAGTTAAAATTCTGGGCAAGTGGGGATATGTAAATATCTGGGATCAGATCATCATCAATCCTAGCTATGAAGAAGCGAACGAGTTCCTGTCGGGCACGGCTATCATAAAACGTGCGGGCAAATTCGGGCTCACCGATCTTGCCGGGAAAATTATACTTCCCCTTCGCTACGATGGTGTTGAACGCATGAAGAATAAATTCATCATCACGCTTAACCATTTGAAAGGGATTGCCGATGAAAAAGGAACCGTACTCATTGAGCCACGTTTTCAGCGACTGGAAGTGCTGGAGAACGACCAGGTGATTGTGGGCGATTCGAATAAATACGGAGTGCTGTCTATTCATGGAATGAGCATTGTGCCCATAGTGTACGATGAATTGTTTTTTGTGAAAGAACGCAACAGTTACCTCGCGCTGAAGAAATCAGAATGGAAAAATTTCTAGCTGATTTGCCCGTGTAGCTGATTAGCCAGGGCCAAAAGCTGTTTTCGGTTACTTCTCACAATTGAAATGAATGTACTAACTTTACTTATAAACAAACTCAAACAAACCCTACCGGATGAAGCAATTCATTTTTACTGTCTTTAGTCTGCTTACTGTTTCCCTGGCTTTCGCTCAACAATTTGCTCCCCGCTATGAGCTGGTCAATCTTGGCAAGCAGGTAAATACGTTTTATCATGAAGCCGCTCCTGTCATCTCCCCGGATGGTAATGATTTGTATTTTTTTGTGCAAAACCATCCGGAGAATACCTATGGTAAAGAAGGAAGTCAGGATATATGGTTGACACATAAGGATGAGAAGGGGGTATGGGGTGCTCCAAAAAGACTAGGTTCGCCTTTAAATCAAAGCCGGTCCAACCAGGTCTTCAATGTACTGCCTGATGGTTCGTTGTTTGTTCGTGGAGGCCGGGGCAAGAATGATAAAGGCTTTTCCATTGTAAATAAAAGCGGGGGAGGTATTACTGAATTGAAGGTGAAAGACTTTGGTGATATGGAGAAGGGCCGCTTTTATGGCGCTACCATTTCATCGGATGCCAAACACATGATCATTTACTTTTCTGAGCTGGCAAATAATATTCGCAGCGATTTGTATGTGACGCATGCCGAAGGCGATGGCTGGAGCAGGCCGGTGAAGTTAAAGTTCAGCAACAACTCCGATGAGTTTGGTGCTTTCATTGGCCCTGATAACAAGACATTATACTTTGCCAGCGACCGAAGTGCAGCCGGAAAACAAGGTAGCGCTGATATTTATAAAACGGAGCGTTTGGATGATAGCTGGAACAATTGGTCAGAGCCTGTAAACATGGGCAAGCCAATCAATACCGCAGCAGGTGATGCTTACTTCTCCATTGATGCAGCAGGCAACGTATTTACCTCACGTGCCAACAGCCGTGTAGACGGAGGTAACCTTGATCTGTTTGTATTAGTGCCGAAAGACATCAAAGTGATAATTAGTGGGTTGGTATTCAACGAAAAGAACAACCAGCCGATCTCTTCATCGAATGTAGTACTTACGGTGAAAGAGGTAAATCCATTTAACCTCAAGACCACTGCTACCGGTAAATTTGAAACCCGCATTCCGGAAACCGATCACTATGTAGTGGCGGCTTCTGCCGATAATTTTCTTCCAAAAGAATTAACCTTCACCGTACCTAAGCTGGGTAATGATACAACTATCCATATAGACATACCATTAACACCGGTAGCGAAGAAGCTGATCATCACAGGAACAGTGTATGACAAGAAAACAGAAACCCCCATCAATGCAAAAGTAGAAGTGGTGCTGAAAAGCAACCGCAAGACAAACTACAAAGTAGAAGCTCCAGGTGGCAAGTATGAAAAAGAGATTGTCACACTGGGATGGTATTTGCTCAATGCTTCCGCGGAAGGGTACCTTAATGCTTCGGATAGTGTGGCTGCCAGCAGCGAAGACGATGCTCCGTTCATGAAGGATTTATTTCTGCAAAAGATAGAAGTTGGTCTTACGGTACGTTTGAAAAATGTGTACTTCGATTTTAATAAAGCGATACTGAAGAAGGAATCATTTGTGGAACTGAATAAGGTGGTGGACTTCCTGAAGCAAAACAGTGCCGTAGAAATAGAGATAGCCGGTCATACCGATTGGGTAGGAACGGACGAAGCCAATATCAATTTATCGCAAGGTCGTTGTCAATCGGTAGTGGATTACCTGGTAAGTCAGGGTATTGACAGCTATCGCCTCACGCCCCATGGCTATGGCGAAAGCAAACCCATCGACACCAACGAAACCGATGCAGGTCGTGCCAACAACCGCCGGGTAGAGTTTACGGTGGTGAAGAATTAGAATCGGGGACGTGTTTGATAACCGGAACTTTTCTATCTGTTCACAGCGAGAATCTTTTTAATACACTCTACCGTCTCATTGATGTCGTTGGTTTCAATGACACGATGAGCACCGATTTTTGAAAAGAAATTTCTTGTCAGTTCATCTTGCTGTAGCAGGATTACTTTCTTATCAGCCTTAATAGCAAGTGATACTTCGGATGATGTGCCGGATGACATACCGATAGCTACAATCACATGGCTGGTGAGAATGTTGATCTGATTACGAATACCACCCATGCCGGTGATGATCTTAATATCCGCGTAGGAAGAGGAGCCTCGCGCATCGTGCGGCAGCACACCGATGGTGAGTCCTCCATGTTGTTTGGCCCCTTTTAGAGCAGCATCCATCACGCCAAACGCACGTCCACCGGTAAGCACTGTCCAGCCCTGCTGTGCCGCTGCTTTTCCTAATTCATACGCGAGGTCATTCTGATCGGGTGTAGCGGTCTCGCCTGGGCCAAGTACACCTATGATAATTTGAGAAGCCATTTTTCAATATAAACACACGATTGCAGAAAGCAAGCGTTAGGTTAAAATTAATCCCACTCATGGCCACAATCGTGGCAGCGGTATACTTTTTTGCGAGGAGAAAGGACAAAAAGAATGGCGGTAACCAGCTGCCAGTTGTCCGGTTTTTCGGTGTCTTCTATCGTGATCTTACCGGATTGGCATTGAGGACAAACCGGTTCATCGATAGAAAGAAACCGTTCTTCCATGATTTCATTTACCCGAGCCAGATCACGTTCAAAAATATGAAGGCGCACACCCGATGATTGAGTAAAGAGCGGGTACCAGGTAGCAAAGTTTTCTTCCGACAGAAAGCAGGGAATACCATACGCATCAAGCTTGGTCTTCACCAGGTTGGCAAGCACAATGGTGTCGTACGATTTAAAGACAATGATTTTCTCTGCAGGATCTTCCACTTTCGGAAAGTACAAAGAATAAAGTGATTATTTAAAATTCAGATGACTTGGCTCTCGCTCAACGAATTGACCATTCAACCTAATTCAGTTAACATGCTTACTGATTAACTCGCAATCTTCACCGAGGTCATCGTCAATGAGCCCGCCACTAGCCGGTCATTGAAAAATTCGACTTCGTCCTTATTGTCCTGCAAGCCCAGTGTATAGATTAACGGATAGTAATGGTCAGGAGTAGGTATCGCTAACAGCGCAGCTTTACCCAGACTTTCATAGTTCATCAAAGGGGTATGATCTTTGGAACGGATCAGTTTCTTGAAGGTGTCGTTCATCTCCTGTGCCCAATCATATCCATAGTTGGGTACATTCATTTTATCCCACGCTACCATGCGCAGGTTATGCACCATGTTGCCACTGCCCATGATCAACACCCCTTTCTTGCGAAGTGCAGCAAGCTCCTTCGCTAAGTAATAATGATAGCTGGCCGGTTTGCTGTAATCGATGCTCAATTGTAATACCGGAATGTTTGCTTCAGGATACATGTGGCGCACTACTGTCCAGCAGCCGTGATCCAATCCCCAGTCATGATCAAGACCTACGTTGGTTTGATGAATTAATGCAGCCGTTTCTTTTGCAATGGCAGGGCTGCCGGGTGCCGGATAGTGCACAGCAAAGAGTTCCTTCGGGAAACCGCCAAAGTCATGAATGGTTTTAGGTTCATTCATAGCTGTAACATGGGTGCCTTTGGTTAGCCAGTGTGCCGAGATACAAAGCACTGCAGCCGGCTCAGGTAGTTCGCGCCCAAGCTTAGCCCAATACTGGCTAAATTCATTGTCCTCAATCCCATTCATGGGAGAGCCATGCCCCATGAAAAGTACAGGCATCTTTACCTCCTGCTTCTGCAGTTGGTCGCCCAGCTTTTGTAAATCGCTTAATGAATTCATCGCGAATAACCCTCCCAGTGTAGTTTTTAAAAACCCTAACCGATTCATTTCAAGGTAAATGTAATCAATTAGTGTTTAAACATTAATTATTATTAAAAGTTCGATTTTCGCTTATTATCTCGACCTTAGTCCAGATAACCATCGTAGCTGATCTTTATCAGTCTGTCTTCCTTAAATTGAAAATGTAGTCGATCGTTATTATCCTCATCGGTAATGAGAAGGTGCCCAGGGATGCTAGTGACTGTCTTCATGTTTAATTTACCTAAGAATTCTGATTTACTCATGCCAATATAGAATTCATTCAGCAGGCGAAAATCGGTGTTGATGACGTCAGCAAAGTCAAACAGTTCTGCTCCATCTGATCGTTTGTAAACACTGAAAGTGTTACCGTTGCAGTTGATTTTATAATAAATTCCAGCTAGCGGAACTTGAGTCGTATCTCCTTCGTGGTCTTCCACGGGATTTTCAAAAACCTCCAAAGTATCGATATCCTTATTATAGGATAAGTAGGTCAGTATGCTATCCCCTAATCCAAACGGATCATTAGAAATCATCTCCTCGTTTCTGATGATTAATGAATCGCTCGTTTTAAGTGAAGTACTTAATGATGATGCTTCAT
>JAHEZH010000120.1 GCA_023251155.1 Flammeovirgaceae bacterium | reverse complement strand
ATGGCCATTTTTTCAATTAACAAAAATGTAGCTGCTATTGCCACCACCAATGGTACCTGGATAAAGCCCAACGATTGTGTCATCCCAAATGGAAGCAGTATAATAAACAGGTACAATGCAAAGTGAATATACAAACTGTAGGTAGTGGGAAACACCGTGTTCTTGATTCGTTCGCATTTACCCATGGAGTCACAAAGGTTCGTGAGTGTTCTGTCCATTTCGATTTGCTGGTACTTATTGATCCACCTGGATTGCAATGCAAAACGTATATCGCGCCCATGTAATGAAAGCAAAGCATTGGGTACGTTGGCATGCTTCCTTAACCAAACGTGTTCCTCAGCCGTAAGCAATTCTTCATTGCCATTGATCGGGTCCTGCTCGCGAAGCGACTTACCTAAACTGTATACCCATGCAATTTGCCTGTTGCCAAATCGCTCAATGAAATTATGGATCTCTACGGAATAATCAGGATCTTTGATAAACGTTTGCAGCTGCCGGATGAGGGTACGCGAATCATTCACGATCGCACCCCAGATAATACGTGCTTCCCACCAGCGATCATAGGCCTGATTAGACCTGAATGCCAGCAACAATGAAATAACAGTACCCAGGATGGCCGGTATTGTCAGTGGTATGGTGATATGATTAATATCGAGTTCATGATGCCATATCCCTATCAATGTGGAATACACCAAAACGATGATCACTTCGTATTTTATCTCGCCTACCACATATTGCCACGGAATCTTTTTTCTCAACAACATACTCGCTCTTTATTAATTTTATACCACGGCTATTATTGGTTCAATTCATCCCCACCAACTCTTCGATCTCTCTGTGCAGCTGCTGATCAGCGGTCACCGGCTTTGGTAAAAATGTTATCTTACAATTACTCTTTCGCAAAGCACTCAATGCTTCACGATGAACAATGTTTTCACTGGTCTGAAATGCATGCGGCACCACGATGCGATTTACTGAAAAGCGCTCCATCACCTGCCCGATGATGGAAGGCGATGCTCCATACTGATGATGTTCTGTCAGAATCACACCATGATCGGCAAGTTTTAGAAGTTCTTCCCAATCTTCCATGATTCGTGTTCGCGCATTAGTCTGCAAATCACCTGATAATGCCAAATACCCGGTGATGGAGTCAGGAAGCGGTGATACGCTCAATAAAATGATGTGAACGGGTGCATTGCCGGATACCCATCGCGTAAGTTCCATCGCCCGCAGGGTATCGTACTGATAATCAGTAGGGATTAGGATGTTATTCATGACTTCCAATGATTTACGTTCATTGGAAAGGAACGAAATACAGATTATAGGCTCTTTAAGGTGGAATTAAAATACAGTAAAAATTCCTCTCACTACTTTCTAATTTGCTTACGCGAAAAGCGAACGGTTACCGTGGTTCCCTTGCCGGGCTCCGATTCCATGATAATTTCACCGCCATGCAGTCGGATAATTTTGTCAGCTAGCGGTAAACCGATACCATGCCCGATATAGGACTGACTGTTGCTTCCTCTGAAAAACAACTCAAAGACATGCTGCAGATCAGTTTGTGATATACCTATCCCCAAATCACTGATGCGGATGATCAGTTCTTCCTTTGCTACGGAGAGCGTCACCAGCACCTCTTTATTATCGGAATACTTAATGGCATTATTCACGATATTAAGAAAAGCGAGTTCTATCCAGGCCGGTATACACATCAGTACCAGTGCGTCCGGATTTTCTGGTACTTCTTTTACTACGATATTCAGATGATTACCTGGAAAGCGCTTATCGATTTGCTTCTTTATTTTCATCAGCAAAAGATCGATACTTACCTCTTCCAGCATCTGGCGCTTCCCGTCATACCCCACCTGCGAAAGATTAAGTAAACTTCCGACCAGGTCGTTCAGTTTTTCCGCCTCCGATCGCATCATCTTAATCGACCGCACATAATCTTCACCATCGCGCTCCCCGGAAAGTATAATTTCTGATTCGCCCAAAATCGATGTAAGTGGCGTGCGCAATTCATGCGATGCATTGCTGATAAAATTACTCTGCAACTGAAATGCCGTGTGCAGACGATCGAGCATGCTGTTGAATGTTTGAGCCAGTGCCGCAATTTCATCTTCACCCTTTGCGCTGGTCAGGCGCTTGTCCAGGTTGGATGCATTAATCCTGTTTACTTCACTGATAATATCGGCCACCGGTTTTATTACCCAATAGGCCAGCGAACGTCCCAGTAAATAAGCCAGCACGCATCCTAGTACAAAACCTACTACAAGTAAATTCAGCAACGATTGCACCTGATCTGCTCCTTCTTCATCATAGGCAGAAGAAACACCGATAAACTGAGAATACTGTCTGTTGTATATCCCTACGTAGTGTATAAAATTAAGGTCATACTCGGCATACCCGTTTAGCAGTACTTCTTCATAAAAAGGCGCCGGAAGTGCCGGTGCTGTGCTCACATCCCACTTCTGAGTGAGTGAATCGTACTTCACCACATATTCTTTCTCATCGGGCAGCTGCTGAAGGTGGCGGTCACGCAATTCTTTCACTGCATCGAATTGGCTTTGCGTAGAGGTCGAGTAAGCTTCCAACGCAATAGACGCTCTTACCTTAAGTCGTGTAAAAAAGAAGCGGTGGGTATGATAAATCGAAAACAGATAAATGAAAATGCTCAACAGCAGCAGCGTAATGGCTGTTACAGCAACAAAGATAAGTGCGATCTTATCCCTTATCTTCATGACTCATCTTCGCTACGCATGACATAGCCCATACCCACCACGGTATGAATCAGTTTCTTGCCATGGTTTTTGTCAATCTTCTTGCGCAGGTAGTTGATGTAAACATCCACTACATTGGTATTCATATCAAAATGAACGTCCCACACGTTCTCCAGTAGTTCAGCGCGTGAAAGTACGCGTCCCTCGTGCTTCATCATAAACTCGAGCAGCTTATACTCCGTGGCCGTAAGATCTACTTTGATATTGTTACGGGTGGTAATTTTTGAGCGGGTATCCAATACAATATCTTCAATCTTCAACACCGTATTCTCCACCGGAGGGACTTTTTCCCTGCGTGTAACCGCAGTGAGCCGGGCCAGCAGCTCAGCAAACTTAAATGGCTTCACCAGGTAATCATCTGCCCCATTGTTCAAGCCGTTAACAATGTTCTCTGTCATGCCCAGGGCCGTGAGCATAATGACAGGCGTGGTTATTTTATTCTCACGCATTTTACGACAAAGCTCAATGCCATTCATTCCCGGCAGCATGACGTCCAGCAGCACGGCATTGATTTCTTCGGACTGTGCCATTTGAAAACCGGTGTTTCCATCCATGGCAACGATCACATCATGGCCCGCTTCAATCAATCCTCTACGGATAAATGACACTACGGGAGCTTCGTCTTCGATAATTAATATTTTCATTACAGCTACGCTTAATAACCTTAAAAGTAAGGATTAAAGGTACAAAGTTAATAGTCCGGAAGCGAACACACCCGATCGATGTCGAACGAGCTTACCCGGAAAAGCATTTCAAATCAGCTAAAAATCAAGCATTTATTGTTTGGCCTGATATTCGTCTTAGCCTTCACACCTAAGAAAATCCAATCAATTCCTATGATCAGTAACTACTTTAAGATTGCCCTTCGGTCGCTATGGAAGAACAGAACCTACTCATTCATTAATATTACCGGTCTTGCTATCGGCATTGCCGCGAGTGTACTCATCCTGTTATATGTATCGCATGAGTATTCGTATGATCAGTTTCATAAAAACGGGGACCAGATCTATCGTTTATTAGCAAAGCTTAAATGGGGAGAAACCCAAATTCAAACCAATGCCCTGTCCGTTCAGTTTGGCCCGAAACTAAAAGAAGGCAGCGCAGATGTAATCAACTATACTCGTACATTTTCTTCTAAGCGTGTTATTATTCAGTCAGACAATGATCATCGTTTCTTCGAAGATCAATTTCTTTTTGCTGATTCATCCTTCTTTAGTTTATTTTCATTTGATATCGCTAAAGGCAATGCAGCAGCGCTGGCAAAGCCAGGCACTGTCATGATTACAGAAGAAATCAGCAAAAAATATTTCGGCAGCCAGAATCCTGTAGGGCAAATACTCATCTACGACAAAATTCATTCATTCGAGGTGGTGGGCATTGTCCGGAAAGCTCCCTCCAATTCGTCATTGCACTATGATTTCATTGCTTCATTTCCAAGCCTGGCATTAGTGGAAGGACCGCATGGAAGCTACAACGACACTAATAGTATGGGTCTTGGATCTTACATTACTTATGTGCAAATCAAATCAAAAGAAGGTGCCGTACGTGTCGAGCAAGTCATCCCTAAACTTCTGAGTGAAAAATCAGCTGATGACCGATATATACTGGAACCCTTCACAGCAATACATTCCAGCACTAATGCCAACGCACAAAACATTAACGTATTCCTCTTCATTGCTTTGCTTATATTGGTATTGGCACTGGTCAATTACGTGAACCTGACTACAGCTCGTGGTACTTTACGCGCAAAGGAAGTTGGGATACGAAAAACCATCGGAGCGAAACGCGGGGCACTATCTATTCAGTTCTATTTTGAATCGGCACTGCTCACACTAATTGCCTTTGGATTAGCCATGATACTTATCCAAACGTTCACTCCATTATTCTTACAAACTCTTCAACAGGATATTGATAGTTCATTCTTACGCCATCCCCTTTTCATCAGCATTGTATTCTTGTTGCTAGTTACGTGTATTGCTCTATCAGGAGGATACCCGGCATTGGTGCTTTCTCAATTCAAACCTGTAGAAGTATTGAAGGGAAAATTCAGCGCGAATACAAAAGGCACATGGATCAGAAAGGGGTTTATACTATTTCAGTTCACAGCTTCTATTGCACTCATCATTTGCAGCATGGTCGTACGAGAACAACTCACTTTCATGCAAACAAAAAGTATTGGTTTAAACAAAGAGCATGTACTGGTAGTGGCTTTTGATCAGGAAATGAAAAAGAATTTCAATTCACTAAAAGAAGAGATCAAGAGGCAAAGCGATGTAACCAGTGTCGCAGTTTCGTCACACGCACTGTATAGCACTAATGGCACTAATGCTTACTTTACAAAAACGCCTACTACCAATGAGGAAGTGATGATCGCGACTCTGTCTGTAGATGAGAATTTTTTCCATACTTTGGGAATGGAATGGGTGAGCAAAGAAACCGACTCAATCAAGGTTGGGGACTTTATCATCAATGAAACAGCACTTGAAAAGTTAAAAATCAAAGAGAGTGACCTTGGTGTTCAATTGGAAATGGGAAATCAAATTTCCCATATCACCGGTATCATTAAAGATTTCAATTACTCTTCGCTTCAAAACCCCATCAATGGCATGGTCATTACTATCGAACAAGATACAGCTTCCAATCTGGGTAGTAACGGAGGGTCTTTATATATCCGGCTAGATCCCAAATCTTCGATCCACGAAAGTGTAGCTAACATTAAGAACATCTATAATAAATTTTCATCCTCCTCACCTTTCCATTATTATTTTCTCGATGATGCTTTCAACCGGCTTTATATGAGTGAAGATCGTCTGCTATTAATTGTACAGACATTTACCGGTATTGCCATATTCATCGCCTGTCTGGGGTTACTTGGTTTAATTACGTTCAGCACTGAGCGCAAAATGAAAGAGATCAGCATACGAAAAGTATTAGGGGCTTCCATGAGCAGCATTCTTGTTTTGATTTCGCGGGAGTTTATTGTTTTGATTGCTATCAGTCTTACAATAGCAGCACCAATTGCCTGGTGGGTAATGAATAACTGGTTGCAAAAATTCACTTACCATATTAATATACCACTACTATTTATTGGTATTGCTGGACTGATGACTTTAATCTTCGCCTTAATCACGATTAGTTTCCAGTCTGTACGAGCTTCCATTGCGAACCCGGTTGATTCACTGAAAAATGAATAGCCATCAAAAATGGCCAATCCAGAATGAAAAAAGATAAATAACAAAAACACCAACATGATTCAAAATTATTTCAAGACCGCCCTTCGCAGTTTGCTGAAAAACAAATATTACAGTGCAATCAACATTGCGGGGTTAGCAGTAGGAATCACCTGCGTGTTCCTCATCCTGCAATACCTGCAACGCGAACTGGCGTACGATCAGTTTCATGACGGGGCTGAAAACGTATATCGCGTCATCTGGAACAACGAAAATCCACAAACCCGCACACCTCATCCCCTGGCACAAGCCATGGTGCACGATTTTCCTGAAGTGGAAAGTGCAGTGAGCCTCACTCCGCTGTGGGGCCCTGGGCTGACCAAGGAAACCTTCTCTATTAAAAATCTGGAAAAGAATATTCAATATGACGAAACGAACATACTTGCCGTAGATACTACCTTCTTCAACGTATTTACTTTTCCTCTGGTAAAAGGTGACCCGAACAAAGTACTCAAAAAAATGGGAGGTATTCTTATCTCCGAGAAAGCGGCTCATACGTATTTTGGTAACGATGATCCTATTGGCAAGTATCTTTCCATCAATAACGATAAGCAATTGATTGAAGTGGTGGGCGTATTCAAAGATGTGCCGGAGCTTTCTCATTTTCATTTCGATTTTCTCATTTCATATGTATTGGAAAAAGCATTGAAAGGAAACGATAACCGTTTCTTTAGCTGGAGCGACTTCGGGCACTACAACTATGTACGGCTAAAACCGGGCAGCGATTATAAAAAACTGGAGCGTGAATTAACCCACTGGCTGAAAAACTATGTGGATTGGTCGCCAGAGGATTTCACTCGTCTGGCAGAAAGTAACCAGGGATTAAAGTTGCAACCGATCACCGACATACACCTGAAATCGGATGTACGTTGGGAGCTGGAGGCCAATGGAAACATGGAGTACGTGTACATGATGATTGCGGCTGCGGCACTCATTCTCATCATTGCGTGTATCAATTTCATCAACCTTACCACTGCACAATCCGCAGAGCGAGCCAAAGAAATAGGCATACGCAAAACGATGGGTGCCTTTCGCAGGCAATTGATCATTCAGTTTACAGGTGAGTCGGTGCTCACTGCATTCATTGCTATGCTCATCGCTATTGTGCTTATTGAGTCATCGCTTCCTTTTTTCAACCTGATGACGGGGCAATCCATTCAGTTTCAGCTTACATCACTGATCGGTATTTTAGTTGCATTAGGATTGATGGTAGGCCTGCTTGCCGGGTTATATCCATCACTCTATCTGTCGGCTGTGAAACCTTCTTCCGTGTTAAAAGGAAAGTTCTTACAAAGTCCAAAGGGATCTTTTGTCCGAAAAACGTTCACCGTATTTCAATTCAGTGCCTCCATGATTCTGATCTGCGCAAGTGTCGTTATCTACAACCAGCTGGATTCTGTAAAACATCGTTCACTGGGTTTCAGTAAAGAGCACATCGTCATTTTTCCAGTAAAAAATCAAGATGCCGTAGAGGGAAGAAGTGAAGAACTGTTAAATGAAATGGCCAAGATACCCGGCATTGTCAATGTATCTGCTACTTCCAATATCCCTGGCCGTTCATTCAATCAACATCAAGTATTTGCTTCCGAATTTCCAGATCACACTATTGATGCTTCGGATGTCATCGTAAGTCATGATCTGTTGCCTACTCTGGGAATTGAAATTGCCGAAGGAAGAAATTTCAATCGCAGCTCTCCTACCGATTATGAAAATGCTTTTCTGTTAAACGAAACCGCGGTTAAAAATCTCCATTTGCAAAATGCCGTAGGGAAAGAGATCACCTGGATACGAGACGAAAAACCGGTGAAAGGAACCCTGGTGGGTATCGTGAAAGACTTTAACTTTCAATCGCTTCATCAGCCAGTAAAACCATTATTGTTCAAACTGCAGAGTGACTACTTTAATTACGTAGTCGTCAAAATCAATAGCGATGATTTTTCTTCTGCCGTGAATCAAATCGAAACTACCTGGAAAAAATTTGACGATCGTTTTACATTTGAATACTTCTTCCTTTCTGAAAGTGTGAATCAGCAATACGCATCCGAAGAGCGAATGGGTCATGTATTAATCAGCTTTTCGTTTATCGCTATAATCATTGCCTGTTTTGGATTATTAGGAATAGCAGCGCTCACCTTCCGCAACAAAACCAAGGAAGTGAGTATCCGCAAAGTACTGGGTGCGGAATACGGAAACCTGATCTATCTATTGTTAAAAGATTTCACCCTCCTGATTCTGATCGCCATACTGGTTGCGATACCTGTTTCCGTGTGGCTGATGAACAGTTGGCTGCAGAATTTCTCGTATCACATAACGTTGAGCCCGATGACATTCATAGGTCCCGGATTATTGCTGATCGTGATGGCCTGGATGACGCTCGGTTATCTTACACTTCGCGTAGCCAGAACCAACCCGGCTACTACACTGAAGAATGAATAAATCCGCATGAACATCTCTTTTACCAGCCAGGCCATTTTGCCTGGCTTTTTTTTATACATCCAGAAAGCCGTACCATAAAAAAAGCCCTTCGTCAGAAAGGCTCTTTACAAATCGATGTATCGAAAGATTAAAGTGCGAGTTTCACACGTACTGCATTGGGTCCTTTAGGACTCGACTCTACTTCAAATGTCACTTTATTATTATCCTTGATCTTATCGATCAGCCCGTTCATGTGAACAAAAATGCTGTCGCCTGTTTCTGAGTCTTTGATGAACCCATAACCTTTGGAATCATTAAAGAAACTAACTATTCCTTTTCTAATCAGGTCCTCCGGCTTCACCGCTTCCTGGCGGGGAACACCAATGGTGATATCCTGTTCTCTGATAATTCTTTTCTTGGATGGATCGGGAGGGGTGGATGAAAGATTTCCGTTTTCATCTACATAGGCAATCATATCATCGAAGCTCTTGCCGTCCTTGGCCGCACTTGCCTTACGCTCTTCTTTGCGCTGTTCTTTGTCTTGTTTTTTCTTCTGTTTTTTCTTTTCGAGTTCCTTCTTATTCCATGTTTCTGCCATACGTTGTTGTTTAGTGATAAAATAGTGAGAGGTGACTTGTCTCTATTTGAATCGGAGAGATTTCTTCCTTCAAGACAAATTAGATGCACAAAGTTACCACATTTTTGTTCCCCATCATCACCTCGGGCAACTATGCCCGCAAAAACAAGTATTCCATTTCGGCCCGTAAAATAAAAAAGGTGGACATCAGTTAACTACTTTGTCCACCTTATATCGATTGTAAACAGTCAATTGCTCCCCGAAAACCTACGTTTAGCGTGGCTGCAGCAATCGTATTCCAAATTAAATTTTTTGCTTCCGGATTTCGGATTAACTGCTGAATGATGATCGTTATTTAAATAATCCGCCCAGCATATTACCCAACTCACCCGTTGATTTTCCGCCCAGGAGACTTCCCACATCGAAACCACTGTTGCCCGTTACCGATTTCATGATTCCTCCAAGATCGAAAGAACTGTCTTTCGGATCGTTTGTCTTTTTCACCAGTTGATTCATTACTACGGGCAGAAGACTGGAGGCCATGCTTTGCGCTGCCTGCTGTGAAATACCAAATTTTGTAGCCACCGCAGAGGCTACCGATGAGATCAGCTGTGTTACAATAGGGTTACTGCCTGCATTGGAGCCTCCCTGCAGCAAGCCGGCCAACTGCTGAATATTTCCGCCTGCCGCCTGGCTTTTCAAGCCACTAAAGATTTGCTCGGCCACGGTCTTGATTACCGCCTGATTGTTCTGATCGGGAATCGCTTTGTTCTGAACAATAGCACTTCCTGCATTTTGCTCTACCAGTTGGATAAGTTGATCTAACATAAACGTGTTTGTTTAAAGTTTGGGAATACGAATGTACCGGAATATATCGATTACAATCAATTGAAAATGATATTCAACTCAAGGTTCATTTTCAATTTGAATTTCAAGATCCGATACGGTGCGAAGAAATCCCTCCAAGTCCAGGTGAAATGGGCAGGCACTCACCGTTGATCGTACAAAAGAAATCGCCAATAGATTAGATTCTATTGGCGATACTCCATTAAAAATCAAATTATTTAATCCAACCCTCCTTTACGGGTAGCTTTCTTTTGTTCAGGCCAGGCTGTTGGTTCACCCGTTTTAGAGTTGATTGGCAAAATGCTCTTCTCACGTGATGTTCGGGCAGGATCTTCACTAGCCTGGTAAGCCAGTATCGCAGCCAAGATGGCATTGTTACGCACATCGTCAAATACAATTTTATCGTAGGTATCGCGATTGGTATGCCAGGTGTACGTGCCGTACGACCAGTTTAATGAACTCAACGAAAAAGCAGGAGCACCAACGGCTACAAATGAAGCAAAGTCAGAACCGCCACCCCCCGGAGCTCCAGGGAATTTGGTTTCGATAGGTGATTTAATCGATTCAGGCACTTTCGATAACCAGCGACCAATGTAATCGTACGCGTGCAGATAACCTTGCCCTGAAATAGTCACTACTCTTCCGGTACCGTTGTCCTGATTGAATAACGCCTGAAGATTGGCCACAATTTCCGGATGGTCTTCTACAAATGCGCGTGAGCCATTCAACCCCTGCTCTTCGCTTCCCCAATGACCGACCAGTATGGTACGCTTTGGATTAGGATATACTTTCTTCAAAATGCGCATGGCTTCCATCATGGTTAATGTACCGGTTCCGTTATCAGTAGCACCTGTACCACCATCCCACGAATCGAAATGAGCGGAGAGCATGACGTACTCATTTGGTTTTTCTGTTCCTTTTATTTCTGCGATCGTATTGAAAGTAGGCACTACACCGTTTTCTTTTGAATCGGCACGCACACTGATCTTTGGCTTCACTCCTGATTCCGTGAGGCGGTAAAGCAATCCATAATCTTCTACCGACAAATCGATAGTAGGTACTTTTCTGGTATTGGCTCCGAATATTTTATTCGCACCAAATCCTTTCGACCAGTAGCACATCACTACCCCTACCGCACCCGCTTTCTCTAAAACTACAGGCAAAGTTCGGTTGTTATACCCTGTCTTGCTGATGCGCTTTGCCCATGCATCGGTTTGTGCAGCACGCTCGGTTTTCATTTTCTCGAAGGATTCTTTCGTACCGAATTCTTCCCAGTTGTAGTCCGGTCTTCCGGTAGGTTGATTCATGGAGATCATCACATACTTCCCTTTCACAGCCGGCAACCATTTCTGAAACGCCAATGAATCCGCTACATCAGCAATGACAATCGTCTCTGCGGTAATGGTTTTACCTCCTGTACCCGGGCTCCATGCCAGTTGCATTCCTTCCAGCGACTTCACGCGGGGATAGACCATATCAATGTGCGATACACCGCGCTCCCATCCTCTCCATTCGCCCCATTTTTCATTCTTTGCGGAGATACCCCAGCTCTCATATTTCTTCACTGCCCACTCATTAGCTTGCTGCATTTGGGGCGAGCCCACCAGCCGTGGCCCGATGCCATCCAATAGTTCGTGGCCGAGTTGCTGAAGCTGCGAATTTTCCGTGGCTTCTTTTACAATACCTTCAATAACCGGGTCTTTGCTTTGCGCGAAAGCAACACTACTACCCGCTACAAGTACCATCAGTACGGCCAGCTTGTTCATTCTTCTCATGTTTGTTTTTTGATAGGTTAGATCGAATGGGCAAGAAACAAGCTCTGCTCCAAACCGAACAGCATTACTGTAATAATGGGAGAATGAAGGGATGGGTGGATTTTACCTCCTTTTTAAACCAATGATTACGACAAGATATTGACCAACCTATGGCCTGGTTATTCCGGGCAGGCGACATCACGCTGGAAGAATAGGTGGATCCCCGAAGAAGATGCAGAACGATTTCCTGATGTGATGAAATGAGCTTAAACAAAAGGCCGACTCAAAAATGAATCAGCCTTTTGCCAATTAAAATCAGTTACTACTAAGCAGCACTTGTCTTAGCATCCCGAATTATTCAACACCGCATACAGCGTATTGCCGGAATCAAATAGTCTGAACACTTTTTTACCGGCATCGGAAGGAGCCGGACTCAATACCGATACCAATCTGAATTCGGTTTTATTAAGGCTTGCGTGAACAACATTCCATGTTCTACCCATATCCGCTGAGCGGAATATGCCATTGGGGTGACCACATAGTAAATAAGGTCCCATTTGTTTGATGGATGTAATGGACATGGAAGGAGGAAGTGGTTGATCAATGGCTTTCCAGTTTTTGCCACCATCCTTTGAAATCCTTATCCTTCTCGTTTGGCTCCTTGCATCAAAGGATATCGCGGCAAAGCCACCATCGATACGCTCTACTGCTATTCCTACGCCTCCTTCACTGATTACCCATTCCCAATGTTCGCCATTATCGGTAGAGCGCATAATTCCTTTCTGTGCTGTTCCAAGCAATACACCTTGCGATTCTACGATGCCCGATACCCAGCCTTCATTAAGTACCTGCTTCCAGTTTTGACCTTTGTCCGTAGATTTATAAAGACCGCTTTGTGTACCTAAGAACACGTCTCCACTTGCTGCTTCAAAAACAGTTTCCAGCCCATTTTTTGATTTGGCATAGAGAGGTAACCATGTTTCGGACGAAGGCTTCTTACGATATACTTGTCCTTCAAAGTGATACGCCATCACTCCGGATGGATTGAATACAATGGACGTATTCTCATGATCAGGAAGACTTTGCTTTTCCCATATTGGCGTTTTCAAATGGCTACTGCTGCGGTACATCACATCGTGTACACGCAGATAGATGTCCGTCTCTCCGGCAAAGAAGCCATGAAGTTGTCCATTTTCTGGCAATGTAGCACTGATGTCTTGCCATGTTTGGCCTCCGTCTTTGGATTGGAGAATGAGGTTTTCTGCTAAACCATTTGTTTTAACAGAATCGACAGTGATGGATGCTGCCGCTTTGGCCGATGACGATGAATATTCCAAAGCCGGATCAGTGCCAAAGAGGTTCAGTATAAAATACAACAGAGGCAGATGCAGGAAGTACATAGTGGATTTGATTTTAGTGAAACGATAGAACCAAATTACGCGCATAGCCACTGGATGCGGTCTTTCCAATTGTAAAAAGATGTTAAATGGATTGTAAAAAGAGGGTTTAATCGCTTTTACAACTTCTGTTACTGGCTACAGACCAATGAGCTGCTTGAATTTCAACCCTATCCGGACAAGAGCAGCTACGGTAACACAGATCTGAATCCCAATAATAACGTGTTGCAAACGCACTCTAAAACCGTATTGCAAAAAAAGAAAAATCCAAAAAAAGAAGGCCGACTCTATAAGAATCAGCCTTCCTGTTTTCTAAAATCATTATCCGATTAATGGTTAACCATTCACTGATCAACTACTAAGTAGCCCAGGTCTTTCCATTACCTGCTTCTGACAGCGGAATGCATCCGTGGAATGCACCTGGCACGGCCTCGTATTGCAGCACTTGTGTTGCTCCTGGTTCGGAGGTAAAGAATCCGGTAAGGGTAAGTTCTTTCATCATCAGGAAGAAAGGTCTTTCCGCGTCTTTTATTTTCGATTGCTGTACCGCGGCTGCATTTACCTTGTTGGCATACTCCAATTGTTTTGCCGGATCCAGTTCGGCAAAGGAGTCTCCATATTCTGATTTGGCTCCTTCATCAAATGCCTTCAAGCCATCCACAAACTTCAACTGATCTTCCGGCTTGAAACAATCTTTCACTACCAGGTCGATAAAAGAAGGAACTCCTGCTTCTTTCGCTCCTGGTGTATCTGTTTTCGGAATGATGGTTTCTGAAAGCTGGCTGATCAATACAGCTTGCTCTTCCGAAAAGAATCCCGGCTTCCAGTCGATGCCTGGCTTGGCGGCACATCCTTTCAATACCGCCATGATGGTGGGTGCGGACACGGCTACTCCCATTATCCATGCGGTGCGCTTTAATGCTTCTCTGCGATCCATAGTTTATTTCTATTCAATCTGTTAGACAATATGTTAAATGTTACCCTTCTTCAATTCACTTACGGCATGATCTACTGCACGTGCCGTAAATGCCATGTAGGTCAACGAAGGGTTGACACACGCAGCCGAAGTCATGAACGAACCATCGGTAACAAACACATTCTTCGCTGCGTGTACCTGGTTGTAGCCGTTCAATACAGAAGTCTTCGGATCTCTACCCATACGGGCAGTACCCATTTCGTGAATACCCAAACCGATACCGATCTTGTTATCCCACGTGCGGATGTTTTTATAACCTGCTGCCTCCAGCATTTCTGCTGCATCGTTGGCCATGTCTTTACGCATCTTGTATTCGTTCTCTTTCAGATCAGCATCGAACGTCAATGTAGGCAAGCCGTACTTGTCTTTCAGGTCTTTATTCAGCGTTACTTTGTTATCGTGGTAAGGAAGTATTTCACCGAAACCACCCATGTTGATTGACCAGCTTCCTGGTTTTGTCAGGGCATCTTTCAAGCCTACGCCCAGCATTTGCTCTTCGGCCGAACGTGACCATCCCTGGCGGCTTGCACCTCCCTGATAACCGAATCCTCTCAGGTAATCTTTTTTCGATTTCGAATCAAGGTTCTGATAGCGGGGTATGTAAAACCCATTCGCTCTTCTGCCTGAATAATATTGATCTTCAAATCCATCTACGGAAGCACCACCACCAACACTGAGGTGGTGATCCATAATGTTATGCCCCAGTTCACCGCTATCATTACCAAATCCGTTAGGGAAACGGTTCGAGATCGAGTTTAACATGATGAATGTAGAACCGAAGGTAGAAGCACAAAGGAAAATCACTCTTGCAAAGAACTCGATTTGCTCTCCTGTTTCTGCATCCTGCACACGTACACCGGTAGCTTTTCCTTTTTGTTCATCGTAAATCAAACCATGTACAATCGAGTTGGGTCTCAACGTCATGTTGCCCGTCTTCTCTGCGGCAGGTATGGTAGAAGATACGCTGCTGAAGTATCCGCCATACGGGCAGCCGCGGCTACACAGGTTTCTGAACTGGCATGTACCACGCAAAGGGCTTTGCGGAACAGGAGCAGTAGCATGCGCTACACGGCCAATGATCAGATCTCTGGCCATTTTATCCTTCATTGATTTTTTCAAATCAAGTTCCACACAATTCAATTCCATTGGAGGAAGAAAAACGCTATCCGGTAACTGACTCAATCCTTCTGTTGTGCCGCTTATACCTGCATATTTTTCCACGTACTCGTACCACGGAGCAATGTCTTTGTAACGCACCGGCCAGTCTACTGCAATACCGTCTTTAGCATTCGCTTCAAAATCGAGATCGCTCCATCGATAGCTTTGACGGCCCCACATGATCGAACGCCCCCCCACGTGATAGCCGCGCATCCAGTCAAAGCGTTTTACTTCAGTGTATGGATTTTCAAGATCGTTAACAAACCAGTGCTTGATGTCCTGACGGGTGGTATACCCCGTACGTGATTGCTTCTCTTGTTTTTTTAAATCTTCCTGTGTAGGTCTTCCTCTGTAATCCACTTGCCATGGATCTTTGGTCGCGGTGGGATAATTCGGGTGAGTGACCATAGGTCCTCGCTCCAGTACTAATGTTTTCAGCCCCTTCTCGGTCAACTCCTTGGCTGCCCAACCTCCGCTAATACCCGTACCCACTACGATGGCATCATACGTGTTTTTCTCTTCTGCTTTCAGATTCAGATTCATGTGTTTGGTTTTGTTTTAAGCCCCATAAAAAATAAGATAGAGGTATTTTTCACAGGCACGCGTTAACGCGGAAAAGATACATTTTTTGAAATATTCTTTTCCAACTAACTGTTTAAAATGCTGTTTTATTTTAAGAAAGGCTAAAATAGTATATTAATCGTTTGAAATCGGTCCAAATAGCTGATTTTGCACAAAAAAATAATGAACGGATTGACACTTATTAGGCGAATAATATGCTTCTTTAACACCGATTAAAATTCATTAGGAAATAATCCGAATTATACCACGCTCCAACTCCGATTCGTACACATCAACAGTTCATTGCTTATGAATACTTCTTCTACCGCTTTCCGTAATTCCATTGTTGCCGCACTGGGCGGATTTCTTTTTGGATTTGATACTGCGGTAATCTCCGGAGTAGAAACCACGATTCAACAACTTTGGCAACTCGATAAATTCTGGCACGGCTTCACTATTGCCTCTGCATTGATTGGCACTGTACTCGGTTCACTGGTAGCCGGAAATCCTGCGGAAGTATACGGACGCAAAAAAGTTTTACAGGCTATCGGTCTGCTCTACCTGGCCACTTCGCTGGGCGCTGCATTAACCAGTTCATGGCATTTATTCATCCTGTTCCGCTTCCTTGGCGGGATAGGTGTGGGAGCATCCTCCGTGGTCGGCCCGATGTACATTTCTGAAATTGCACCTGCACAAAGACGCGGACGATTGGTAGCTCTCTTTCAATTCAATGTTGTGAGTGGTATCCTGATTGCCTTTCTATCTAACTACTTCTTCTTCGGTATTGGTGAGGATGCCTGGAGATGGATGCTGGGGGTGCAGGCCATTCCCTCTTTGATTTATTTTATCATGGTCTTCTTCGTACCTGAAAGTCCGCGCTGGTTAGTGAAACAAAAACGTTCCAAAGAAGCAGAAGAAATATTGAACCAAATCGGAGAACCTTCCCCCTCTTCCGCGTTGAACCGGATAGAAGAATCGTTAAAGAAAGAAGCAGGCACCAAAGAAGCAAAGTTATTTACCAAGGCATATCGCCAACCCATCTTTTATGCGGTAGCCCTGGCGGTGTTCAACCAGATGGCGGGCATCAATGCCATCATGTACTATGCACCACGTATTTTTGAAATGACTGGTCTTGCCAAAGATACGGCATTACTGCAAGCCGTTTCCATTGGCGCGACCAATATGATCTTCACACTGCTGGCGATCTCTGTCATTGATAAATTCGGACGAAGAACATTATTACTGGTGGGGTCCGTAGGCATGACGGTATTTCTTGGGTTAGTCGCCCGGGTATTCTACTCACAAGATTTCAACGGATATGCGGTCATGATTTACCTGGTGGGCTTCATCGCCTTCTTTGCTTTTTCGCAGGGTGCAGTTATCTGGGTATTCATCTCCGAAATTTTTCCAAACACCGTACGTGCCAAAGGTCAGGCATTGGGAAGTTTCACGCATTGGATCATGGCGGCATTACTTACATGGACATTCCCCATCATCGCCAACTCATCGGCTATGGGCGGAGCTTATGCCTTCTCGTTGTTCTGCTTTATGATGATCGTTCAGTTTTTCTTTGCGTGGAAAATTCTACCCGAGACAAAAGGCAAATCACTGGAAGACATACAACAGGATGTGGTTTTGCATTAATGATCTCCATCACCGGATCAAATTTCCTATCTTGCCCGTTGAAGGACAGGCATGCTGAAGAAAGGTCACCACTATATTAAACAATTCATTCATTATCTGCAGGAGAAACTCACTCCGCATCAGTTCCTTATTGTTGCCAGTGCATTAGTTGGTGTCACTTCGGGGCTGGCTGCGGTACTCCTTAAGTATGTGGTTCACAACATCGAAGTATGGATACAGTATTATAGTCGCAACGTAAACGAGTTTTTGTTCTTTGCGTTGCTTCCTATTGCGGGCATCACACTCACGGTGCTTTTCATACGGTATGTGTTGAAGGGACGATTTAAGAAAGGAAGTGCCGAGATTTCTTTTGCCATTGTCAAAAACTCCAGCGTACTGCCACGCAGCCAGATGTATTCCCATCTCATCACCAGTGCCATCACGGTTGGCTTCGGTGGCTCTGTGGGATTGGAGTCGCCCATGGTCAGCACGGGTTCTGCCATTGGGTCCAACTTCGGGCGAGTGCACCAATTATCGTATAAAGAGAAAACGATATTACTTGCCTGTGGTGCTGCTGCTGGTATTGCTGCCGCTTTTAATTCTACTATAGCAGGTGTGCTGTTTGCCATCGAAGTGTTACTGGCCGATGCCA
>JAHEZH010000238.1 GCA_023251155.1 Flammeovirgaceae bacterium | reverse complement strand
TAAACTTATCTCCGGACCGTGTTTTGCCAGAGTTAGGGCGCAAGGCCGTAAACGCCATCGCACTCTCGTCAGCCGACACCACCGGGTTATATTCGGTATATTTCGAATTAAGATCTCCGGGGAAAGACTGAACTTTAAAGTTGCGCGGCACGGCCATAAAAGCGATGGCATTACCTGTTCGCTCTATGGCCAGATCCACTTCAGCCTGTGCTTTCTTGTCGGCTTTGGTGGCTGACTTATACGCGTTGAACTGGGTGAGTGCTTTCTGTAAATCTTCGTTTTTCAGGTACAACTCCCCCAACTCATAGCTGAGCGTTGGTGGTAATCCTTTTCCATCCTTCAGAGCTGTTTCGAAATAAGGAATGGCTTTCACCTGCTGATTCAGGTCATCGGATTTCTGATAGCATAGGCCGGCCTGGTAAAATACAATGGGGTCTTTGGTGCCTGCTTTGATTGCTTCCTCATACAGCGGCAGTGCCTGCTCGTAGTTCTTAATCGAAAAATACTTCTGTGCATCGGCTACTGCCTTCGGGTTTTGGGCCTGAATGGCTCCCGCAAAACCAATCATCAGGAAAAGGAGGATTAAACTTTTTTTCATAAGAGGGTTTGAAATCTTCATAATCAGCACAATACTACAGATTTTGCCGCTAATGAATTGTGGTTTTTATGATCAGAATATTACAAGCGAAACTTAAGTCAACTTTTCTTCGACAAAATGCAAGGAAGAAATCAGGAAAAACAATCCAATCCATTTAGAACCAATTGTTAAACTTCTCCGTATCAAAGCGCTGATTGATTGGATTTTTCGGTCAATGTTAGCTACTTTAGCCGTTTAACCCACGAATAACGCCTATGAGAGAACGAATACAGCTTTTGCTGGGTGTTGAGGAAAATGAAACTGGCCCGGTAGCACTGCTGCTGTCCATCAGTTTTTTTCTAGGGTTATTCCTGGCAACGGTTACAGTAGCGTCACAAACGCTCTTCCTTAACAACTACAACGAGAAAACGGAACTCCCTTTTGCACTGATGGTTTCAGGAGCTTTAGGCATTCTGGCAACCGGAATTTACAACATTCTGCAAGGCCGAATTCCCTTTAGTATCCTTGCAATTGGAAGTTTGGTCATCATTATCGGACTCACGGCTTTCATCGAGTTTGGAGATAACTGGGTGACGGATGTCAAACTGCTATACGCCTTTGGATTTACGATGGTATTGCCATTTACGTTTATCACTCAACTTGTTTTCTGGGGGGCTTTCGGCCGTATGTTCAATCTGCGGCAGCAAAAGCGGGTAATTGGTAGCGTAGATGTAGGTTTGGATATTGCTTCGATCATTGCCTTCTTTTCTATTCCTGTCTTGCTAAGCTTTGGCTTGCAAACAGAATCCTTATTCACCCTTGCCCTTGTGAGTATTACTACCCTGCTCATCCTGTTCATTATTCTTTCCAACAACTATCTGGGCAAGATTCGCCTTCGTTCTACCGAGCGGGATCAATCGCACAGAAAAATTCCTTTCGCTAAGTTTCTCAGTCAAAAATACATTGTGCAGATGTCACTGTTTGTGATTGTGTCCATTGTAGCACTACGGTTTATTGACTATTCGTTTTACAATGTAACATCGGAACGTTACGTGAATGACAATAACGGAATTGCTAACTTCCTTTCCCTCTTTGAAGGAACCATTGTTGTATTCGGATTTTTCTTTACCACGTTTGCTACCGATCGCATCATGCAGGACTACGGGTTGCGCGTGTCACTGATCATCAATCCACTTCTGCTCATCCTGTTTACGGGGGGCGCACTCCTACTGGGATCAACATTCGGTTTTACCGGTGGTAGTATTTATTTCTTTATCATGATTGCCATGAGTAAGCTTTTCGTAAACTCTTTAAAAGGCGCATTGGATGATCCCATCTACAAAATGTATTACGTACCCATCGATACTTCCATTAAGCTGGATGCACAGACAAAGATTGAAGGTATCGTTACTGCATTTGCCTCGCTGGTGGGTGGTGGGCTTATTGTATTGATTAACCAGTTCGACATTTTCAATCTCTTGTCAATTACCCTGTTCACACTGCCACTGCTCGGCTTGTGGTACTGGGTAACGAACCGGATGTATGCGGGTTACCGCCACACCCTTCAGGATTCGCTGGTCAAAAATAAATCGGCCGCAGAGCATGGCGTTGTGAAAGAATACACGCTGGACAGCGTACTGGATAAGGAAGTGCGGGGCAGTGTAGAAGAGAAAGTGATCTATGGGCTGAAGCTGATGGAAAAACTGGAACCCGCCATGTTCGAAAGTGCTTTGATTACCCTGGCCGACAGCAGTCACCGCAGAGTAAAACAATTCGCCCAGCAAAAGACGCAGGAACTCGGAATCGGTCAGGATTCCAATAACGAAATACGAGGTCTTGCCCGGCAGGCGGCTGGCGAAGCAGAAGACAGTGATCTGCTTTCGATCTCCGTTGAAAAACTGATGAAGATGAGTAAGTCGGTAAAAGAATCAGACCGGATACTCGCCACCAAACTATTGCGTAAGCTGTTAAGTCCAAAAACGATTTTCATTTTACTGGAACTGCTGCGTGATCCCAATCCTAAAGTTCGTCAGGAAGCATTGCTTACTGCACGCAAGGTAAAGCGCCCTGAAACATGGGGGGTATTGATTGAAATGCTTTCCTCTCCGGCCTACTCTCATGCCGCTGCCGCTGCATTGAAGAGCGCAGGCCATCCGGCATTGGAAGTACTGGAAACGGCCTTTCACAAATCGGGTCAGACAGACTTGGTGATGCTGAAGATCGTTCAGATCATCGGACACATTGGAGATCAGGACGCGATACAACTGCTATGGAAAAAGATTGACTATCCGGATAAACGTATTGTCAAACAGATCCTGTATTCACTCCGCTTCATCAACTACCAGGCAAAAGGGCGTGAGGCACTGGCAGTAAAAGATCTGCTGGATGTTGAGATGAGCAAAACCCTCTGGAACCTCGCTGCTCTGGAAGAGTTGCCGGAGGAAAAAGAAGAGTTTCAGTTTTTGCGGCAAGCCTTACGTGAAGAGATCCGGGAGAATTATGATCAGATCTCATTGCTGCTTTCATTATTGTTCGACCCGGAATCAGTACAACTGGTTCGTGATAATATCCAGGCGGCTACACCGGATAGTATTCAATACGCACTGGAGCTTCTTGATTTGTTTGTGGACAATGACCTGAAGCCAAAGCTTATCCCGCTGCTGGATGATTCGTCTACCAATGATAAGCTGACCAAATTACAGATCTACTTCCCCCGCGAAAGTTACAATCCGATACAAACGATCAACTACATACTCAACCGCGATTTCAACTATAATAACCGCTGGACCAAAGCATGTGCAGTGCATGCGTCTGCTTACATACCCGACTTTCGGGTCAGTCGTGGATTGATTGGCCAGCTATTTAACTACGACAAGATCCTGCAGGAAACCGCAGCCTGGGTAATCTACAACAAGGACAAAAAAATATACGAGTCCGTAACCGAACGATTGCCCTTCCGGGATAAGCGTTTCCTGGATTCGTCCATTCAAAACAATCAGCTGCTGGATGGATTGGATGATGGGTTCTACTTATTCATTGAGATGGTCATGTTCATCAAGCAGCTTCCTGCTTTTAAAAACATCAGCGGAAACATACTCAGTGACCTGTCAGATAAAATCATACCGATTGATTTGAACGCCAGAGAGAAGCTGCCACTCCCTCCCTCCAGCGAAGGTACTCCCATTTTGATTGTGGCACTGGGTGAAATCATTCTTAAAAATGAAGAGGAAGAAGTCGTCACACTCGCCAAGGGAGCTATCTTCGGAGATCTTTTTCAGGAGGGCACCCTACCGGATGTAACACAGGCAGTAGCTACTACGCGTTCCATTATTTTCAGAATCAACCTGATTGATTTCTATTTCATTCTTGCCAAACACCATGAACTGGTGCAGGGTCTGATCCGAAATGTGACCAGCAGGGAAAAAACAGAAATCCTATAAATCACTTTACCTTAACTAACCATCGCCCTTACCCATGGCTTTTGAAATAGACGTACTGATTACCTACGCAGAGAAGGACAACGAAACGGATAAAAAAAACGATATCGGATGGGTATCACAGTTCAAAAAGTTTCTTGAACTCATGCTGTTCCAGGTGCTCGGTCAGCGCCCTCATGTTTTGCTGAAAGGTGAATTCGATTCGATGACGGCCTCCACCATGGACAATGCAGCCGTACTGGTTACTATCTTATCCAAAGATTACATTCAATCGGGCCGGTGCCTTGATTCATTAGAAGCTTTTCATAAAGCAACAGCTGCATCCAAAGCGAACCGTATATTCAAGGTATTGAAGTCACCACTATCCCTACAGGAGCAGCCTCCACGCCTGCGCGAGTGGATTGGATATGACATGTATCAGTTAGATACAGAAACCGGGCAACTGAAAGAGTACTCCGATTTCTTCAGCCAGGAAGCAGAAAAACAGTATTGGATGAAAATGGTGGATCTCGCTTATGACATCCACGAATCATTACTGCAACTCAAAGAAGGCGACCAGAGAACAGAAGTAAAAAACATTTTCAAACGAAAAACGATTTACCTCGCAGAGACCGGTCATGACATTTCAGTACAGCGTAACATCATCAAGCGTGAACTGCAGCGACATGGGTATATTGTACTGCCGGCACAAACACTACCGCAGCAGTTCAATGAACTGGAAAAGGCCGTTAAGAAAGACCTGAGCGAATCGAATCTTTCCATTCACCTGGTGGGAAGTGCCTACGGTGAGATTCCTGAAGGAGCAGACCGCTCGGTAGTGGACATCCAGAATAAAATCGCTGCAGAGGAAAGCCTGGCCAAGAAATCACGCAAGGAAAATTTCTCGCGCCTCATCTGGATTGCTCCCAACCTGAAAAATGCCAGTGACAAGCAGAAAGCATTTATCGATACCATCAGGCGCGACATTGAGGCTCAGGAAGGAGCAGAAATTCTTCAGAATCCATTGGAGGATTTCAAAAACATCATGCGTGAAGAACTGATTGAATCAGAAGACTCGCACAGTGAAGACTATTCCGGCAAATCCATTTACCTGGTGCACGATCGCATTGATCATACTGCGGTAATCCCATTCAAAGACGTGATTGAAAAGTCAGGATTCAAAGTATTGATGCCTGACTTTGAAGGCGATCTTCTCGAGTTAAGGAAAAAACATATCGACAACCTGCGCAAGTTTGATGGCGCCATCATCTTCAAAGGAAAAGTAAATGATCAATGGGTGCGTATGAAGGTGCTGGACTTATTGAAAGCGCCCGGATTCGGAAGAAAGAAACCCATCCGGGGAAAAGCAATTCTGACAGAGACCACTCCCACTTCCACATTGGAAAGTTTCAAAAATCAGAACCTACAATTGCTGTCCGGAGATCATAACAAGTCGATCGAGTCGTTGAAAATGTTTTTGGAAGAATTTAAATCATAACGTATGAGCCAGTCTGCTGATCAAATACTAGGTCATTCGTCTTTAGTAGGCACGGAGAATCCGTTCCCTGGTTTACGCCCCTTCAAAATTGAAGAGAGTCATCTCTTTTTTGGCCGCGAAGGTCAGAGTGATGAAGTACTACTTAAACTTTCAAAGAATCGTTTCGTTGGTGTTATTGGCCCTTCAGGAAGTGGTAAGTCATCTTTCATCTATTGTGGGGTATTACCCATTCTCTACGGCGGCTTTCTTACGGACGCAAGCCCGAACTGGGAAGTAGTAGTAACACGCCCTGGTGCAGGCCCCATCGATAACCTGGCGGAAGCCTTGCTTAAAACATCACGCGATTATACCGGTGCGGATACCGAAGACAGAAAAATCAAACGAACCATTGTTTCCACATTACTGCGAAGCAGTTCATTGGGATTAGTAGAGGCAATACAACAATCACGCAGAGCTGATGATGTTAACTACCTGATACTAGTCGATCAGTTTGAAGAACTCTTCCGTTTCAAAGACAGCACTGATCCGGGTTCTGTGGATGAAACATTGGCCTTTGTTAACCTGTTGATGGAAGCCATCAACTACGAAGACGCTCCTATTTATGTAGGCATCACCATGCGTTCCGACTTTATCGGAGACTGTGCACAGTTCCCGGAGCTGACGCGCAAGATTAACGATAGTCATTACCTGATACCGCAGATGACGCGCGATCAGAAGCGCAGAGCCATTGAAGGGCCCGTGGCTGTAGGTGGAGCCTTGATTACTCCGCGCCTGACACAACAACTGCTCAATGACCTGGGTGACAACCCGGATCAGCTTCCGATCCTTCAGCATGCGCTGATGCGTACCTGGAGTTACTGGGGTAAGTTCCGTGACTTTGAAGATGAGCTGCTTGACCTGAAGCATTACGAAGCAATCGGTACGATGACCGAAGCGCTTTCGATGCACGCCAATGAAGCGTATGACGAACTGGATGAAGAGCAGAAACGCATATGCGAAATGCTCTTCAAAGCCATCACTGAAAAGCGTGGTGAAAACTTTGGTATACGAAGACCAACCCGGCTCAATGAAATTGCAGCCATATCGGATGTATCGGAAGAGGATGTCATTGCAGTCATCGAAAAGTTCCGCGAGCCGGGACGTTCGCTGTTAACACCTGCTTACGGCACGCCGCTCAACTCCCGTTCCATGATCGACATCTCGCACGAAAGCCTGATGCGGATATGGGTAAGGTTAAAGAACTGGGTGGATGACGAAGCTGAAGCCGTGCAGATGTACCTGCGCCTGGCAGAAGCCGCTGCCATGTATCAGGTAGGCAAAGCCGGTCTCTGGAGACCACCCGATTTACAACTGGCACTCAACTGGCAGGTAAAACATAAACCTACGCTGGTATGGGGGCAACGCTACCATCCTGCCTTTGAACGGACGCTGA
>JAHEZH010000119.1 GCA_023251155.1 Flammeovirgaceae bacterium | reverse complement strand
TGGGATGTTACTGCCTTTCAGCTTCAGTACAACCATCGCTTAGGCAGCCAGGCTTCCCGCGATGCGAATAACGTGTTCATTCTTTACCGCACCAACATCGGAGATTCAAAAACAAACGGTGCGGAAATTTTCCTGGAGTATAGTTTACCCCTGAACCAGAAGATCAGTGTATCGGTATTCACGTCTACGGCTTTGATGAAGAGCCGCTATGAGAATGCGCGTGTTCGCGCGGGCGAACAAACCGTTGATGTCAGCGGCAACAAGGTAGAAAGCGTACCCGGTGTCATCACCCGTAACGGAGTGACCCTGATAGCAGGCATCGCCAGTGTATCCGTATTGTATAGCTACACAGGCGAAACGTTTGCCGATCCATTGAATACCGTAACCCCCAGTGCCACGGGTGCCGTAGGTCGTGTGCCGGCTTATGGCCTGCTCGACATCAATGCATCACTACGCGTCTCGAATGCCGTCAAGATCCGATTCAATATTAATAACGCCACCAACGAGCACTACTTCACCAAGCGCCCCACGTTCTACCCCGGCCCCGGAGTGTGGCCTTCGGACGGCAGAAGCTTTACGGCCTCCATCGGATTTAAAATCTAGTTTAAAAAAATACCTGCTCTGTTTATGCAGATCCTTTCCGTTTATGATCACGAATCTTTCAACGATGAATAAAGACATGACAAAATCAATACTCATTATTTTACTCTTCGCGGTTTTGGTGGGCTGTAGCTCTACCGCTGATTATACTACCAAGGCAGAAGACCCGGAGCCATTACATCAAACCGTGAAAAAAATCACGGACATTATTGTTCATGATATTTTTTCTCCGCCTGTTGCCAGTCGTATCTATGCCTATGTCAGTGTGGCCGCTTATGAAGCCGGTCGTTATCAGGATTCCACGCTTGTTTCGCTGGAAGGACAACTGCACGGACTGAGTGATGTACCCCGGCCGGAACGGGGTAAAGACTATTGCTTTCCCCTGGCATCTGTTCAGGCCGCGCTTCAAATGGGGCGGGTGTTGATCTTTTCGGAAAATGAACTCGACCAATTCAGTGAACGCCTGCTGAACAGCTACAAGAACTCGGGTATGCCCGCAGAGGTATATGAGCGATCAGTGGCCTTTGGTACTGCCGTGGCCGACCACATTACAAAATGGTCGGCCACCGATAACTATAAGCAGACACGGTCGTTCCCGAAATATTCCATCCTGCAGCGCGACTCTACGTGGAAGCCCACCGCGCCCGCCTACATGGATGGTGTGGAGCCTCACTGGAACAAGATCCGGACATTTTCGATTGACTCTGCCGCGCAATTCAGAACTTCACCACCGCCCAGGTTCTCTACCGATAAAGGAAGTCCGTTTTATGCGCTGGCTTACGAAGTGTACGAGACTAAGAAAAATCTTACCCCCGAACAGGAAGCCATCGCCCGCTTCTGGGATTGCAATCCCTTTGTGATGAATGTACAAGGGCACGTGATGTACGCCACCAAAAAAATTTCACCCGGAGGACATTGGATGAACATTGTTCGTGTCGCGTGCCGGACATCGCATGCCAATGCGGCACGCTCTGCGGAAGCATATACCCGCGTTGCATTGTCACTGGCCGATGGGTTCATTGCCTGCTGGGATGAAAAGTACCGCAGCCAGTTAATACGCCCGGAGACTTACATCAACCAATACATTGATGAAAACTGGGTGCCCTTGTTGCAAACTCCTCCGTTTCCGGAATACATCAGCGGCCATAGTGTTATCTCCGGTGCCGCCTCTACGGCACTGACGGGAGTATTCGGTCCGGATTTTCAATTCACGGATTCCACCGAGATTGAGTTTGGATTGAGCGTACGCCGTTTTAAATCATTTGATGCCGCTGCCGATGAAGCCGCCATCAGCAGGCTATACGGAGGCATTCACTACCTGCCCGCCTGCGACATCGGCCTGGTGATGGGCCGCCAGATCGGTCAGTTCATCATCGGGCATGTACGCACCCGTAATCGCCAGGCAGCACTAACTACCTCGCATCCATGAAAGCTTCGTATTATCATTTCATCTTTCGTGTAGCATGTGCCATGTGTTATATCGGGCATGGCCTGTTTGGGTTCATTACCAAAAAGGTTTGGTGCACTTATTTTGCTGTGGCTGGTATTGGTGAGCCGCTGGCGTACACGCTTATGCCCGTAGTAGGGGCCGTTGACGTAGCACTCGGACTGATCGTATTATTTTATCCTTTGCGCTTTGCGGCCGTATGGCTGGTGGGCTGGGGTGTGTTTACTGCTTCGCTTCGTCCGCTGGCGGGAGAGCCTGTGGCTGAACTCATCGAGCGGGCCGGTAACTTTGGCGCTCCATTCATATTACTCTTGCTGTCCGCACCGGTACACGGAAAAAATGGAGGCTTGATGGATCACCTTGTTCCTGACGAAGAGTGGAAAGGCAAACGCACTGAAACCATTCAGAAGTATCTTCAGCTGTTTGGCTTTCTGCTGCTGCTGGGGCACGGATGGCTGAACCTCTTGCTTAAGCCAGGTCTGCTCCATCAATATGCCCGGCTTGGGTTTGCTCACCCGGAAAGGCTGGCTTTTTATATCGGTCTCTTTGAATGCATTGCGGCATGCGTTATCCTTCTTAAGCCTTCGCGTCCGGCCCTACTGATTATTTTAATCTGGAAAGTGGTGAGCGAAATTCCTTATCCTGCTTATGCTATCCTGGAATGGATTGAACGAGGCGGAAGCTATGCGATACTGCTGGGATTATTAATCATAATAAAGAAACCCTTTCCATTACATTCCTCCCTTTTACATTTGCATCACACCAAAGCTCCCTCTGCTGGCTTATGAAACGATTTCTTCCTTTTTATTTCCTGTTCTTTATGCTGCTGGGTGGCAGTTTCATGTCGTGCAGCGACCTGAGCGACCAGGAAGTGGAGGCCCTGTTAACGAAGGCCAACGCGTACCCGGCTGACCTGGAGTACAAACTGTTTTGCAACAGTGACGAGCATGTGCAGGAAGTGTTTGACAAAAAACTGGTGGAGAATGGCTTTGTTACGGCGCAGCGAAGGCACACCGCTGAAGACATTGGCAAGCCGCTGATTTACTTTACGGAGAAGGCAGCACCGTATCTTATTGCCACCAGCGACACACTTAAGTCGTTCGATATCCAGCGCATCAAAATGGGGGAAGAAGTTTTTGTGCAGGTGAGAAATATTGAAGTTAACCCATCGGGCTCGAAAGCCGTAGTGGATTATACGACAACGATTATTCATCCAACACCTTTCATAGTATTGTATACCGATGAAGAAGGAGCAGAACGGAAAAGAAGAACCTTCTTCACCCGTACTAACGATGAGTGGACGTGGGATGGAAAAATTATTAAAATGCCGAAGTAAGCGGGGCTGCTTTAACATTGAAAGGCACATAGAAATTCAGGATTACGGTTTTGGGTAGAAAGTATGTCCTACCGCGGAGTCCGGGGCGAGACTCCGCGGTGAAATAAAAAGGCAGATAGAAATTCAGGATTACAGTTTAGGTAGAAGTATGTCCTACCGCGGAGTCCGGGGCGAGACTCCGCGGTGAAATAAACCAAAAAAGATCAAGGCCGAAGAATGCTTCCGCGCGCAAGGCCGGCGCACCCTCGCTCTTCGCCCAAATGCCATCGCGCTAGTGGCTATCGATTGAAGATGAGTTGGGGTATGATTTAATAATAGACCTGTTAGTATGACGGCTTCCAAATCTCCATCATTAGTTTTTTCATCATCTCCTGACGGGAGCTAATTGTTTCAATATCCCAATGCTCATAAGTAGAAGTATGTCCTACCGCGGAGTCCGAGGCGAGACTCCGCGGTGAAATAAGAATTATAAAAATGCCGAAGTAAGCGGGCCTGCTTTAACATTGAAAGGCAGATAGAAATACAGGATTACGGTTTTGGGTAGACGAAATAAAGAAAATTCAGGATTATGGTTTTGGGTAGAAGTATGTTCTACCGCGGAGTCCGGGGCGAGACTCCGCGGTGAAATAAGAGTGCACCAGGGGCAACTGTAGAGGGTTGAATTAAATAAAGAAAATTCAGGATTACAGTTTAGGTAGAAGTATGTCCTACCGCGGAGTCCGAGGCGAGACTCCGCGGTGAAATAAAAAGCCCAACTAAAATGGCCTCATAAGCCAATTCAGCGCGTACAGCATTTTTCCGCAAAAAATTGAACTTGTACAGCATTTTTCCGTTATTTGTATAAGAACAAACAAAAGTGACTATGCCAACCAAAGAATTAACCCGACTCGATCTGCGCATTCCACGCGAGAAAAAGAACTACTTCGAAGAGGTGCTGGAAATAGGTGGCTTTCGCTCTCTTACTGATTTTCTGCTTAGCGCGGCCTCTGAAAAGGCAGAAGCCATTATGGAAAAACACAATAACTGGTTATCCTCGGAGCATGATCGCAAGCTCTTTTTTGATGCATTGGTCAATCCACCTGTACCCAATAATAAGTTAAAACAGGCCATGCGAAAGCACGCTGAATTCAAGTCGAAGAAATAAATGCTTCACACCGTTGCACTCAATTCCTCGCACAAAAAGAATTCGTTCTCTTGTGAAGAGTCTTCGCTGGAAGTGTATTTAAAGAGACAAGCAGGTCAAGATATCAGAAGAAAAGTGGCTGCCTGCTTTATCCTGGAAGCAGAAGGAGGAATAATCAAAGGCTACTATTCATTGTCTGCCGATAGCGTGGATCGTGCATTGATTCCCGAACAGTTACAAAAGAAACTACCTTACAAAAATCTTCCTGTTACATTGTTGGGCAGGCTTGCACGGGATGTTCAATATAAAGGACAAGGAATTGGAGAGTTACTTTTAGCCGATGCGTTAAGACGTGCTTATGAAGCCAGTTCGACAATTGGTTCATGCGCAGTGGTTACTGACCCCATCAACAAGAAGGCAGCGGCATTTTATGAAAGTTTTGGTTTTATCTCGCTGGAGCGTGGTAGAATGTTTATCCCAATGGATACCATTAAGGCATCTGTAGTATAGGGATTGGAATTTCTATTTGTAAGAGTAAATGTCGTCTTTGAAGATCTCCCATTTTTCATAATAGGAGTTTAACTTTGTAAATGTACTCTGTACGCTCCTGACCGGAAAGCGGGCTCATTTGAAACTGAGCGATCTCTTTGTGTAAATCTGAAAAGTAAGAGGCAATTTTATTATCAGCATACTTCTGAATGATTTGCCTGTTTTCATCAGTAGCTTCGGAGAATTTTTCTGTCATTTCGTTGACGATTTCATCGCACTTGGTTTGTGCGGTATCCAGCATCTTTAAAAACACTTTGTGTATGGAAAAGCTAGGGGGATGTCCTACCAGGTATTTGTCCTACCGCGGAGTCCGAGGCGAGACTCCGCGGAGAAATAAACCTTCTTCACCCGTACTAACGATGAGTGGACGTGGGGTGGAGAAATTATAAAAATGCCGAAGTAAGCGGGGCTGCTTTAACATTGAAAGGCACATAAAAATTCAGGATTACGGTTTTGGGTAGAAGTATGTCCCACCGCGGAGTCCGGGGCGAGACTCCGTGGTGAAATAAGAGTGCACTAGGGGCAACTGTAGAGGGGTTGAATTAAATAAGGAAAATTCAGGATTACAGTTTAGGTAGAAGTATGTCCTACCGCGGAGTCCGGGGGCGAGACTCCGCGGAGAAATAAAACGATTATTCATCCAACTCCTTTCATGGTATTGTATACCGATGAAGAAGGAGCAGAACGGAAAAGAAGAACCTTCTTCACCCGTACTAACGATGAGTGGACGTGGGATGGAAAAATTATAAAAATGCCGAAGTAAGCGGGGCTGCTTTGACATTGAAAGGCAGATAGAAATTCAGGATTACAGTTTAGGTAGAAGTATGTCCTACCGCGGAGTCCGAGGCGAGACTCCGCGGAGCCCTCCTCGATAATCTCACTATTCACATAAGGCTACATCCTGGGCTGGGGAGGCCTCACGGGGCTTTCAAATGCATTCACTCCCTTTACCTTCACTTTCCTCCGGAAAACTTTATCATGAACCGATACATACATGATATCGAAATTGGAACCACCGAAACAAAGATTGGAAACCTGTCCTTTTGTTTTCGGTGTGGGGATGATGGCATTCACTCTTCCCAGCTGATCTATTACCTGGATGCCGCTGAGTGTGGTGACGTATATTCGTCCATCGCGGTCGCACTTGATGCCATCGCTCCAGGCGTTATCATCTGCATCGCGCACATGCAGCCACCCGTACTTCTGTTTATGTTTCAGTGTACCATCGGCCTGCACCTGAAATACCCACACCCAATGTGACGCAGACTCGGTTACATATAATTGCGCCTGGTCTGGCGACAGGCACAAACCGTTCGCAAACTTCAGTCCTTCGTCAACGACTACACGCTCACCGTTTGGTTTGATCAGGTAGATCTTGCTGGGCTTCTCGCGGCCATCGGGTGACGTGACATAGATATTATTTTTATAGGATACAGTAATATCATTGCCCGGAGTTTCATCGGCCACTACTTCATAGCGTGTGGGTGTTTTATAGCGGTGCACCTGTTTCGTTGGCGGCTCCGACCAGCCACCAGTAATGGTGACCATCTCACCGGCTGTTGTGAAAGCTGCTCCGCTTGCTTTTTTGGAATCGGGATTATACAGTTCTGGTTTTCCCTCTCCGCTTACTTTATACGTTTTGGCGTTGGGAATATCATGAAAGAAAACTTCCCCTTTTGCATTAACAGCTGTCCCTTCCGTGAAACCGTATCCTTCTCCTACCAGCTGCCATCCTTCACCCGGAATCAGGATATCGCTGAGAAACTGATTTTTGGTTGGAGACGGTTCAACCGGTTTGGGATAGTCGCGCCACAGCCACCGCATGGCTGCCGGAAATACTGCTGTGCCATGTGCTCCACTGTGAGTGCCTTCACCCCACACGTGGTTTACATCATAGCCGGCAAAGGTGAATGCGCGTTCCATCGCTTCATTTGCTTTCCACCAGTCGCCCGCATAGATGTTGAGGTCGTTGCAGCCATCCTGTAAAAAGATGCGGATCGGTTTGGGTTCGTACTTGCGCACGAGAATATCATAATGGTCGGCACCGCGAAGGCCTGTGTAAGTACCGATGGCGCTGAACACTTTTGAAAACTCTTCGGGCCGTTCCCATGCCGCAGTGAACGCACATACTGCACCGCTGCTCGATCCACCAATGGCGCGGTCATTTCCATTTTTCGAAAGGCGGATGCTTCGGCCGTCAGCCGTTTTCTGCGACTCTACAAACGGAAAAATTTCGTCCAGCAGGAAGCGCGCATAGTTGCCATTCACGCCATCGTACTCGAAGCTGCGGTTGAAGCGGTCCATCTCTGTGTCTTTGTTCTGCGCCACCACTTTTCCTGGCGTCACGAAGATGCCGATGGTTACCGGTATTTCTTTTTTATGAATGAGGTTATCCAATACGGTGGGAGCCTTCCATTGAATGCCATCCTGGTTCACATAGACGCAAGCCGCCTGATCGCCTTTGTATTGAGCGGGCACATACACGCTGATCTCGCGCGTGGTGCCAGGAAATACCTGTGAGGCATCAAAGGTAAACTTCAGTAGTTCGCCTTTCGGTACACCGGGCTGTTCTTCCGATGCCGGATCAAGAGGATACGTCTCGGTGGGTGTTTGTGCGAACAGGCCAGTTGAAATAAGCAGGGATAACAGAGACAGCAGAATTTTCATAAGCGTAGGAGTTGCCCTACCAAGTTAGCAGGTTGAATGAAGGAATATGCTTTTCATTTTGAAAAGTTTTCTTCCTCTACCGGTTGCTAACTGTCTCTCTTATGAGATGTCATGATCTAACTCACCCTACCTACACTTCGTTTCGGCAGGCCCAGCCCCTCTCTTACAAATTAGTATCTACCGCAGAGTCCGAGGCGAGAAGCATTCTACTCGCATCCAAGTTTCATAACACGATTGACCAGATAACGGTCTAATTGTGAATAAGGAAAATTAAGGATTATGGTCTAGGGTAGAAGTATGTTCTACCGCAGAGTCCGAGGCGAGACTCCGCGGAGAAATAAGTATGTCCTAAGAAATAAATACAGGGTTGATTTGAAGTAAGGAATTCAGGGTTATGGTAAGAGTATGTTCTACCGCGGAGTCCGGGGCGAGACTCCGCGGAGAAATAAGAGATGCACATGCTTTTCATGTTTTGTTCTTTGTTTGCACGGTGCGCATTTCATTATATGGCTGTCACTTTTTTGTCTTGATACAAAAAAGTAACCAAAAAAGATCAAGGCCGAAGAATGCTTCCGCGCGCAATCCCGGCGCACCCTCGCTCTTCGCCCAAATGCCATCCCGCTAGTGGCTATCGATTAAAGATGAATTTTATTGAACATGTTTGTATGAACTCCGGAGGAGTGGCCTGTTGCTAGCGGTGGGTGTGAGCCCTTGCCAAGTCGGAAACCAATGGATACCATCAAGGCATCTTTGATGTAATGAGTGGCCGGTTTCTATTATGGTTAAGTGAGTTACGTTCAGGTGAATTTGTCTTTTTATCTACTATGTACCGCTGAGTGAATGCACAAGATGACACCTCTGTGGAGCGGTGTGTATGGGGTGAAGGTGAGCAGATCATAGCGGTGCTCCATACCGTTCATGGCGGGGGACATGTGATACCATAGCCTATAGCCCGGTTTCCGTGCTTAATGGGCAAAGGTACTGGCGACCTGGACGCTCTAAAGAAAGCCGTTGCTTTTTTCGGCCTTGATAAAGAATGACATGAATAAGTACGTAGCTATGATCAGTTAAAAGCTTGACGAAATTCCAGCGGAGACAGATTCGTTTTCTTTTTGAAGAGCGTGCTAAAAGATTGGGCATGCTCAAAGCCCAGGGAATAAGCGATCTCGCTGACTGATAGACTGGTCGTGGAAAGTTTTTCCTTCGCTTTAGCGATCAGTTTTTCATGAATATGCTGCTGCGTGTTGCGCCCGGTATGAACCCGTAACAGGTCACTGAGGTAATTCGGTGACAAATTCAATTGTGCGGCAATGTGCTGTACAGTTAGAAGCCCTTGTACCTCCTTATTGAAATAGTCATCAATCAATTGTTCGAACCTAGTGAGCAAGGCTGAATTATGATTCTTACGGGTTAAAAACTGCCGTTCATAAAAACGGTTGGAATATTTCAGCAGGCTCTCAATCTGCGTCAGAATAATTTCTTGGGTATGCTTGTCGATGTGCTGGCACTCCTTATCGATTTTGTAGAGGATCAAGATCAGGTCATCTTCCTCCTCGGCCGATAGGTGCAGCGCTTCGTTTACTGCATAGTCGAAAAAGCCATATTGATGAATGCTGTTCGCCAGCGTATGCTGCAACAGGAAATCAGGATGAAAGATCAGGAGATAACCTGACCCGCATTCCACATTCTGCAGATCCAATTGTTGCACCTGATTGGGCGCTGTAAAGCTCAATACACCTTTATCGTAATCATAATGCTGTTGCCCATACCTGATTTTGCCTCTGGCTTCGCGTTTGAGCGCCACGCAATAAAAGCGGTTAATGAAACCATTCCAGATCTCATCTTTCAGGAAAATACTTTCCTTAAGGTTGATCACACTCACGAGCGGGTGCCGTGGTTCAGGCAATGATAACAACCGGTGAAACTGGGATATGGAACTAATGGCGTGCATAAACAAATTTAATCAATTAACCCCATACTGAACTCATCATAAGGCGCACCTGTATCAGTACCTAGGGGCACGATGCTTTCCAGTTGTGACAGGTCCGTTCCAGACAGCTCAATGGTAGTGGCAGCGATGTTTTGCTCCAGATATTTCCTGCGTTTTGTTCCGGGAATTGGTACGATTCCCTTACTCAAGATCCAACTCAAAGCGAGTTGTGATGAAGTGACATTCTTTATTTTAGCCATCGCCTCGATGGCCTTAACCAATTCTATGTTCTTCTGAAACATCTCGCCCTGGAAACGTGGGATCGCTCTGCGGAAATCATTGTCCGGCAGGTCATCGATGCTTTTAATTTGACCTGATAAAAATCCACGGCCAAGTGGTGAGTAAGCTACAAACCCGATACCCAATTCTTTTAAGGTGGCTATAACCCCGCGTTCTTCCACTGTTCGTTCAAACAAAGAGTACTCACTTTGCACTGCCGTTACCGGGTGTACGGCATGCGCACGCTTAACGGTTTCGGAGGATACTTCAGACAGACCGATATAACCTACCTTACCTTCTTTCACCAGCCCTGCCATTGCTTCAACGGTTTCTTCGATCGGAGTGTTTTTATCCAGGCGATGCAGGTAATACAAATCGATGTAGTCCGTATTGAGGTTCCTTAGCGAACGTTCTAATGATTTTTTTACATAACTCTTTTTACCATTGATAGCCCAGGTTACTTTATTGTGGTCATCAATCTCCCACCCAAACTTGGTGGCCAGAATAAATTGATCCCGTTTACCGATGATCGCCTTCGCAATAAGTTGCTCGTTTTTCAGTGGACCGTAGAGGTCGGCTGTATCCAAAAAATTACCGCCCAACTCGAGCGAACGGTGGATCGTTGCGATGGCTTCCTTCTCGTCAGCAGGGCCATACATATGTCCCTCTTCAAAACCTGTCATGCCCATGCAGCCCAGGCCGATCACAGGTACAACCAATCCCTGGCTGCCCAATGCAATTTGTTTTATTTCCATGATCCAAAGGTCGGCAAGGCAAATAGCACGCACGTATGCAAATCCCTGAAGCTTGTAAGCAAATCAAGGAATGATCAACAGCTGAATATATTTGCGATTAGGCTTGGCTGGACTGGAGATTCAGCGCTGGCTGACCGCTTTTTTTCGCGCCATTCCAAAACTATAAATAGTTGATTTCATTGGCTGACGGTGGTTAGCTTAAGATGAAAATTAGTGATCTCGCTCCACGGAATTTCCTAGGCTCAAATCGATTGCCCTGTTTATCTATTGATGACGCATACAAAAAAAAATATGCGGGTAGTGCATACCTGAATTCGATGATCAGCGTACCTGCAAACTCAGCAACTGTGAGATCGTTCCGGATAAAGTACAATCTATTTAATCGAATTACCACTGGGAACTGTGATCTCAATTGGATCATATGAGTATCATCACTTTGAAAAGGTTTTATTCTAGCTTAGAACAGTAATCTTGGTGATACTCATTGATAGCTATTTCTAAATTTTGGGCGATCGTGTTAAAACGAAAATAAAAAGCCCCAGAATATTAATTCTGAGGAATTTTGTGTGATTCCGCTGGGAACGGAATTGTGAATATATCTTGCTAACTATCAATCGATTATAAACCTCAAAATGACCTGGGCTCCAAGTGGGGCTCCAACCTTTTCTATTGAGTTAAATACCTTTTAAAGAACGATTTCTTGTATTTAAAGGTAAGAAAATTCGATGCTGCATTTATTAAATTGAATCAAAAAATATTCATGCCGATAATAAAAAGATTGAAGCAATTATTCTCATTCAACAGACGTCCCCAACCAAAAGGAAAAATTCCAATATGCAGGCTTTGTAAAGTAAGCGTTGCGGATAAGAAAAATTCGCATATCGTCCCACGATTTCTGACCAAGAGTTTATTTCCTGAAAATATTCACAAGACTCTCGCCATCAAAGGTGATGGTAGCTCAAAAGAACCACAAGATACTCCTAAGGAAGATCACCTTTTATGTACGGCTTGCGAAAGAAGATTTGAAATATTGGAAACGATGTATGCTCCTATTATCAGACAGATCCATGATTATAAAGTTCAGTCCGAAAAATTTGAGCACATAGTTGAGGGGCAAAAGGAATATCTAAAATCAAAAATAATTAACCCTGTTAGTTTCAGATTGTTTATCTACTCCATCATATGGCGTTTATCCGTATGTTCAAATTTTGAATTTGAGTGCATGAAGCTCAATGCGAAAATAGAGGAATCATTAAGAGGTTTTCTTGATCAAAATTTACAGGACACCAAGAAGTCATTGGTAGAGCATTTGCCTTCCATTGCTACTTATCCAGATTATCATCTTTGCCTTATCAAGCCCAAAATAAAAACGAATCCACCTGGAGGAGTGCTATCTGCTTACAGTGAAAAGCAAACCCATTTAATTATGCTAGTTGATTTTGCTTTGTTCTTCATTACCGATGACAAATCAATTATTCCCGCTCTTGCAGAATTTAGCAACAAGGGGAGCAGGTCGGTACTTATAGGTCTTGGAGATAATGAGGAGTGGATTAAATTGAATCGTCTTCTTGTGCATAAAATGCTAAATAAAGGCTAGCACATTGTTCAAAATTCAAAGACAACCCAATTGATAAATATTATTTCCTGAATTGTCTTGACAATTTTAAACTAATAGATGTAAATTCCCTGAGTAAGGGATCTACCTACTCTGGATTTCCTGTCGGTCACTTTCCCTCAAACGTTTCATAACATTATTTTAAAGTAAGTCCGCAATACCACATTGCGTAGCTATTAGAATTAAACCATAGAATAGGACAACATTCATTTATGTTTAAGAACCTGCAATCACCGATCGCTTATCCAACCAAGCTAAACCACAATACGCATCGGTTCATTGCAGTCTTGGTTCTTATGGTTTTTTATTCGATGTTATATGCACAGACTACTATTACTTTAGAAAATCTCCAATTCAAGCAGAGCCTACCTTATCAACAAACTTTCTTTATCGAAGGGCCAAGGCAACCTTGTATTGAAAACCCCGAAGCGAGATTGTGATAAGCTTCGGGGTTCATAAAAATAATGATGTTGGTAATTAGGTTAAACTAAAGAGAGTTAACCAGACTTATTCTTGTTATCGAACTAAATACTTTTCTTTGCTATTTGCTTTCTTAAATAAGAAAATTAGCACAACCGTTAGTATGCCATTCGCAAGTATGATCATCAGCATAGTTTGCCAGTTGAAGCCGCCACAACAGGTTAAGTTACTTGAGCTCAGATTGACATTGACTGGTTCAAAAGCACTTTTATAGTCAGAAAAAGTTATTGATGTTGTAGTGCTTTCAGCTTTAAATGACTCAAAGTTTAATTTTGAGTTAGCTGATGTAAGACTAACCTTTTCTTTTTGGCTGTTCTTAATCTTCTTTAAGAAGTCCTTTGCTAAAGTGTCAACGCCACCAACATAGGCTTTAATAATTGTTTGCGCTTTTGCGTCCAGTTGAGTTGTTAGCGTATAGATGCTGTCAACTTTCTTTGCTTTCGCCAATAAAACAGATAGGCGGTGGTCGTAAGTTTCAAAATAAAGCGTCTCAAAATCATATTTGAAGGTCTCTTGTAGCGCAGAAAGGTTGCTGACGTCAATTTTAATCTCCTCTGTTCCATATTTCTTTAAATCAGCAATTGCTGCCTGAGCCGCCAGATCATACGCAGAGGCATCTGAAAGAAGATTATCCAATTCTTTTCCGAATTGAATATTTAAACTTAACGCCTGGTCGTAAAAATCAGAGTATACTGAAATCTTGTTTTTAAACTCTTTCAGTTTTGCTGCTGAGATCGATTCTCTCATGGATACAATAACCTCAGTATTCTTTATTTTATCTTTTTTCGCTTTAAAGAATGTGGCAATACCAGACACAACATTTGTGGCTAAATTCAATACAGGATTTGAGCCAACAAACCCTTTTATCAGGCTACCGATGACATTACCTGAGTCATTTAGCTTTTTGTCAGCAAGATTAGTAATGACAGATTTTATTCTGGCCTTATTCTCCTCATCGGTTGCCTCGGAAGTAAAAACATCAATGGCAGTTTTCTGAACAAACGTTGTGTATGATTGTCCTGTGAGAGTTGAATCGCTTGGATTAATTTTTCGTGCTATCTCATTGAGATCTGCTGCTTGCTCTATGCTTGTATGTACTTTGGTGATGAATTTAGAATATACGTCTGTGTTAAGGCTAACCTTGGCAATTCCTTGTAAGGATTTATCAAAGCTAACTTTTTGGTCACGATCAGCTTTGTGTATCAGTTTTGAAATGAACTCGTTGTCGGCTACCTGCCGAGATGAGGCTGTGGTTAATGTTAATGAAAACATTAACAAAAGGACGTAGGGTTTAATTTTCATATTTTTCCTTTAGGTTTTCAAAGAATTGAGATTCTGCAGTTGTTATGTTAATTCCAGCCTCCCGGTAGTAGTTGGATAATTGAGTTACTTTCTGTTCGAAGAGGGTCAGATTCCAGTTATCGTATTCAGCCAAAATCATACTTTCATTTTTTCTATTTTCAATACAAGACAGAGCAGTTTGTGCGGCCTTTATTCCAGAGCTCAGCGCATTTAATGTTCCTTGACCGGTTGCTGGGTCAATTAAGTAAGCTGCGTCACCGCAGATAATTCCACCTTCAGTACATATTGGTCTAAAAATTCTCCAGCGCGTATTGAAAACTTTACTTTTGGTCGTACTTAATGAACTTAATAGTTCAACTGGTACAGAAATGTCAGCGTGATCTTTCGTGGAAAGTCTAGTCCAATAGAAGGATTGGTCTTCCAGTTTGGCAATCCATGTCCATCCATTTTTGTTTGGATGAAAATAGGCAATCTTATTTTCATAAAAGGTGCTTTCAATGTTTGAGCAAACACCTGTCCAGGCAATTAAACTATCGGAGTAAAATCTCTCATGGAATTTCATTCTTTTGCCAAGAAACCTCTGACCTCCACTTCCATCGATTACATACTTTGAATAAATATTCTTTCCCGATAAAGTTCTTACTCCTTTTATTCTCTCGTCATGAAAAATTAGATCATCAACTGATTCTTCAAGAATAGTTAAATTTTGAGCTTTTGCTTCCTTTCTTAGATGCTCATTAAATAACTTCTTCGAAACATGAAGCCCATCCCAAAGATTGTCGTCATACGGATTTATTGATCTCTTATTTTTTCCATCGCTGATAAAGTGATACATCCCCCGTTGGATGGTTGACAAATCTGTATTGATATTTAGCGTTTTCAGTAATGAAAGAACACCAGGGTGAATACTTTCAATCCTTAATGAATTCATTTCGTTTTCACTTTCCTTTCGACTGAGTAGCACAATTGTTTTGCCTTTTTGTAAACAATACAAAGCTGCCGCGATGCCCGATGGGCCGGAGCCGATTACCAGAATATCAACTTTTGTTTCAGCTATTGTTGCCATTTTATTGAGGCTAATGAAATGGGGGTATCGGTATCAAATTCACACCACTCAATTTGAGCGTAAGTGTCTTTTGTTGCCTGCGAGACTTTACAAACACTTAAGCACTTGACTTCCTGATTTCTCCTTTTCGTTCCAGGTTCCAGTTCTTTTTTCAGGCTTTTCGAATGTGTTAGAGCGAAGACAAAGAGATATCCTTTACCTTTTAATACTTTGCTCTTTCGCGCCCAATCATTTGAGTTGCCTATCAGGTTGTTCGGTATTCCACTGGCATCAGCCCCTACTTCCCAACTATTTACTTTTTCAGCACTTATTAACCAAAACTTTGTTTTCCAGACTTTCTTATGGTCAAATGTTTTAATTGCTTTTCGTAGGCAGTCCATCCGGTTTATTAACTCGGATGAATTCATCTTTCGAAGTTTAGACATGTCGAACCCAATTGAAGGATCCAAAAGGTTGGCAACATAATCTGCCCTACCTATGTCAGTAAAATTTACTTTCAGCTTACTATCTTTTTGATCTACCATTATAAAAGGCCCCTGTTCACCATCCCATCCATAAGATTTTGATTTACCATATTGTGAAACGTGAGGTGAATTTGGATGGTATCCAATCTCATCATCCATTAACGGGATTGAGGTATTCGGTTTGCCAAGAATTGGAAATGGGTCTAACGAACCTTGAAATGTTCTTCCAGCATCCGGAGATGCAACGGGCCACATGCCATTGGCAGCCGCACAAAGTTTCATGTCTTCAGGGAAAGGTGAACCCAAGCCAAAAGTTCCGAAGTATGGGTTTATCTTATCTCCTGAATAAGTGGCATCCCAACCCGGATAGAAAATACCAGTCCCTGTGTCAGGCAAGAAACTATTCGCAGAATAGTCTCTTCGGAAGTTGTCTTTGAACTTCTCGCTGTCGATTTTTTCGATCTCTTTATCGGCATGAGAGACAACAGCAACAAGAGTGTCAAAACTTTTATCATATGAATAAGATTCCTGAAATGCTTGTTTGCCAGTAAAGGGATCGCAGATGTCAGGATTTCCTCTCTGTCGTATTCCACTCAGATTGAGAGACCCCCCCTCTAAGAAATGCTCATCATTGGTGATTGACTCGGTATCTAGTTGTATTTGTTCTTCCTCTTGTTCTTGTACTGGTTCCGGTATTTTAATTTCCAGAAATGCATTGCCGGTATATCTATCCAAATTTGTATGATAGTATTTTCTAATATCATTACTGTCTAGATAGGGGAAAAAGTCTGGTGCAGCTACGATTGAAAAAGCCGGACTTACAATTCTCGACTCGATGAAATCAAAGAAAACTCCTTTCTTATTCGTCAAAGTAACTTTAGCAGAGACACATCCGTCACACATATTATCTTCAAACAATAATGATCGGTATCCTCCATTCTTGATAACATTTTCCATGTCTGCATTTTTTTCATCAAGATGAGAAACCGCTCCATTGTTTACAGGATATTTTATATTTGTAAACAGTGGCGCATTTCTCATTGCTCTGAATCTCGAAGTAAGTCTGCGCCTCCTAAATATGTATTCAGTAAAGAATCCATCATAGATATCAATGTTCTTTTTATTTGTCAGCTTAAGAGCGTTGTATCGTCTTTCCCACTTAGGTTCTACAAAGAAGGATAAGATTTTACCGTCTTGCATAGCGGGTCTGATCAATTCACCTGGAGACGAACTAAGCAAAACGGAAGACCCGGTTCTTGTTAGTTGTACCAACGAAAGATCATTTGAATGAAGGGCCAATGGATTTCCTTCTTCATCCATACAACAAACTCTCTTAAATGGAAAAGTAGTCACTTGCCATTTGGCCTCGGCATTTACCTCAGCTATTTTCTTACCATGTAACTCGAACTGAGAAAATTTAAATAGTTTTTGATTCAAATGATACTGAGCGAACTGGACATTAAAAAAATCATCGTTGAAAATTTTCCGTACAGGCCGAATGAACTGCCGATTATGTTGGGTTGTGTCTCCTTTGAAAGTGGTAAACTCATTCTCTTGTACATTCATTACTTTTATTGAATCTGTTCCATCTTTTTTTATTTCCACTAACTCGACAAGGAAAACAGCAAATCTTGACGGTGTAACGGCTATTTCCTTTTCATACTTAGAGTCGGAAGGTTTATTAGTGTAGCTTCTTGATTCTGGATCGTAGTTCATTTTGTGGTTCCCTACGCGCGATATACCTGATCTCGAAAAAACGAGCTGGGCGTGCTTTGGATAAACCCGAGTACCTTGGGTATCCTGATACTCGAAATTATTGATTCTAAGAGCGGGAGTCTTAAAAGCTGGCCTGTATTCGTATGCGAGCACCATGACATGCAGATTATCTTTTTTTATTTCAGCTTCATACCTTTCCCACTTCTTTAATCCGTAGATAAAATTTTCAGCCACGTCTAGTTGTTCAATTGATGGATAGGCCGAGATGATACTGTTCTTTACTCTTGGGCTCGCAAGGGCGTGGTATAGTAAACTCAGTGATGGGTTCCCTGGTTCAATTAATTTTTTGCCTCCAAAGTCATCGAATCCATTTTCTCGTGTTCGTACAATACTGTTTAAGTCAGAACATAGCTTCACATCATCTTTCCATGGAATTGAACTTTGATTCAACTGCTGAAGCAAGAATTCTTCCCATCCATTGTCCTGCATCCACTTGATAAGTTTTTCAAAATCGAGCCTAAGGGATTCGTCAATTTCTCCTAAATCGCTACTACTTAGAGGTTGCGATTCAATGGAAGCGAATAAATCAATGACTGTAAAACTGTTTAGTACAGTAAATGTTGTGGATGCTTTTCTAATAAAATCAATGCGGTTCATGCTGGTATGGGGTAAGAAATAGGATTATTTGAAATAGTATTATTGAATC
>JAHEZH010000237.1:3118-6957 GCA_023251155.1 Flammeovirgaceae bacterium | reverse complement strand
TGAGGTTACTATTCATGTGAAGCAGGATATGCTGACTGACTATATCGATGGGATGAGCATCGCGTATTCTTTTGCGCAGGATCGCACCTACAAACCGATGACCAATATCCAGCATTTCATTATATCCCTTTGCATGATACAACTGCTCATTGACTAGCCGCAGGGAAGAGGAGAAGATCAATTCCCCATCCATGTATTCATTACAGAGTGCTGAGGAAGGTATTCCGGTTATCCGGAACAACGCACCGGGTTGGAATACAATCTGAAAGACCAGGAAGTCGTGTCCCACTTGTCGTTGGATCACGTCTGTTTGCTGGCCCGTGAGTGAGGTTCTTACCCCATTTATTTTTTTGCTTCCATTCACATACTCTGCCTTCTCCATATCGCGTGGGTAGAAGGCGAGTACATGTTCAATTTTGGGAGGGTAAGGTTTTATGGGTGTACCCGATGAACGATTGAACTCAAAATGCACAATCCGGTACAGACGAACAAATTCGCGCACTTCGGGGCGAGGCAGAAAATCCTTTAACAGCATTTTCGGATGTATGTGGCTGAATGTTGAAACAATATTTTAAAATCGATTCTTTTAAAGATAGTCGATTAATACAAAACAGAAGTGGTAAAAAAAAGACCTCTTATTGCGGGGGGGCTTCCTGCCGGAGATGATCATCTAACCAGATGGCGAGCTGCATTCGCTCCACGGGATTAAGGGCATTTAAGCGTAGCACAAATGGTTCTTTATCGGAATGAAAATCAATCTCAATATCATCGGTATAATTATAGAGGGGCGAAAAGGAGTACCGCACGGCTTTCATTTCTGTCCACGGAAAGCGAAGCTGATGCTGCATGATCCCGGTTTGTAAAGCGAATTCATAAAATTCCAAATCCTCGTTGGTGATTGTAAGCGCATACCGGGTTTTAAAGTCTTTCACCAGATTTGAAATGGCCTTGACTAAAAACCAGCCGGGAATCATAAGAAAAAGAGTGATAAAAAAAGCCATCGCAAAACCCATTTCGTTTTTTCCATCCTGGTAGGCACTGATCGCAATGAAGGTGGGTAGCCCAGTTAAAACAAGGGAATAGAAGAGTAGTCGGAGGGGACGGTCACCTATTTTGTTAGTCCATGAAAGTACGGTCTTCGGTGGCGCATCCTCCCTGAAGAGTTTAGGACTAAGTGATGATTTGTTTTCCGGTTTGAACGGCAATGTAAGATCCACTTCCTTGACCAGCTGATCCATCCGCGTTTGCAATTCCTCCCGGTTGTTTGATGACTCAAGAAAGATGCGGGAGCCGTTTTTAAGGCCGGTAAATAAATAATACGTAATGGTTTCATTTCCATCCTTGTTTGAACTACGCCTTTCATGAATATCAAAAGCCTCAATCTTACGGTAGGGAATGTACGCCCATGGTCCAATTTTTGGCTGATCTTCCATCAGTAGTGCTCCCTGGCGATGATCAAATACGATGTTCACCGGAAAATCAATCCGTGACTCCGGCGCTATAAACATGACCAGCAGGAAAAAACCACTGATAATCCAGAGAACAAATTTTACCATGACCCAGGCCGCTTCCTTTGCGGGTGGAAAGAAAAGGTGAATGATCCAGCCCATGAGTGCAAGGCTTAGAAAGAAGACAATTCCTTTCCATGCTTTGGTTCTTGGACCGCTGGAGTAAATGATTTTATCCGGATCAGATGATAGGTAGTTATACATGATACTGTTTAAACACGCTGTATGTAGTGTTCACTCCGCTGGCTGAGATGATCGTGAAACAATATAGCGAAAGGTGTGTACATAATGTGTAAGCAGGTTCTCAAAACGATCGGCATTCAGGAGGTGTTTTGTATCTGAACCGACTTGAAAAGAAGTACAGGACGAGATCCGGTTAATAATTTTCCCTCTCATTTTCAATGGTTTGAATTCATTAGCTTGTATCTGTCTTTTCTGAAGCTATCTTTGCCTCATGTTACGGAAAGGAATCATTTTTCTCATTTTGACCAGCATGATGCTTCATTGTGCCAGCAGGATGAATTTCCTTTCCTATCTGTACGAGCAGCGCCAGCAGATTGCTTTGAGTCTTGGTTTAATTGATGAAATCCCCATTGCTACCTGTCATCACGATTACGCCTTCGATAAAGGCTTAACGATTGTGACCCCTGATACGGACAAGTCCGGTCTTCCGTCCACCTTATCTCATGCTCGCGAAATTATTCTGTTCTTTCAGTTTTCGATCATCCACGTTAATCCGCGCGCAGCGATATCCACAGCCAATCACCTGACTGCGCTTCCTCAGAAGAAATACACTTCCCCCGGGTTTCCGATTTTTCATCCTCCTGCATAACTACGCAAACGTCCCGTTTTTTATTCGTCTGATTGCTTAGCCTCCGCTTTAGCAACAGGTACACCTATTTGTTTGTAGTAGTAATCTCATTTATTCAGGAATCAATTATGAAAAAAATATATTCACTTGTAATCATTGCCGCTATTCTATTATCCACTTTTTCCTGCTCCGATGACGACAGCAGTGCCGAAACATCCTCCATTACCATCGAGTTCGACAACGTGGTCGGAACAACAAATCTTCAACTCAATACCACGAATACACCGTATACGAATTCGAAAGGTGAAGCGTATAAACTTACCTGGCTTACGTATTATGTCAGCAACATCAAGTTGAAAAAAGCAGATGGTACCGTGTATGAAGACCCGATGAAATCGGATGGATCAGCGGGCTACTATCTTGTTGATGAAAAAGATGCGCAATCGCAAGAAGTAACCTTGGAAAATGTTCCCGCCGGTGATTACACCGAGATAACATTTACCATTGGCGTAGATGCCAGTCAGGTAAACCAGGGAGCACAGACCGGAGCACTTGATCCGGCCAACAACTTATTCTGGAGCTGGAATTCCGGTTATATCTTCCTCGCTGTAGAAGGTGTGTCACCCGTGTCTACTGAAACGGAACATGTATTTCAATATCACGTGGGCGGGTATAAAACAGATGCTGCTTCTAACCAGGTTAATAACATCCGAACAATTACGCTTAGCTTCAATGGAGACGTAGCACCCGTGAGAGCGCAACATGAACCTGAAGTTCATTTGCTTTTCGATGTCAATAAGTTCTTCAATGGAACAGGTGAGCAGGTAACATTCTCTACCAATGCGGCCCGTCACTCACCGCTGCCTTGCAAGGATCTGGCAAACAACATCCCCGGAGCGTTTGTAGTCGATCACATTCACGCCAATTAAACGCATCGTACTACGTGATGATGCCCTCTGTAATGGAAGGATATCAGCCTTTGCCTATGAGAACAGCTTTCATTTTGATATGCAGTTTTTTTCTGTGGAGCTGTACCGGTGATGGTGTTGCGCCGGATCATTCGTATGTCTTTCAGCCCCCATCGAATTTTCCAGCGGCTGCATACACGTTCGAAAACAATCCGGTAACGAAAGACGGCTTTGAGCTGGGGCGTGCCTTGTTCTATGATCCGATTCTTTCGGCAGACAGCACCATTGCCTGCACCAACTGTCATCAGCAGTTCAAGAGCTTCTCTGATCCTGTTCATAAGTTCAGCCGGGGGGTAAAGGATGCTTCCGGTTTTCGCAATGCACCGGCCATTCAGAACATGGCTTTTCAAACGCATTTCTTTTGGGATGGAGGTGTCAGTCATCTTGACTTTGTTCCCATCAACGCCATCACCAGTGACATTGAAATGGCCGAGAAGCTGGAGCACGTGATTGCTAAATTAAACCGCAGCAGTGTGTATCAGGAAAAATTTAAAAGTGCTTTCGGTACTAGCGAGGTCAACAGTCAGAAGATGCTGTTTGCATTATCGCAAT
>JAHEZH010000237.1:0-3108 GCA_023251155.1 Flammeovirgaceae bacterium | reverse complement strand
AGCAGAAACGCTAACTGCGGATGAAGTGGAGGGAATGAAGTTGTTCGCTTCCAGGTGCAGCACCTGCCATGCCACGGATATGTTTACGGATGGCACATTCCGTAATAACGGGCTGAATGCAACATTTGAGAACGATGCAGGAAGAGCACGCATCACTGAACTGGCGGAAGACCGTGGAAAGTTTAAGGTGCCCAGCCTGCGCAATGCCGAACTGACCTCTCCTTATATGCACGATGGACGATTTAAAACATTGCAGGAAGTGCTGGATCATTATGCCGGATCGGTAAAAGATTCGGAAACACTTGACCCCGTTTTAAAACCAACCAGCTCGCCTGGAATTCCGATGACCGAAGAGGAGAAAACAAAGATCATTGCGTACATCAAAACACTGACCGACCGGAATTTTACCAGCGACAAACGATTCACCAATCCGTTTTTAAACTAATGACATAATGAAAAAAATAGCAGCCATAATCATTGTACTTCTTGCCCTGGGATATCCCGCCTCGGCATGTGACGTGTGCGGGTGTTCATTGGGAGGAAACTACTTGGGTATACTGCCGCTCTATAATAAAAACTTTGTAGGGCTGCGATGGTCGCAGGCGAAGTTTCATTCCTACATCGCCCCCACACAATACCTGTCCGCACAACAGTCCAACGATACGTATGCGAAGGTGGAACTGTGGGGAAGGTATTACATCACCAAACGCATTCAACTGTTTGCGTTTATTCCGTATGCCTATAATGACATGAATGGTACCGATCAGGTGGTGTCAGCAAGTGGTCTTGGTGATATTAACATCATGGCCAACTATGTGATCGTGAACACAGGAGAAATTGCCACTGACTTCAAACATACGTTGATTGCCGGAGGTGGAGTTAAGCTACCTACGGGAAAATTCAATCAGGAAGATAAGGGCAAGATCATCAATCGTAATTTTCAATTGGGTACAGGAAGTGTGGACTTCAACCTGAATGCAGTCTATACCCTTCGATATAAAAGAGCAGGTATCAATCTGGAGACCGGCTATAAATTGAATACCCGCAATAGTCATGATTACCTGTTCGGCAACCAATACCGCGCCTCCACTCAATTGTTCTATTGGCAAAAGTTTGGTGTGTTTTCATTCCTTCCGCATGGTGGTGTGAATTATGAACAAGCAGCCATGCACAAGGATGGTAACATTTTACAAGTGAATACCGGTGGCTCAGCGTGGCTTGGTGCGGGCGGTATGGATATTTATATCCAGCGATTTACCATAGGTGTCAATTATCAGAAACCGATCCGTCAGAATTACAACAGTGATCAGACGGCCGATATCACCAGCAAAGCCCGCTGGACAACTTCACTCACCTTTAACTTTTAATCACATGACTATGAAAAATACCGTACTCCTCCTTTTCGCGGCAACACTCATGATAAGCTGTGAAGGCAAAAAGGAAAACACAGAAACGAATGAAGTTACTGCGCTAACCATATATCAGGAGGCAATGAAAATCCATGATGAGGTAATGCCCCGCATGGACGAGATGTATCAACTGCAAGGCAAGTTGAAGAAAATGAACGATTCTTTACGGGCCGACTCCGTAGCCAATGCTTCGAAAATAGCAATTGTCCGTGAAAAGCTTTCCGCACTGGAAGCGGCTAATAAAGATATGATGAACTGGATGCATGATGTTCAGGATGTTCCTGGAGCAACGGTAGCGGAAGGAGGACACGAACATCATTCCGCTGATCACGCGGAGGCAAGTGCTTCGAAGGGAAGTTCTGACGAGCAACTCCACATTCAGCAGGAACAGAAGAAACGCATTGAAGAAGTGCGCGTGGCGATGGAAAAGAGCATCGAAGAAGCAAAAAAAGTATTGACCAACTGATTACTCGTTATCCCATTCTATCATGATCACTAAAGTGAGAAATACAATTTCAATGGCAGTGCTGTTAATGGCCATTGCATTTCAGCTGCGGGCACAAGAGGTAGCAAAGCAACCTTTGAAAGTAGCGGTCTTTATCTATCCGGGTGTGGAGCTGCTGGATTTTGCCGGACCATTGGAGGTATTCAGTAACGTCAAAGGCTTTGATGTTTTTACGGTTGCTCCAAGGGAGGAAACGTTGACCGTCATGAACAAAAACATAAAGTTAACACCGAACTATTCCATTGCTAATTGCCCGCCACCCGACATCATCGTCTTGCCAGGTGCAAATACAGACGGGCTCATGCCGGTTTATAATGATACCACCGTGATCAACTGGATCAGACGAGTTCATAAGAATACCACGTATACGATGTCCGTATGCACGGGTGCTGCATTTTTATCCAAAGCCGGAATTCTGGACGGACATTCATTCACTACGCACTGGGCTGCCATCGACTATCTGCAAAAGGAAACACCGAAAGGTACTGCCATGAAAGACAAACGTTTTGTGGAAGATGGAAAGTTGCTCACGACCGCAGGAGTTTCTGCGGGACTGGATGGCGCATTGCACCTGATCTCAAAAATAAAAGGGAAAGAAGAAGCGCTGACACTTGCTCGTCTTATCGAATACGATAAATGGAATCCGGATGCCGGACATGTAGTGGGGGAGACAGCGGTTACTAAGAAGCAGGGCGAAAAGAAAAGTGAGGTGAAGAAGGAGACAAAGAAAAATGCGGCACCAGCATCAACAGGCTCAAAGCAGGAAGCGATCGATCCGGTATGCAAGATGCGTGTGTCCAAAAGTGGTTCGATCACCACCCTCCACCAGGATAAACACTATTTCTTTTGCAGCGAATTCTGTAAGGACAGCTTTATCAAAACACCTGAAAAGTACATGGCTGCGAAGTAGAGACCAAAAGCGGAATAAGTGTATCGCTGTTCATCACAGCACAACTGATCAGACGCAAGCATTCGCCAAATTATGGTGGTCATGAATTAATGCACGGGCTCAGGTTTATCAAGGGCCACTTGTTTCTTGGCGTTTGAAATGGCCTGAAATCCACCCGTCACATTGATGATGTTTACCCAGCCTTTAGACCTCAGGATGGAGGCTGCAATCATGGACCGGTAGCCTCCTGCACAATGAATGTACACATCGGATTCTTTCGTAATCTGGTCCAGGTGAGTTGCTAG
>JAHEZH010000118.1 GCA_023251155.1 Flammeovirgaceae bacterium | reverse complement strand
ATGATTTTCACCAGAAGAAAAGGAGCCGGTCAGAACGATGATGAAGATCTGGTCATCAGTACACGTAAAGCAAATGGCGATTGGGGTACACCGGTATCGATATCTGCGAATATCAATACAGAAGACAACGAGGGAACCAGTACGATATCAGCAGATGGACGGCAATTGATATTTACATCTTGTCTTGGACGAAAAGGTTTTGGAAGTTGTGATCTCTTTCAGAGTAAAAAAATAGGAGATGAGTGGACGGTACCTGTGAATATGGGAGCGCAGATCAATTCAGCAGCCTGGGAGTCACAACCTTCACTTTCATCGGATGGTCGCATACTCTATTTTGTTTCAGATCGTAGAGGGGGACAGGGCGGTCGCGATTTGTATCTGTCCTACCAAATGGATGATGGCAAGTGGACCAAGGCAGAGAACATGGGCGCTATAGTTAATACGGGTTTTGATGAATTCTCTCCTTTTATCCATAGCAATGGACGTACGCTTTACTTTGCCAGCGATGGCAGGCCAGGTTTTGGAGGTTATGATATTTATAAAACAGAAAAACAGAATGCCCAGTGGACCGAACCTGTCAACTTTGGCTATCCCATCAATGATCATGAAGATCAGTTTTCCTTGTTTGTGACTGCGGATGGTGAACGCGGATATTATTCACATGAAGAAGCAAGGAAGTTAAATGCTACTAAAATTTTTGAGATCACGGTGCCGGAAGAATTACGACCTAAAGTAATCAGCAACGTAGTTAAAGGTATTGTTCGTGATAAGAAGACGAAGAAGCCACTAAAGTCAAAAGTGGAACTGTTTGATATTCAGAAAAATGAGTTGGTATCCCGCGTAAACTCTGATTCAATTAATGGTTCATACCTGATGGTGCTCACACAAGGCTCGGATTATGCATTATATATAAGTGCGGAAGGATACTTGTTCAGGAACCTGAACTTTAACTATGAAAACGAAGCCGTTCCCAAACCAGTCGTTATTGATGTGGATTTAGAGAAGGCCGATGCAGGCGCAAGTATCGTACTGAATAACATCTTCTTTGAGTATGATAAATACGAGTTACAAGAGAAATCCATCACCGAACTGGACAGAGTAGTTCAATTTCTGACCGACAATCCAAAAATAAGGGTAGAAATCAGCGGGCACACGGATAATAAGGGGTCAGATGCCTACAATCTTCAACTTTCACAGAAAAGAGCGCAGGCAGTTGCCGATTATTTGATTAAAAAAGGATTAGATGTTAAGCGATTAAAGCAAATCGGGTTTGGTTCTACAAAACCCATTACTCCCAACGATACGGATGAAAATCGCCAGCGTAACCGAAGAATAGAATTCAAAATACAGGATTAGCTGATTCGTGCAGAGAAGTGGTGATATTAAAAACCGATAAGAATTCAGAGGATTGACCCAATTTGGGTGACTCAATTACGAAATACCATTATTTATCAATCAGACTAATCTTTCATACAACGAAATTTTATTCTAAGTTTGAAGCCCTCTTCGGAGGATTTGTTCTAATTAATTTTAACCTAACCCAATTAGTATGAAGAAAAATTACTCAACGAGAGTCATGCTATTGTTTTTGTTATTCGTAACAAGCATAGCATGGGCGCAAGATCGGGTGGTCTCCGGAAAGGTGACCTCGACCGAGGATGGCACAGCCATTCCTGGTGTTAACGTAGTATTGAAAGGTACTACCAACGGTACGACCACTGATGCAGAGGGTCGCTTTAGTTTGTCAGTTCCTAATGGTGGAGGTTCACTTGTCTTCTCTTTTATCGGTTTAACAACTCAAGAAGTAGGAATAGGTGAAAGAACTACTGTGGATGTATCCTTAGGATTAGATGTAACCCAACTCAGCGAAGTGGTTGTGGTTGGTTATGGTACTACAGAGCGTAGAAAATTGTCTACTTCTGTTGTTACCGTAAGTGGAGGAACTATTTCTCAGTTAGCTACCCCAAGTTTTGTTGATCAGCTTGGTGGCCGTGCAGCTGGTGTACAAGTAGGTGTTAACTCTGGTATAATCGGTGCTACCCCTACAATTAACATACGTGGTATCAATTCTTTGACTTCAGGTACTTTCCCTCTCGTAGTTATTGACGGAGTTCCAATGGTAACAGGAAACCAATCCGGAGCAACTCCAACCAATCCATTGGGTGATATCAACCCTTCGGATATTGAGTCGTATGATATTCTAAAGGACGGAGCGGCAGCAGCGATTTATGGTTCACGTGCAGCTAACGGAGTTATTTTAATAACAACTAAAAGAGGTACTAAAGCGAAAGGAAAACCAAGGGTAGAGTTCTCTACATCAACGGGTTATTCTGAAGCAGTAAAACGCTTTGATCTTTTGAATGCTGCTGAGTTTGAACAAGTGGCAAATCAAAAACTGACAAATGCTGGTGCTGCTGCCTCGGCATTTACTGATCCAGCTATAGCCGGGAGTGGTGAAACAGACTGGCAGGATGTTCTTTTGAGAAAAGGAAAATTTACTAACTATAATATCAACTTGTCTGGAGCTAGTGAGGCCACCAATTACTATTTCTCAGTAGGCTATCAGACTCAGGAAAGTAATATTGTCAACAACTCATTTGATCGTTTTACTGTTCGGACCAATGCGGATCATCGTCTTAACAAGTTCATAAAGTTTGGTACAGGTCTTAATTACACCCGTTCGCAAACAGATGGCTTGAATACCGGAGCTGGTGCATTATCAGGTAACCTGGCAGGTGGTATTCGTGCATTCCCTAACGTAACCGCATTAGATCCAACAGATCCAACGGGCTATAACATTTCCCCTGATGGCCAAGCGCTGGGGCAAGGTGCGAACACCCGCGCTATTACTTCAAGCTGGACTAATCAGGCATTCGTATTGGCCAACAACAAGTTTAAGGCAACGACAGATCGTCTTCTTGCCAATATTTATGGACAGGCGGATATCATTGAAGGGTTGAGTTACAAAACACTTTTTGGTGTGGACTATCTTGGAAATAAGGATTTCTCCATGCAGGATCCTCGCCATGGTGACGGAAGAGGGTCAAGTGGTAACCTCACTAATCAATTCCGTACGGTAACCATCTGGAACTGGCAGAATACAGTAGCGTACAATAAGGATTTCGGTAGCCACAGTATTGATCTTGTAGCTGGCGTTGAATATCAAAAAACGACTACAGAATCTTTCTCCGGATCAGGTTCTGCATTTGCAGCTCCGTTCTTTATGCAGAACGGATTGATCAGCGGATCATATACTAACCAGTTTTCAGGAGGTACCTATGGACAGCAAGCTTTTCAATCTTTCTTTGGTCGCTTAAACTATTCATTCAAGGATAAATACCTACTTGGATTGTCCGTACGTAGAGATGGTCTCTCTAATCTTGCAGAAAGTGAACGTCAGGGAACTTTCCCTGGAGCATCAGTTGGGTATCGCGTTTCTGAAGAAGATTTCTTCAAAAACTCAGGAATTACAGGTGTGTTGAATGATGTTAAAATTCGTGCCAGCTATGCAAGTGTTGGTAATGTTAACATAGGCTCTTTCCCTTATCTGACTCAATATGGTGTAGCCCGTTATGGTTCACAGGTTGGGGTTGCCTTTACTCAGGCTGGAAACCCCACACTATTATGGGAAACGAGTAAGAAAATCAACATTGGTGTTGATCTTGGTTTGTTAAACAATAGAATCACTTTCACTGCTGATTACTTTGTAAATGACATTGATGGAAATATTCTTAATGTACCTTATGCTCCATCATTGGGTATCCCTGATAACTCTATTGCTCAAAACATAGGTGTACTTCGTAACAGTGGTATCGAATTCTCAGCCACAGCCAATGCGCTTACAAGAGGTGCTTTCTCATGGAATATTGCTGCCAATTTCACATCAGTGAAAAATGAAGTAGTGGAAACTTTCCGTGATGTGACAGGCAACTTTGCAGAGATCGGAACAGGTTCATATAGCATCAATGCTCGTGTGGGTGAGCCAATGAACGTGATTTATGGATATACCTGGGCTGGAGTAAACTCTAGTAACGGTAATCCTATGTATGAGAAAGGTGATGGAAGGGTAGTACAGCGTAACGTTTCTACTGGTACCTATTCTTTCTATGATCCAGCTAACCCTACAAGCCAGGCAAATACGGCAGGTGCTGCTTTGTCACCAGTGGATGTTGCTTTGGGTGGAGATCGTAAAATCTTGGGAAAAACAGTACCTACCTGGTATGGTGGACTAACTAATACTTTCAGCTATAAAGGCTTGTCATTGGAAGTATTCATGCGTTACTCAGGAGGTAACAAAGTCTATAACCAGACTCGCCAGGATGTCCTCCTTAACCAGGATTTTACCAACTCTGGAAGAGAACTTTTGAGAGCATGGACTCCTGAAAATACAGATACTGACATTCCAAAAATGTGGAGTGGTAATAATACACAGGTTAACCAGACGGGTGTAGCTGTATCTCGCTTTGTTGAAAACGGAAACTTCCTTCGTGTACAAAACATCATCTTGTCGTACAGTTTACCTAAAACATTGCTTGAAAAGACAGGCGAGTTTAAGCTGAACAGCGTACGTGTATTTGCACAGGTTCAGAATGCATACACGTTCACTAAGTATAACGGACTTGATCCTGAGCTCGGTGCTGGATTCGATAACAATACGAACCCGCTCAATCGCACCTATACGATTGGTCTTAATGTAGGTTTCTAAAAATTAAAAGAGAGAATTTATGAAAACATATAAAACATGGAGTCGAGTTCTTGCAGCGGTGGCTTTACTTTTCGCCAGCTCCTGCAAGGACATTCTTGATCTTGAACCACAAACTGCTCTTTCTCCGCAAGCCGCTTATACGGTTGATCGTATTGAGTTAGTTATTGCTGGTATGTATGATGCAGCCCAGTCAGGAATATATGCTGGAGGAGCCGTGCGAGGGTACCCTTTTGGCGCGGCTCATATTGAGCAAGGTGATAACCGTGGAGAAGATGTGGTGAATACACAGGCTTTCTTTGCTATCACTTATGATAATACCTATGACCCGACCACTGCGAATAACGATTGGCATTTCCAGTCTTTGTTCCGCTTGATCAATCGTACCAATGTTGTACTGGATGAGCTTAACAAGTTTGCTCCAACAGAAACGCTTACTCAGGCATCAATTGATGCCTACAAGGGAGAAGCAACATTCCTTCGTGCCTTGGCTTATCATGAACTGGCAAAACATTTTTGCCGACCATATTCAGATAATCCAACTGCCCCGAATGGGGGAATGCCTTATAGAAAAACAGGTATAACAGACGCTACTGCAGCTGATGCTGCCGCTCCAGAGCCACGAGGAACAGTTCAGAGTTTATATTCTAATATAATCGCTGATCTTGATTATGCGGAATCGGTGTTACCGGCCACTCGCACAGGGGCCTACCTGAAAATCACCCGTGCCACTAAAGGTGCTGCGATTGCGATGAAGACACGTGTATACCTGGGAATGGGTAACTGGGATAAAGTAATCGAGGAAGGAAACAAGCTTGTTCCTGCTGCAACAGCAACACCTTCAATTTTAGGTGCGTATGCGCTTGCTGCTAATCCTTATGCTCCTTTCACGGCACCAAACAGTAAAAGCAGCACTGAACTTATCTTCTCTATAGATAACTCTGCTGAAGATAATCCAAGTGTAAACGGTGCACTTGCTTCTATGTACAGTACATCTACTGCCCCTACTTCAGGTCGTGCATTAGTGGCTATTAGTCCTATCATCTGGAACAAGCCTTGGTTTAATGCCACAGATGTTCGCAAGACCAGCGTTTTCGTGGATATCAATGTAGAAGGAACAACAGCCGGTGGTAAAGGTGGGTATTTTTCTAAAAAGTATACAGATGTAACAGCTCGTTCCGATAATGCGCCTGTTATTCGTTATCCGGAAGTTCTTCTTTCTCTCGCGGAAGCAATTCAGCGTAAAGTGGGAACCCCGGATGCAAGAGCATTTCAGTTGTATAATGCAGTAAGAGCCCGTGCAAATGCTGCAGGCACAGATGCCAATTATGATCAGATCTCTGATTTTGCAACAGGCAACGCTTTAATTCAAGCTATTCATAACGAAAGACGTATCGAGTTCCTCTGCGAAGGCTTACGCTGGTTTGATATCCATCGCCTTGCCCAAGATGCAACTTTCAATACATGGGGTGGTGGTATTCCTGTGAAAGTAAGTCGTAACCTAACAAATTACAGACCTTATTATACTGGACTTGAGTCGACCACAACTACATTGCTGGCAACAGCAGGAAATCGTCATGACGCAATTCCGTATAGCAACTATCGTTTCATATGGCCTATTCCAAATTCTGAAATTATTCTGAACCCGGTTCTCGCTCAACAGCAGAATCCTGGCTACTAAACAACTGGATTAGTATAACTCATTCTTAAAAAGAAGGTGCATTTAGCACCTTCTTTTTTTCATTCTGTACCAGAGGAAAGTATAAGCGGTAGAGAAATAGTTGTCTTTTTTTTAATCTTTAATACCATATTTTTTTAATTCTATTCCAATTATGATTTCGGAAAGATTTTTTCTTCTGCTCACTATTATTTTGGGATTAGCATGTAAATCATACAGTCAGTCTCATTCTTCAGAGCTACCATTGGAAAATGCTTTGAAGAAAATCGAGCAGAAGTTAAAGGTTAAGTTTTTTTTTCGACCCGAATGGATTCAAGATGTAAGCGTTTCTGAACAATTAGTCAATTTGCCGATCACTGCAATTTTTTCGGAGTTGGATAAAAAGGGACTGGCGCACTTGTTAATTGATAATTCCCCGTATATAATACTATTCAGGGGTGCTGCACCTTTCGTCTCAAACCCCTTTTTGCCAGATAGTATATCCGTGAGGAAAGCCTTATCGGAAGTTTATTCAATGCGTGGAAAGGTTTATGAAGCAAACAGTAATCAGCCTCTCCTTGGGGCGACCATCGTTGTTGATGGTGAGAATAAGGGGGTAGTAACAGATCATGAAGGTAAATACTCTTTTTCATTGCCCGAAGGAATTTATCGGCTTCGTATTACAGCAGTAGGCAAACTACCTACCATTAGAAGTGTTACGCTGGATTCGGACTCAGAAATTGATTTTGAAATGTATGAACATGCTACGCAGCTGGATGGTGTTACAATTACTTCTGAGAGCCTCACCCGAAATATTTCTTCTGCGGAGATGAGTCAGATAAAAATGGATATTAAAACATTAAAGTCAATTCCCCCATTTATGGGTGAAGTTGATCTTGTAAAAGGCATTTTATTGCTACCGGGAGTGAGTACAGTGGGAGAGGGTGCCAGTGGGTTCAATGTAAGAGGAGGTAATGTGGATCAAAATCTCATTCTTCTTGATGATGCGCCTTTACTAAATTCTTCGCACTTGTTTGGATTTTTTTCCACATTCAATTCTGATTTTGTGAAAGACCTGACATTATACAAAGGAGGAATGCCTGCTGCGTATGGGGGAAGGGTGTCTTCTGTTTTGGATGTGCGATTAAAAGATGGAAATGATAAAAAGATTTCAATCAGCGGCGGATTAGGAATTATATCTAGCCGACTGATGATAGAGGGACCAATAGGCTCATCAGGAAAAACAACTTTTGTATTGGGAGGAAGATATGCCTACCCGAATTGGATCATAAAAAAAGTACCTGACCTTAATGTACAAAGAAGCTCGGGCGATTTTTATGATTTCAATCTGCGTGGGAAACATAAATTTAATGACAAGAACAGCCTGGCTTTTTCGGGATATCATAGTACTGATAATTTCAAGTTTGCAGCAGATACAACCTATGCATGGAGTACGTCCAGTGCATCGCTACGCTGGAATACAATCATTAACTCCAATCTATTTGCAAATATGACCGGTTTTTTTTCACGGTATAGAAATAAGGTGGATGGCTTGATGGCCGGAATGGAGTTTACAACTGACTTTGGAGTTGACATTGCGGGAGGAAAAATAGATTTAACCTATACACCAGATCTGAAGCATAAAATTGATTTTGGATATAGCATGAATCAGTATATGATTAATCCCGGTAAGCTTGCTTCGTACGCACCACAGCAGATCGACCCTGTTAACATAGAAGATGAACTTTCGCATGAGCAGGGTTTTTATCTTAGTGATGATTTTAAATTCAATGAGACAATATCTATGCAGGGAGGGCTTCGTTACTCCCTCTATGCGAGTAAAGGACCTGCGGATATCTTGATTTACCAGGATGGCGTTCCTAAACGATTATCTACAGTGATGGATACATTATTTGTATCGCCTGGAGATAATGTAGCACGATATTCAGGGCTGGAGCCTCGGGTCTCGATGAAGATATCTATAGGGAAGAATAGTTCAATTAAATTAAGTTACAATCGCAATTATCAATACCTGCATCTTATTTCTAACACCGCAGCGGTAAGCCCTCTCGATTTATGGAAGTCGAGTAATCGCTATGTGAAACCACAGATTGGTGATCAAATCGCTGCAGGATATTTTCGGAATTTTAAGGATAATAACTATGAACTTTCGTTAGAAGCCTATTACAAGCAGACCGAAAACTTGCTCGAATATAAGGATGGAGCAGAGCTGTTTATGAATACCCATCTCGAAACACAGTTACTTTCTGCTAAAGGTAAGGCGTATGGTATGGAGTTAATGATTAAGAAGAATAACGGGAAGTGGACAGGATGGATTTCTTATGCATACGCCAGATCGTTTCGCAGGGTAAAAGGTAACAGTCGTGAAGAAACGTTGAATTCCGGAAGTTATTTCCCTTCCAATTTTGATAAACCTAATGATCTGACGATTGTGCAAAGTATAGCTTTTACTAAGCGGTTGAGTTTAAGTGCCAATTTTACATATAGTACAGGCAGACCTATTACTTATCCCCAATCTGTTTATGTAATCGATAATTATTCCGTTGCTCAATTTTCTGATAGAAATCAAGGAAGAATTCCTGATTACCATCGATTGGATCTTTCATTTACAATAAATGAGAGTCTTCGTGCCACTAAAAAATGGAAAGGTAGTTGGACGTTTTCGGTATACAACCTATATGGTCGTAAGAACCCATACTCCGTTTTCTTTAAACCACAGATGAGAGGTTCTCAGACTCAGGCTTACCGTCTGGCGGTTATAGGAACAGTATTTCCTTCAATTACGTATAATTTTAAACTATAGCTCAGTTGATGATGATCCGGTGGAGATTCAAAAAAATAGTTTGCTTTTTCCTTTTCATTGGCCTCAACGCATGCGTGGATCCAATAAGTTTGTCAGTGGGTGGAAATGCAAACTTACTCGTTGTAGATGGATTAATTACAGATGAACTTGGTCCTTATGTGATTAAATTGTCCCGAACAATTCCTTTTGATAACAACCAGCCATTACGGGTTTACTCTATACCTGAGAAAGGAGCTTTAGTTACGCTTACTGATAATGAGGGTCATTCTCAACAGTTAACGGAAGTGGAATCAGGTAGCTATTTAACCCATTCGATTACTGGAAAAGTCGGTAATACCTATACAATTTCGATCCAAACGAAGGATGGAAAAAAATATCACTCGGCACCAGAAAAAATGAATGCGGTGGCATCGGTAGCTGAGCTACAGTATGAGTTTAAAACATCTGATGTATTGTTTGTAAATTCAAACGGCTCTCCAAGAGTTCAAAAACTGGAGGAATTTTATATTTATGCAGTGGTCAATGATCCTTTGGAATTGGGAAATAGCTACCGTTGGCAATCTTCCGGTATTTTTGAATTCTTTAGTTTAACTGATATTCCTGAAATTAAACAATGCTGGGCTCCCACCCTATCTCGGTTAGAACGAAATCTTAGCATCTATAGTGATCGTGAGTCGAAGAGCTCTCAGATAAGGCAGTTGGTCGGGGTAGTTAACTATGACCGACCTACCTACTATCAAGTGAAAGTAAAACAGCAATCAATAACTGAAGGTGCTTATGAGTTCTTTAAAAGAATGCGTCAGCAGCAAACTACAACAGGTAGTATTTTTGATGCAGCGCCAACACCCATTGTTGGTAATATCGTAAGTGAAAATGATGAGGATGAAGTTGTCCTGGGGTATTTTGGTGCTTCGGCAGTGACAGAAGCAACTCTTTTGATCAATCGATTTGCAGGTGCTAATTATCTGCCTCCAACTCGAAATATAGCTATTCAATCTGGTGATTGTCGTAATCACGAACCCGATGCTACCAATGTTAAACCTGTAGGCTTTAATTAATATGCGGCATATCCTCTGTATCATATTCTTGATCTCCGGTTTAAAAGTATTCGGACAGCCATTAGATTACCTGCAGTTTCAATTGGATAAATACAATAACTATTTTTTTCCTGAATATGTCGATTCACATACCGACCGTGATATGTATTTTTCTGGTGATCGGTTATGGTATACCTTGTATCTCCAAAAAACGACATCTTCACCATCATCTTTAAGTATTGCAGGATATACAGAATTAAGAGATCAGAATGATTCAGTAGTTCTTCGTCAAAAAGTAAAATTTCGTGAGGGTATTGGTGTCAATGAATTCATAATACCTAATCATTTGCCGACTGGAGTGTATCAGTTTGTTGCCTATACATTGTGGATGAAAAACGGAGATGATTCATTTATTCATAGAAAATTTATATCTATAATTAACTCTACTCTTCCTTATGAAGAACTTTCTTCTGGAAGTGTGCCCCCCAAAGTTCAACAGCCATTTTTTAGTAGTAATAAAGCCGCCTTTTCTCTTGCCAACCTTTCTACTACTTCTTCAGGCAGATTGATTTTATACACCAGGGAAAAGCTATTGGAGGAACGTAAGGTGAATGATTTGAATGAGCCAATAACAATTGCCGATAAGAATTCAGTGCCTTTATATGCTTCTTTTTTTGATGAGAATGATTCGAGGATGGATATGCTTGTAAAGCAATACGATTCATCGCTTTCTGTTAACTTAAATAAAAAGGAGTACAAGCCAAGAGAGAGTGTTTCCTTTGATTTGATTCTCAACGATGCAGTTGGAAATAAACTAAATGGAAATGTATCGATTTCAGTACATCGCGTGGATGCCGAACTTCCCATTTTTCCCTCTGTTGAGTTGTTAAATGGATGGTATTCATCTGGTTTTGAAAAATGGAATCTTAAATATAAAAAAGAGATTTTCTTGTTTCCAAAAGCCACGCAACTTCCAATGGTGAAGTTTCAATCACAACAAGCCGCTCCTTTCAGACTGGACGTCAAATCGCTATTTGCTGCTGTAAGTAAAGCTGAATTAAACAGGAAGATTTCAAAAGCCTACGGAATTACAATAGAGAATGAGGCATCTATTGCGCAAGTATTAACTTTTAATCTTTCCTACAGACCTGAGGACTATTCCGGTTTTTCAACTATGGAGAGCTTTATTCGGGAGATTGTCGCTCCGGTAAAAATAAGAAAGGTGAGATCCGTGAAAGCAGCTTTGATACGGAACTCGGATAATCCAGCAAATATTCACTTTTTTAAAGAACCTGCATTGCTTCTGGCTGATGGAGTAATCGTGAATAACATCGATGAGATTTTGAAAATTGAACTGAGCGATATAGAGCGATTGGATATAATGTGGGGGACAAATGAAATTAATTCTTCAGGTATATTTTCATTGGCTGATAATGGTATTTTATCAGTAACAACAAAATCCAAAACGGCTATATTTTCCGGTGAAAAGTTGTTTGGGGATATACATTTACCAGTCTCTTTTTCCGCCCCTTTTTTTAATAAAGACTATGGGACATTACCGCTCTTTTATGCTCCTGTTTACTGGAATCCTGAAGTAGTGATAAAAGGGACTCGTAGAATAAATTTTTTATTATCCGATGAGATTGGTCAGTTTGTCATTCGGGCTAAAGGAATAACTAAAGAGGGAAAGATGGTTTCCGCTGAACGGAAATTTAATGTTGTGACAATCGTTCGATAATTCAATCAAAAGAGAACCTGATAGTTTCAAGTTGCCAGATCTTTCAAATCGAAAGACACTCTTTTAAATTGATTTTTTGAGTAAATTCAATGAAATGAATGCAAGGATTCTCACTGTTCTCATTTTTGTTGTTAATATCATAGGATATTCGCAATCTCTTGACCTAAAAAAATATCAGACAGCCTTAGCGCTATTGATGATTTTAAGCAAAAGAAAATCAATCAATTTCAATCTGTCCGCGCCAATTCTGGTTTGCCATCCAGTGATTTAATGGTTGATGTCAAAAATGGCCATCCCCTCTACCGAGCCCCGCTCAATGCCAACGCAGCCATCACTACCGGAGCTTCAAAATTGCAATCCGGTATTTTGGGATTTAACCTCACCGGTAAAGGATTTACAATTGGGGTATGGGATGATGGTAAAGTGAAAGAGCACATTGAATTAGACAATAGAATAATTTCCTCTGAAAACGCTGCTGTTCAAAATCATGCTACTCACGTTGCCGGTACGCTGATTGCATCAGGGGTTAATCCCAATGCAAAAGGCATGGCGCCACAGGCCACTGTTGCAGATTGGTATTTTGATAATGACGAAGCCGAAATTGCTGGGCAGGCAAGATCAGATCAGTCTACATTGCTCTTTTCTAATCATTCCTACGGACAGATTGCCGGCTGGTATGTGAGCAATAATGCCTGGGTATGGGCAGGTGATCCTGCGATCAGTGCGGATGAAGACTTTTATTTTGGCTTCTATGGGGATCGTGCGAAAGTGCTTGATCAGATTGTCTCCCTTGCTCCTTACTCTACCATAGTATGGGCTGCCGGTAATGATCGCGGAGAACCTGGAAATGGTACTCACCCTCCGGATTGTAATAAAGGTACTGGCTATGATTGCATCATCCCTGATGCGGTTGGAAAAAATATAATTACGGTGGGCGCGGTGAGCAGAGTACTAAACTATACCAATGCAGCAAGTGTGTCAATGAGTTCATTTAGCAGCTGGGGACCAACCGATGACGGTCGTATTAAACCGGACCTGGTTGGCGATGGTGTGGATTTATATTCTTTAAGTGCAGATGGTGTAAATACCTATGCGTTTTCAAGTGGCACTTCGATGGCAACACCGAATGTTACCGGTTCATTGGTTCTTTTGCAGGAATTGTATTCGAGGATCCATGGTGGAAATAAGATGCGGGCATCTACATTGAAAGCAGTAGCTATTCATTCTGCTAAAGAAGCGGGTGCTTTCCCTGGACCTGATTATCGTTTTGGGTGGGGACTTCTGGATGCAGAAGCTGCAGCTAAAATTGTATTACAGGAAGATGGACTCACTACAACGATTCAGGAACTAACACTCATCAATGGTGAGAAGAAAGAGTGGACACTTACTCCAAAAGCAAATCAGAAAATTACCGCTACTATTACCTGGACGGATCCTGCGGGTAAACCAGTAGCAGATGCTCTTGATCCAACGGACTTAATGCTGGTGAATGATCTGGATATAAAAATAACGGACGATGCGGGTAATGAATTCTTACCATGGATACTCGATCCGGGCATCCCATCGCAAGGGGCTACAAGAGGAAATAATTTCAGGGATAATGTAGAAAAAGTAGAGTTGGATTTGCCGCAATTAAAAAATTATAAACTTACGGTAAATCATAAGAAACAATTAAGCGGAGGTAAGCAGGACTTTTCACTGGTGCTTACGTATCAATCCATAAACACTACTGCTCAAACGTATTATTGGGTAGGTGATACCGGAATCTGGAGTGATCCCACACACTGGTCAATGAGTAGCGGGGGTGTTACATCCAACAAAGTGCCTGGTGCAGGTGATAACGTCATCATTGATGAGAATTCATTTGATGGAGTAGGATTAAACCAGATTAATTTTTCCCAGGATCAATCGATTGGTTCGTTAATATGGTTATGTACGAAGGCATCTGGGATGTCTTTGAATACGCATAAGATAAATATCGGAAAGCTAATTTCAATTGGGTCGGAGAATTTTCAGTGGTATAGTAGAGGAAGTGTTCAGTGTAACTCATCGACGGGGAACTTGAATTTTCTGAATTCTGATCTGGCGCTGATGGATATAAATATCAATGGAGGTAACTGGGTACTTTATGGAAATCTGAATTTGAATAAGTTATCAGTTATAGAAGGAACGCTTGAGGTGAAAAGTGCACAACTAAAGATGATGGATCTTGTTGTGAATTCAACAAAGAACAAAACGTTTAATCTGGTGAACTCTGAAATAGAACTGACTCATGGCAGTGAGATCAACTCCTTACTACTTACATTGAATTCAGTGGACAATTCTAAAATAAAAGTTAAGTCCGATCCTGTTACGTTTAATTGGCAAGGAGTGAAGTGGCCTGGTAGTCTTGTCATCGAGCAGGGAAATGCCATTATAAACGGGGATAATTTTTTTAAGAGAATAGAACTGTCGGGTAAAGCAGCATTTACAGGTACAAATGAATTGGATAGTTTTTTGATAATAGCCCCGTCTGACGTCTTATTCTCTTCCGGTAAAACGCAGACGATAAACAACATGAGAATCAACAATGGCGTTTCGGCTTCCCTTCATAGCCCGGCCGCTTCCTCGATCGTGTTTACAAATCATACTAAGTATTGTTTTGACAACTTGGTGATAAACAATGTAGAGGCAAAAGGAAACGCAGTCGTCAATGCGGGAATAAATAGCACTCTTGTGAATGCTTCGGGCTGGTTAAAACAAAACTGCGCTGATGTTTTGTTTTCCGACTTCACGGTCAAATATCCATGTGAAAATGGACTGACACAATTCACGGATAAGAGCAGCGGAACGCCACAACAATGGTCATGGATTTTCCCAGGTGCTGTCACGGCACAGGGCAGGCAGGCATATTTCCCCTTTGCAGCGGCTGGAACATATCCGGTAACATTAACAGTGAGTAACGGTTCTGCAAGCAATAGCTTTACCGGAAGTGTGATGATAGGAACGAATACACTTCAGGATAATGAGGTAGTGGTGAATGGGGATGAACTGTTTAGCTTCAATCAGTCGCTAACGTATCAATGGCTGAAAAATGAAATTCAAATTCCTTCCCAAACTTCAAGATCGTATGCTTACAATGGGCAGGAGGGGGTCTATTCGGTTTTAACGTTCAATAATGAGTGTAATCGGATTTCGAATCGCGTGACGATTACGGGAATTGAAGCAAATTCACTTACACCGAAAATTTATCCTAATCCCGCTGATGAAGAAATCACAATCGATTCAAATGGAGAGTCGGTTTCAGCAAACCTGATTGACCTTTTTGGCAGAGTGCTGCTCTCGGTTAAATCCGATTCGCCAGCAGTCCAATTACCGGTTACCAATTTGACTGAAGGCGTTTACCTCATTGAAGTAGTAATATCGAAAAAACGTTATAGGGAAAGAGTGATTATCAATCACAATAAAAGATAGCGGATCAATAATAACTCAGCCCTTTCATCAGGTAATTCTTTACATAATCTTCCGTTCCTTCTTCAAGAGTATGAAAAGGTTTAACGTAGCCAATGGATTTTAACTTGGCCATATTTGCTTCAGTAAAATACTGGTACTTATCGCGTATGTCAGCTGGGGTATCAATAAAATCAATATTTTCTGGTTTATCCAGCGCTTTGAATACGGACTTGGTCAAATCAACAAAAGTTCGGGCTGTTCCAGATCCCAGATTATAAATACCTGAATTTTTGCGGTGATACATCAGGAATACACAAACATCAATCAGGTCTTTTACATAAATGAAATCGCGCATTTGCTCGCCATCTTTATAGTCAGGGTTATGCGAGCGGAATAGCTTCATTTTTTCCGTCTTATTGATTTGATTGAAGGCATGCCAGATCACTGAGGCCATTCTCCCTTTGTGATATTCATTGGGTCCATAGACGTTGAAGAATTTTAATCCAGCCCAGAAGAAAGGCTTCTCTTTTTGTTGTAATGCCCATACATCAAAGTCTTGTTTCGATTGTCCGTAAGGATTGAGCGGTTTTAGTTGGGGTATTTCTTTTTCATTATCATCATAACCGAGTTCGCCCAAGCCATACGTGGCTGCAGAAGATGCATACACCAACGGGATCTGGTAGCGAACACAGCGTGACCATATCGATTTGGTGTAATTGAGATTCAACTCATCAAATATTTTTATGTCAAACTCAGTGGTATCGGTGCGTGCACCAATGTGAAATATAAATTCTACCAGTTCGTAATTGACATCCAGCCACGGCATGAAATTTTTTCTGTCTACACGCTCCTGGATAACAGCACCATCAAGGTTTTTATTTTTTTCGGTATGATTAAATTCGTCAACAGCAATAATGGTATTGAAATTTTCCTGGTTTAGTCTTTTGATAAGGCAGCTCCCGATAAATCCGGCTGCTCCGGTAACAATAATCATAACCTGCTTTTTTGCTGCAAGTTAACGTATATTTGTGGGAGTTTTAAAGCTATGGTACACGTCAGCCGCAAAGAACATTTCAACGCAGCGCATAAGTTGTATAACCCTGCCTGGACGAAAGAGAAAAACATCGAGGTCTTCGGCCCTTGCGCCAATGAGAACTGGCACGGGCATAATTTTGAGTTAATCGTAACCGTGAAGGGTAAGCCCGATCCGGATACAGGTTTTGTTATTGACCTGAAAAAGCTGAGCACGCTGATTCGTGAAGAAGTGACCGAAAAACTGGATCATAAAAACCTGAATGTGGATGTGGATTTCATGAAAGATAAACTGGCCAGTTGTGAAACTCTTGTTGTGGAAATCTGGAAAATACTATTCCCCCGCATCCCATTAATCAGTAAGTACGGAGTACTTCATGGCATTCGTCTTTACGAAACGCCACGTAACTATGTGGAGTACTATGGTGAAGAAGAATAGGAAATCGTACTCCGTGTCTCTAAAATCGTAATTAAAAACAATGCGCTATTACCTCATCGCGGGCGAACGCTCAGGAGATCTCCATGGAGGAAATCTGATTAAAGAATTACGAAAGCATGATTCAAAGGCGGAGCTGCGTGGATTCGGTGGTGAGTACATGCGGGAAGCAGGAATGGAAGTAGTGGTCAACTATCAGCAAATGGCCTTTATGGGATTTGCTGCCGTGATTGCCAACCTTGGTACCATCTCAAAATTGCTGAAACAGTGTAAGAATGATATTCTGCAATTCAAACCAGATGTGATTATTCTTATCGACTACGCTGGTTTCAACATGCGCATAGCGAAGTTTGCTAAACAGAATAACCTGAGAGTTTTTTACTACATCTCCCCTAAAGTGTGGGCATGGAATACCAAACGTGCCTGGAAGTTGAAGGCCAATGTTGACCGCCTATTCTCTATTCTTCCCTTTGAGAAATCATTCTTTCGAAAGTTTGACTGGGAGATCGATTACGTAGGCAATCCGGTGCTTGACGCAATTAAAGCATTTCAGCCCGACCCTGATTTTCTGCAAAAGCATGACCTGTTAACGGAAAAGAAAATAGTAGCACTGTTGCCCGGAAGCCGTAAAATGGAATTAAAAAGGATGATTCCGGTAATGGCCGAAGTGGTAAAGATGAATCCGCACTATCAGTTTGTAGTTGCGGCAGTGAAAACACTGCCCGAAGATTTATATACTCCGCTAAGTTCCATTTCTTCAGTGAAGTTTGTCTACGAATCGACGTACGATCTGCTTATTCACTCACAGGCTGCCATCGTCACATCCGGTACAGCTACTCTGGAAACAGGGTTATTCAAGGTGCCCCAGGCGGTAATTTATAAAGCGGGGGCATTAGAATATTGGTTGCTTAAACGTTTGGTAAAAATTCCGTTCATCTCTTTATCCAACCTTATTGTCAACCGGTTAGTATTCAAGGAATTTATTCAGGATGAAATGAATGCAACCAACCTGAATACAGAATTGGAATTACTGATTGAAAACAATTCATATAGAAAGAAAATGCGGAGTGATTACGATGAAGTGTACCGGATACTGGACACCGGATCCGCTTCAGAAAATACGGCGAGACTGATGTATAATTATTTGATGAAATAGGGAATAGGGCAAGTGATAAATAAAAAAGGAGAATGCAATTAAAGCGTTCTCCTTTTTCGTTTGTAAGACCAGTAGATATTAGGCTACTTTCAATTTACTATAATGTGATTTGCTGAATTTCTCTTCCGCATACGCCCGATTGATTACTAGCTTATCTGTCGT
>JAHEZH010000117.1:7806-18385 GCA_023251155.1 Flammeovirgaceae bacterium | reverse complement strand
CAGATGATTGGAGGAGTAAAGTTACTCCCGGATTTAAATTTTGTCCCAAGTTCACAGAGGCAATTACTCATATCAAAAGATTAACGGATACGCAGGCCTTAGTTGATCAATTCCTGGAAGGCATTTCTGGTTTTAAAGAGACGCTCGGTCCGGTCTTTCTCATGCCCCATCCTCAAATGGGGCCCAAGACATTAGAGACACTGCAACGCTTCATTGAATCACTACCCAAAGACATCACCCTGTTTGTCGAGCAACGGCACAAAGACTGGTTTGCCAGCACAGAAGCAATGCGTGCACTCACCTCCCTGCTAGAGCAACAGAAGGCGGGCTTCGTGATCACAGATGCTTCAGGAAGAAGAGATGGCGTTCATATGCGCCTAACCACACCCCAAGCATTCATCCGGTTTGTGGGGAACGGACTGCACCCTACCGACTATACTCGTATTGATGATTGGGTACAGCGTATCCGATCGTGGAAAGAACAAGGCATCCACAAGGTTTACTTCTTCATGCACCAGCACGAAGAACTTCATTCACCCGAGCTGGCTCGCTACCTGATCCAGCAGTTGAACAAGCATTGCGGTACCCAACTGGCGGAACCGCGATTCATAACTCCTCCAGATGAATTGTTCTGATTGGCATTCCGATCCGTTATATTCCGGATGGAACTACTTTTCTGGAGCCTCCTTTTGAATCAGATACCGTAATTTCCTTTACTTCCTTTGGTATTCTCACTCTTCTGGATGATTGAGAAAGATAGCCTGATCCATAATAGAACTCGACGTGTTGAATGGTACCATCAGCATAATGAAGATCTGCTCTCACATCCAAAGTACCCGGCTTGAAAATAAATTGAGATCCCTCTCTCTTCGAAATAAACACTCTAAGGCTATCCTGATTCTGCGTGGCCATATACAATTCACCTTTATCAGCGGTGAGCCGTGCCAGCGCTTTCGCATCGCCAGGCACATAGAATCCGCTTTTTGCAGAAGGGATTACATCAAAATCTCCCTTGCCATTACCCAGTAACACCAATCCCGTAAACGCATCATAGCGGCCAATAAAAACTTCATTGCCATAATCATTGCCCACCATCACGACATCGGGATTTCCATCCTCATTTACATCAGCTGTAAGTAATCCGTTAACGGGAGCAATCTGCGTGAGCACCGGCAATGCTCTCATCTTGAATTTTCCATTACCTAAATTTTCAATATAACTCGATGACAGGTTGTTTGCTTCCAGCACCAGCGTTCCTTTCATCTCTTCTTCATTCAGCACCTTATCCACCGTGGCTACACTGAACTGGCGATAACGCGAAAACTTTCTTCTGAACTTAGGGCTTTGTGAATTCATCTCATCCCAGAAATGAGCAGGATACAATTGTCTTGTATCCGCATTCATCGTCTCACGGATGTAGCATGCCATTACCGGATCGATACTTCCATTTCCATCAAAATCCTTGGCGATCACCTTTAAAGGATACTGCTTGGTCACCTGAAAGGCATTGTTCCATCCTAAGTTGCCCACCACATAATCCGTGTCTCCATCTTTATCATAATCTCCGGCTGTAATGCTGTTCCACCAGCCGGTATCTCCGCTTAGTCCCGTTGAGGTCAATCGCGTGAGTGTTCTGCCGTCATTTTTAAAGAAGACAATCTCCATAAACTCACCGGCAATCATCAGATCAGTTTTTCCATCATTATCAATATCGGTCCACAATGCATCGGTAATCATCCCTAATGCGGCCAGGTCGGCACACGCTTTCTTCGTTACATTGGTAAATTTACCTTTGTCGTTTTGCAGCAGGTAACTTTCCGCCGGCATTGGATAAGCCCCTGGCACTACCCGGCCTCCGACAAACAAATCCAGATCACCATCTCCGTCGTAATCAGCAGCACGCACACAAGAGCCGCTGGCATTGGTTTTAGGCAGCGCATCTTTACTCCACTTGAAATTACCTTTACCATCATTGAGATAGAATTTATCCTGGTAAGCAGCAGAGTCCAACAGTCCTTCTACTCCACCTCCTACCACATACAGATCATTATCACCATCACCGTCTGCATCAAACAAAAGCAGTCCTTCGTCCTCTTCCTTCTTATTCTGGTCAAAAACTTCTTTTTTACTTAAACTAAACGAGCCATTAGCACCTTGCAGAAAAATGGTGTGCTCATGCCCTACCGCACCACTGATGATAACATCTTCTCTTCCATCTCCATTTACATCACCTACCGCTATACCCGGTCCGGATTGGGAGAACTTATGCGGTTGAGTCCGCTGCGAATTAAAGTCGATGTAATCCTGCTCAGAATGTTTATAAGCGATGGTCGATTTTTCCACGAGTTTATTCTCCGTCTTTACAGGCAGCGAAGACTGATCCGGATCGTAGGCAATCGTTAATAGCTGATTGGATGATACATTTTTCTGTAATTGCATTTTACCATCCGGCCATTGCACAAATACAGAGTCTATTTTTTTCACCTCGCCTAACCCAAAGTGGCCAATAGCCTCTACCGATGAAAGGAACCCACGGTAAAACGTATTTTCATACAATTGCGTTTGACCTCCTTGATAGCATAGGATGATTTTGGCACCAATCGCCTGAGGATTGTTACCTGTACCTTTCAATTTTATCCGCAGGTAGTTATTTACTGCTTCTTTCTTTACGTCTTTCGTGTAGAGTGTGTTGTCATATACAAAAGCCGGCCCGTTTATGTTGTTAACGATATAATCCAGATCACCATCATTATCCAGATCCACATAGGCCGCACCGTTCGAAAACGAAGGATCACCTAACCCCCACTGTTTGGTTACATCGGTGAAAGCAAGATTGCCTCCATTACGAAATCCATAATTCGGTATTTTCACTACGGGTATAGAATCATTCAGGTAGCCGGGTGAGGCCACATTGCCTACATCGGCACGATAGTTGGCAAAATCCCTGTCGGTTACATCTTTAGGAAAGCCGTTGGTGATGATCAGATCCCGGTAGCCATCGTTATCAAAGTCGGCAAAGAGCGGAGACCAACTCCATTCTGTCTGATAAACTCCGGCAAGCTGACCGATCTCACTAAAGCGGATCTCTTTATTCAATCCGTTATTGAGATGAAGCATATTTCGCACGTACTGATATTCATAGCCAAACGTTTCATTGTTGATATAATTCTGATAGCTTTTGTTCCCTACCATGGTCTTCTTTCTGGCGTTGGTTTCCGGTAACATGTCGGTTGTAATGATATCGGGCAAAGCATCATTATTAATATCAGCGGCATCATTACCCATAGAGAACTGGCTTTGATGGCTGATAAACTCTTTTATCCTGTTGGTAAATGTTCCGTTCTTATTATTGATATATAACAAATCATTCGACAGGTAATCATTCGACACGTAGATATCCGGCCATCCATCCATATTGAAGTCCGTAACCGATAATCCAAGCCCAAATCCTTCAATGGTAATACCTGCTTCCTTTGTTACATTGGAAAAGGTACCATCTCCGTTATTGCGATACAGTTTATCATTATTGGGGGAAGATCCGTCGGTAATCTTGGGCCGATAGTTGGTTGGTATTTTGGTGAGTCGTTGGTTGACCAGAATATACAAGTCCAGATCTCCATCTTTGTCATAATCCAGGAAAGCGGACGTAACGCTATATCCTCCATCTTCCAGTCCGTATTGTTTTGCTTCATCTTTAAAGACAGGTATGCCTTTTTCGTTTAAACCCTTATTGATGAAAAGCATGTTCTTCCGATCCGCAGAATCCGCTTTCATGGTAGCACATACATACATATCCATCCAGCCATCATTGTTTACATCGGCAATGGCTACGCCGGAATTCCATTTCCCCGGAACATTGATGGCGGCAACATCCGATATGTCTTCAAATTGAAATTCGCCTTTGTTTAAATACAGCTTATTGGGCACCAGATTTCCTACGAAGAACACATCCTGAAGTCCATCGTTATTAAAATCGGCTACGCCTACACCTCCTCCGTTATAGATATACTCGGTGGTCAGAATGTTGAATGTATCTGATTCCATAATCGTGTTCTCAAAATGAATCCCGGTTTCCTCTGATGAGCGGAGCTGAAACAGCGTATCCGCTCGTTTGGGTTTACATGAAAAAACGAAAACAAGACAGATCAGTAAAAGAAAAAAATGCTTCATCGCTATAGGGTAAGAGGGCATAAAAAAACAAAGGCCAATTTACATTGGCCTTTGTTGTAAGAAAAAACTATTCGATTTTAATTTCCGGAATAACCGGGATTTTGTTTCAGAATATCTGCACCCAACAAATCGATTTGAGTTTGAGGAATTGGAAGCAATTCATCCTGATTAGTGCTGTAGGTAGCACCAGTAAATGCACCTGAAGGAATTTTAGGTGATTCATATGTTAAATAGGCGTTGATCACATCTTTAGCATAAGTTGGTGTTGTACCGGTACTCCAGCGAACTAAGTCAAAGAAGCGATGTCCTTCTCCGGAAAGTTCAAGCTTACGCTCAAATCGCACAATAGCCCGTGCATTAGCTTGCGTACCTAAAGTCAAATAAGGAGAAATAACATAATTAGCCGCATTGGCGTTACCATCCTTAACAAATCCTGCAGAATTTGCTGCTCTGTTACGAACAGCATTGATATAATTCAAAGCAGTAGTAAGACTTCCTACTTCAATTTCTGCTTCTGCTGCCATCAGCAACACATCAGCAAAACGGATAATTGGGAAGTTGATAGCGGTGTATCCAGGAGTCCAGCTGCTGTTATCCTGCAAGCTTCCTTTATCCGCTTTGTAGTACACAAACTTCTTAGTCTGATAAGGACCGGCATTAGGCTGATTGCGGATCCACGCTTTACCTGGGAATTTACCCCAATCCAGGTAAGGTATACCTCTGCGGCCAATCGTATGATCAATACGTGGATCAAGATTTCCTCCATCGGGAGTAAATGGATCAGCTGACTCCAAACCCATATCTGTTTTCAATTGGTTTGCTCCAGTATTATAAGAACCATCTATCAAAGGAAGACCTAACGCATCTGTTCTGTAAGAGTTTGCCATCTCAAAAGTAGGCTGGAAGAAACTACAGCAGTTACCAGGACCATCCGCTCCTGTGTTATATGGCCAGTTCAGGTCAAATTCAGGGTTAGCATTATTTACACTACCTGTGTTAGCAGCTGCCTGATACGCCCAGATCGATTCTTCATGATTGTCATTCGATGCCTTGAACACATCAGAAAATTTAGGTACCAATCCCCAGGTCTTTCCGTTTGAGGTCACCCCTTTACCTGTCCCATTAACATTCAGCATTAAATCATACAAAGCTTTCGCATCAGTGAACTTATTTTGATACATGTAAATCTTCGCCAGGTAGGCAGCTGCAGCCCATTTATTTACTCTACCTACTTCAGGTTGTGTAGCTGGAAGATTATCATAAGCAAACTTCATGTCCGATTCAATCTTTGGCCACAGATCCTGGTCATTTTTCACTTTTTCAATACCAGTTCCATAATCAATGTTCTCATCTACGTACGGTGTATTTCCAAAAGCTCTCTTTAATTCAAAATAAAAGTGAGCTCTGAGAAATTTAGCCTGAGCTTCAATTCCTGTTGCCTGTGCAGCAGTTACTGATGCATCTTTGGTTTTCAACAATTTCAAAGTTGCATTTGTACGCGCTACGCCTTCATAATTACCGTTGTACTTATCGTTGATGACACCGCTAGTAGGCAGCGCTTCAAAACGTTGAATTGGGTTGATATCCGAAAAATCTCCAGGGTCAGTACCCTTGTTATTCTCACCCCCTCTGATACTTCCCCAAACCCAGTTAGATGGGCTGGCCATACGGTTACCTCTACCATTCACTTGAGAATAAGCTGCAATCAGTGAAGCATCTAAGCCTTGGTATCCGGCAAGTAATTTATCATTGAGTGCTCCGGTGGGCGCAATCTCAAGAAAACTATCTTTACACGAATACAACAGAAGCAGTGCCGCAATAACGGACCATGCTACTCCTCTTCTTCTAAATGTATTTTTCATAATGTCTTTCATAAACTGTTTAAGGTCTTAATTAAAATCCAAGGTTAACACCGAATGTAAAGCTTCTGGTGATCGGATAGTTACCTACATCGATACCGAAGTTGGTATCTGCATCTCCACCAACAGAAGGATCCAGGCCTTGATATTTCGTAATTGTAAATACGTTGTTAGTAGACGCATATACACGAAGTCTCGTCAATTTCATTTTCTCCAGAGACGCCACTGGCACGGTGTAACCCAAAGTGATGTTCTGCATTCTCAGATAAGAACCGTTTTCCACATAAAATGAGTTTGACTGAGTGTTCGTACTGAAGTTAGATGCACTTTCAAATACCGGAATAGTTGCACCAAGGTTATCAGGAGTCCATGAATCTTTTACACGATTGCTGATAGCAGCACCTGCAAATGACGGATAGAAATCAGTAAACCATTTTGACTGGTTGAAAATCTTATTTCCAATAGAAGCATACGCATAGCCACCTAAATCAAAGTTCTTATAGCGGAATGTGAAACTTACACCGCCTGTGAACTTAGGAACAGGACTTCCCAGGTACGTTCTGTCCTTATCATCAATAACTCCATCATCGTTAAGGTCTTCATAACGGAAACGGCCTGGAGCTTTTCCATCTTGCTTAGGAGCAGCGTTGACTTCTTCTTGCGAAGCAAACAATCCTTGCACTTTATATCCATAGAACGAAGAGATCGAATAACCTACCTGATTACGAATTGGGAATATACCTCTGAATCCAGGGTTGATTGTCGTCAGATAAGTTAAGCCTGGAGCAACTGCGGTGATCTCGTTATGCAGAAAGCTTCCGTTTACAGTTAACTCATATTTAAGATCCTGAGTGATATCTCCTTTTGTTCCGATAGAAAGGTCAATCCCTTTATTCACCATATCGGCCACATTTACAGATGGAGGGGATGCATTATAACCCGCTGCAGCAGTGATTGGAAGTTGAACTAACAAATCTTTGGTATCCTTCTGCCAGAAATCAATAATTACATCCAGTTTTCCATTAAGGAACACTCCATCAATACCAATGTTTTTAGTAACACTGGTTTCCCACTTGGCATTCGGGTTTCCAATACGTGTACGATAGAATCCAGTAGTTGCACTGCTGTTGCTACCTGTGATATCATAAGACGAATTTGCGCGATCTCCTCCATATAAACTGTACTGGTTATTGGGATCTACGTTGTTGGAGTTACCCATTGTACCGTATCCTCCACGGAGTTTCAAGTCGGTAACAAACGACAGGGATTGCATAAAGCTTTCTGATGAAATTCTCCATGCCACAGATGCTGCCGGGAATACACCATAACGATTATTTGCTCCAAAACGTGAAGCACCATCTCTACGAATTACAGCTCCAATGATGTATTTCTCTCTGAACACATATTTTGCATTTGCAAAATACGAGCTGAAATTCACTCCTTTGTATTGGCCACTGGTAGCAGGGTTAACGGTTGCTAATGTAGACATACTAACATAGTTGGGATCCCATGAGAACGGGTTCAGCCCTGACTGGTTAGAATCCCATCCCTTACCGGTATTCAGGGCTTCTTGTCCTGCTAATACTTCTAAACTGTGGTCACCAAATGTTTTCTTATAGGAAGCAGTATTGGTGAATGTCCAACCAAAGTTGTAACCGCTGTATTGATTGAATCCAAATGCAGAATTGTTTTCAGAGTTTTCATATTGCCAGCGAGAATATCCACGGCCTGTGTAGCTGCCATAATTTCCACCGATGCTGGTTCTTAACGTTAATCCGGGGATTATATCCAATTCAGCATAAAGATTACCATAAGCAGCTGTGTTGAAATTGAAATCATTTGCTTGTCCATCTCTTGAAGCTACCGGGTTACGTGGATTGTTAAAACCTTTAGCAGTCGTACCTGCATATCCACCAAATTCATCATATACTGGAATGATTGATGGCATCCGGAAGGCAGAAAGAATATCATTTTCCTGGTTGGCAACGCCAGATCCACCACCACCACCATTCTGACCAAGTACTGAGCGGTAAGTAAACTGTAAGTTTTCTCCGATTCTGAAATTCTTCAATACATCAAACTCAGAGTTTGCTCTTACGGTATAACGTTTAAATCCGTTATTTTTCAAAATACCTTTTTGATCCTGAGCACCTAAGCCGATATAGAAACGGTGATTATCTCCACCACCACTGAAACCTAAAGTTTGCCTGATAATAGGCGCATTACGTGTGATCGCTGCATACCAATCCGTTCCTTCTCTGTTAGAGCGAATCGTTTGATAGACAGAACCCAAACGCGGATCGTTATTGTATTTAGCCTGTTCAGTAGCCAGGTTAACACTTGCTGCCGATTGACCAGGAAGACCATTAGCCAGCAGGTAATCAGGAATTACAGGAGTTAAGCCCGTTCCGAATTGAGGGTGCTTGAAATCAGCAAAAGCCTGAGCATAATTAACCGGTCTTCCAGCTCCATTATTGGCTTCAGCCGCATTTCTTGTTTCTGTATTGCGGATTGCATTCCAGGTCCAGTCTGCAAAATCCTGAGGATTCATCATATCCTGACCTTTGCCAGGATTGGTAAATCCATACATTCCATCATAAGTCACTGCTAATTTCTGGCCTTTTTTGGCTTTTTTGGTCGTATATACGATAACCCCGGAAGCTGCTCTCGCTCCATAGATAGATGCCGATGCAGCATCTTTCAAAACAGTTGTGCTCTCGATATCATCCGGATTAAGGAATGAAACATCATTAGTAGGAACACCATCAACCACATACAATGGGCTATTACCACCAAACGAACCAAAACCTCTTACACGGATCTGGCTTTGAGTTCCAGGTTGACCGTTTGAAATAACGGTTACCCCCGGTACACGTCCTTGAAGCATTTGCTCCACGTTACCCGATGGCGCAAAAGTCAGGTCTTTCGATTTTACGGTTGAAACCGCACCGGTTAATTCTCTACGTTTATCAATTCCATAACCAGTGACAACTACTTCCTCTAAAGATTTTACATCTAAAGAAAGAGGCATATCAATAGTTGTGCGGCTACCTACTGTAACTTCCTGAGTAGTGTAACCAATAAAAGAGAATACGAGGATTGCATTCGGTCCTGATACATTTAATGAATACTTCCCATCATTATCAGAGGAAGTTCCATTGGTTGTACCCTTTTCGAGGATGCTCACACCAGGCACACTTTGGCCGGTCTCATCAGTCACCACACCGCCCACTCGCTGAGACTGAGCTAGCAATGGCACTGAGAACAGCATTAGTATTACTACTAACACTCCACTCATGCTGTAAATTTTTCTCATGTTCATTTGGTTTGGTTTTAGTTTGATTTAGTTGATCTGGTTGGTTAATAATTGGTTAAAAAAACATTCCTTTTCAGGGGAACGACGCGTTAAAATAGAATTTCGCAAACGATTTAGGTTCAAATATAGCAAAATATATTTATGCAATCGTTTGAACAAACGTTTACGGTTACGTTAACGGAATCATTTGCAGGAGGTGGTTACCCGGAAATCATGCCTCACGACTGTTTGCCCCGTGTGTGCGCCCACATTGTTTATCTCCCTAATATTCCTATATTTTGCCTCCCCCTTTATGGAAAACAACAAATCAATCGGTATAAAAGATATTGCCCGCCTATCCGGCGTATCTACCGGAACGGTAGACCGGGTGCTGCATAAAAGAGGGAAAGTATCCCCCGAAGCTGCTCAAAAAGTGCTATCAACGCTCGAGCGGATTAATTATCGCCCCAACTTCCTTGCACGGAATCTGGGATCGAATAAAGTGCAACGGATTGCAGTATTAATACCCAACTCCAACACGGATGAATACTGGTATCAATGCAAACAAGGCATTGATCGCGCAGCCAAAGAATGGGAACATTTCAATATTGAACTGAACTATTTCCTGTTTGACCTCAACAACAGGGAATCCTTCAATTACGCTGCCGAACAGGTCATCGAGGCCTCCCCTAACGGAGTACTCATCGCTCCCCTTTTTTACTCCGAAGCACTTTCCTGTTTCAGTCGATTGAAGAATCAGAACATCCAATACGTGCTGTTCAATACCGACATCAAAGATGCGCAGCCGCTCAGTTTTATAGGGCAAAATTCGTTTCACAGCGGGCGCCTTGCTGCAGAACTACTCCACATGCACATGTCCCCTGCCGAATCATCCACATTCGCGATTGTTCACATTGAAGAAGACCTTCCCAATTCCGTTCACCTGGTGGAAAAAGAAAATGGATTCCGCGAGTATGTAAAGGAAATTACAAGCCATGAGATCAAACCAATTACGTACACATTGGGCAGTCCAGCTGACCATGACTTTAGAAGTCAGCTGCATATGCTGTTTGCTGTTCCCGACCTCAAAGGAATTTTTGTCAGCACATCGAAAGCCTTTGAAGTTGCTTCTTTTATGACTACTTACAAGAAAAAACACGTACGCATTGTAGGATACGATCTGCTTTCGAAAAATCTTTTTTATCTCAAGCGCGGCATGATCGATTTTCTGATTCACCAAAATCCGAAGCGTCAA
>JAHEZH010000117.1:0-7796 GCA_023251155.1 Flammeovirgaceae bacterium | reverse complement strand
CTTTCAGGGAGTAAGCACATTAGCCAACTACCTGATTTTCAACAAGGATATAAAACCAAGAAATCTTTTTCCGCTGGACGTGATCACCCGTGAAAATCTTTCTTCGCACCTGAACTCGGATACTTATTGATACGTTAGCGCCAAAGCGCACAGAAGTGTAATTTCGGACCGCGATTAACGTGTATGACCTTAGACCAAAAGTACCCTCTCCATTTCACCAACTCCCTTTCGGGAAAGAAAGAAAAATTTGAACCCATCCATCCCGGCTTTGTAGGAATGTATGTGTGCGGCCCTACGGTGTACAATTTTGTTCACCTTGGCAATACACGCACCTTTCTTACTTTCGATACCGTCTCCAGGTACTTCCGGTTTCTGGGATATAAAGTGCGCTACGTACGAAACATCACCGATGTAGGTCACCTGGTAAACGATGCGGATGAAGGCGAAGATAAAATCGCCAAGAAGGCACGCATGGAGCAGCTTGAGCCCATGGAAGTAGTCAAGCAGTATACGGAAGATTTTCATTCCGTAATGCGGGTATTCAACATCCTTCCTCCAAGCATCGAACCATCGGCTACCGGCCACATTATCGAGCAGATCAATATCACCAACAAACTTATTGAACTTGGGTTAGCGTATGAGGTAAATGGTTCGGTATACTTTGATGTGAAGAAATACAATCAGCAAAACAACAACAGTTATGGCATTCTGTCGGGTCGTAATATTGATGAACTGATGGAAAGCGGCCGCGAGCTGGATAGCCAGAGTGAGAAGCGTGACAAGAGGGATTTTGCACTCTGGAAAAAAGCATTGCCGGCCCACATCATGCGATGGCCTTCACCCTGGGGCGATGGGTTTCCCGGATGGCATATCGAGTGTACCGTAATGAGTACAAAATACCTGGGCGAGACGTTTGACATTCACGGCGGTGGTTTGGATTTAAAGTTTCCGCACCATGAATGTGAGATTGCGCAAGCTACCGGTGCCAACGGCAAATCTCCGGTTAACTATTGGATACACTCCAACATGCTTACCGTGAACGGGCAGAAAATGAGTAAATCACTGGGCAACTCGTTCCTGCCTTCTGAATTATTTACCGGTAATCATCCGTTGCTTGAAAAAGGATATACTCCTATGACTGTGCGTTTCTTTATGCTGCAATCGCACTATTCCAGCACGCTCGATTTCTCCAACGAAGCATTGAATGCAGCGGAGAAAGGATATAAGAAATTAAGTGCGGCACTTACGATCATCAAGCAGGCAGACCCTACCGGCACGGGTGCACCTGATGCGGAGTTATCATCAGGTCTGCACCACCTGGCTGAGCAGTGTTATCAAAACATGAGTGATGATTTCAATACCGCCAAGACACTTGCCGTACTTTTTGAAATGGCTTCACGCATCAATGATATCAAATCGGGGAATCTTGTTGTATCTCGTATTGATAAAGAAACTTTTGATTTCTTCAAGAAGACCTACGTTGGTTTTATGGAAGATGTATTGGGACTGCGCGAAGAGACCAGTCACAATCACGAACTGCTTGACGGAACCATACAAGTACTGATTGAGTTGCGAAAGAAAGCAAAGACCGATAAAAACTTTGCGTTGTCTGATAAGATTCGTGACGACCTGAAAGCCATTGGCGTACAATTGAAAGACAACAAAGATGGGTCGATCGATTACACCGTTGAGTAAAATGAATGAGCAAATACAAGAGCAGCAGGCACTTTAACAAGTTGCCTGTTGTCTGTTAGGTTGAACGAATGCTGAAAAAGATTTTCATATTCCCCATCCGTGTCTACCAAATGGTACTCTCTCCACATTTGGGTGCGCATTGCCGGCATACTCCCTCCTGCTCGCAGTACGCGGTAGAAGCAATACAGGAATGGGGAGTGATCAAAGGAATTTGGTTAGGCTCCAAACGCATTGCCCGTTGCCATCCGTGGGGAACCAGTGGATTTGATCCTGTGCCGAAAAACAAAAAGTAATACCACCTTCACACAATCGTATTCGGATTTGATTAAATAAAATTTACATTTAGAGAAGTTAACCAAACACGAGACTTCTCTCTATGCCTGATTTTCAAATAAAGAAAAACCCGAAGACCTACGATGTGTGTATTGTTGGATCGGGTGCCGGTGGCGGCATGGCTGCCTACATGCTGGCACAAGCCGGAATAAAAGTAGTACTACTGGAAGCCGGGCCCATGTATGATCCTGCTAAAAATGTAACTCAGCTAAAATGGCCATGGGAATCTCCCCGAAGAGGAGCAAGTACCCAATTCAGAAACTTCGGAGACTTTGACGCAGCCTACGGTGGATGGGAACTGGAAGGTGAACCGTATACACACAAAGATGGAACGAAGTTCGACTGGTTTCGCTCACGCATGCTGGGAGGAAGAACCAATCACTGGGGAAGAATTTCATTACGCTTCAGCGAAAAAGATTTCAAACATAAAAGCATCGATGGCTTGGGCGAAGACTGGCCGATTGGATATAAAGACGTATCACCCTACTACGATCGTGTGGATCAGCTGATTGGCGTATTCGGATCGAAAGAAGGAATGATTGACGAGCCGGATGGTATCTTCCTCCCTCCTCCGAAGCCACGTCTGCATGAATTGTTTATTAAAGAAGCCGGATCGCAATTGGGAGTCCCTGTTATTCCTTCACGCTTATCCATACTTACTAAGCCCATCAACAAAGACAGAGGCTCCTGTTTCTTCTGCTCGCAATGTAACCGTGGATGTACGGTCCATGCTGACTTCTCTTCTTCCTCTGTATTAGTCAATCCGGCGATGAAGACAGGCAATGTAGATGTGATTGCCAATGCGATGGCACGTGAGGTATTGACGGATGAGAAAGGGTTAGCCAGAGGAATATCCTATGTCGATAAAACCGATTCTCAGGAATATGAAGTAACTGCCCGTGTGGTGATACTTGCCGCCAGCGCCTGTGAGTCAGCTCGTTTACTTCTCAATTCAAAATCCGCCAATCATCCCAATGGATTAGCCAACTCCAGCAATGTGGTAGGCAAGTACCTTCACGATTCCACGGGGGCTTCGATGGGTGGTATCCTACCCAAGCTGGTGGGGCGCAAACGCTATAATGAAGACGGTGTGGGTGGTATGCACGTATACACTCCGTGGTGGCTCGATAACAAGAAACTGGATTTCCCCCGCGGCTATCATATCGAATATGGCGGGGGTATGGGTATGCCCGGGTACGGGTTCGGTTTTGGAATACAAAACACCAATGGTAAATACCCTGCACGTGATGGTGTGCAAAAACAAGCCGGCGGTTATGGTGCTTCACTGAAAGATGATTACCGTTATTTCTATGGAGCTACATTTGGCATGGCCGGCCGGGGCGAAGCCATTGCCCGTGAAGACAACTATTGTGAGATTGATCCTACAACAGTAGATAAATTTGGTATCCCTGTATTACGCTTCCATTACAAATGGAGTGACCATGAAGTAAAGCAGGCCAAACACATGAAGGAAACCTTTGCTGAGATCATACATAAAATGGGTGGTGTAATTACTTATGGCAATGACGATAATGCCAGTAATGATTACGGCTTAGCTGCACCGGGCCGCATCATTCATGAAGTAGGAACAACACGTATGGGTAACGATGCAAAGAAATCAGCATTGAATAAATACAACCAGGCACATGATTGCAAAAACCTGTTCGTGGTAGATGGTGGCGCATTCGTATCACAGGCCGATAAAAACCCCACCTGGACCATACTTGCCTTATCGATGCGTGCTTCTGAATACATTATGGACGAAATGAAAAAGAAAAATATTTAAACCGTTAAACGTGATCAGTTAAAAGTTAAATCACTTGCTTTTAACAATGACTGAATTAACGTTTAACCACTAACGAAATACGAGTATGGATAGAAGAAAATATTTAAAAACCCTCGCCCTCGGCACAGCTGCTACAGGAGCATTGCTGGTCGAGTCATGTGTGCCTGAAAAAGTAAAGGAGGAGGCAAATACACTTCCCCCTCCTACTATTGATCGCACACCCGATGAACTGGCGTACGATAATAAGCTGATGGCCGATACGTTCTTTGACGAACACGAAATGAAAACCATCACGGTTCTGTGCGACATCATTATTCCCAAAGATGATGTTTCGGGAAGTGCCAGCGAAGCACAGGTGCCAGAATTCATTGAGTTCATCGTGAAAGACATGCCTCATCACCAGGTGCCTTTACGTGGCGGCATCAAGTGGCTTGATCTTCAGTGTGCCCGCCGATTCAACAAATCGTTTATTGAAAGTTCATCGAAAGAACAAATTGAAATCATTGATGAAATTGCATGGCCCGAAAAAGCAAAACCGGAAATGAAATATGGTGTTGCCTTCTTCAACAGGATGCGCGACCTCACCGCATGCGGGTTTTTCACCAGCAAGATAGGCATCAAAGATCTGGGCTATGCAGGTAACACGCCCAATCAATGGGATGGAGTGCCCGAGGAAGTGTTGGCCCAATACGGAGTAAAATACGATGAACGTACGCTGGCTGAAAGTGTAAAATTCGATTCTTAATTTCTAAACTCGCTTACGAACAAACATGATCTCACGCAGAAAATTTATTCAACAAGCCGCTACTGCAGCTACCGCTGCCGCGGCGTTTACGATTGTTCCACGTCATGTATTGGGTAAAGGCTACCGGGCCCCTAGTGATCTTCTACAGGTGGCGGGTATTGGTGTAGGAGGTAAAGGGGAGAGCGATATCGCAGCCTTTGCAAAAAGTGGTAAAGCCGAAATTCCTTTTCTCTGCGATGTAGACGACAAGCGCGCAGCCAAATCAGTAGCCTCCTTTCCAAAGGCAAAGTATTACAAGGATTACCGTGTGATGCTGGATAAAGAACATAAGCACATCGATGCCGTTTCGGTGTCTACACCGGATCACATGCATAGTATACAAGCGCTTGCTGCCATGCAATTAGGCAAACATGTCTATGTACAAAAGCCGCTGACGCATGACATCTTTGAAGCGCGGACACTGACGGAAGCGGCGAAGAAATACAAAGTGGTTACTCAAATGGGTAACCAGGGATCTTCCGGTGATGGTGTTCGTCAGCTAACCGAATGGTACAATGCAGATGCCATTGGTGATGTACATACTGTTTACTGCTGGACCAATCGCCCGGTATGGCCACAAGGTATTGAATGGTCGAAGAACAAGGCGGAAATTCCTAAAACACTGGACTGGAACCTTTGGTTGGGGACTGCGCCTTACAAAGAGTTTGTTGATAAACTGGTACCCTTTAACTGGCGTGGCTGGTGGGACTATGGTACAGGTGCGCTGGGCGATATGGCGTGTCACATCATTGAGCCGGCATTCAGTACGTTAAAACTAAAATATCCCACCGATGTAACAGCCAGTGTGGGTAGCGTGTATGTAGATGAATTCAAGCGTGGCTATTTCCCTGACAGCTGTCCTCCTTCTTCCTATATCGTTCTTACTTTCCCCGCACGTGATGGTAAGTCTGCAGTGAAGCTGCATTGGATGGATGGTGGCATTCAGCCACCTCGTCCGGAAGAACTCGGCCCTAATGAAATCATGGGAGATGGCGGTAACGGTGTCATTTTCATCGGGACCAAAGGAAAGATGATGTGTGGTACATATGGTATCAATCCGCAACTGTTACCTACTTCACGCACGAAAGAAGTGACGGTACCTCCAACCATCAAACGTGTACCCGGTGGTGCGGATGGTCATTATGCACAATGGGTAGAAGCCTGCCAGGCCGGCTATGGAAAAGTGGAAGTCAGTTCTCCGTTTGAAATCGCTGGACCGCTGACCGAATCCATATTGATGGGCAACCTGGCTATTCGAAGCTATGATGTACGTAAACCAAAAGGAGATAAACCGGACCAGTTTGATTATCCGGGAAGGAATATAAAATTGCTTTGGGATGGACCTAACATGAAGATCACCAACTTTAATGAAGCCAATCAGTTTGTGAAAAGGGAATACCGGACGGGATGGTAACTTTCAAGCAGTTGGTGCTGCTAGCCAGTGACTGACGGATAGAAGAAAAAGTTGAAATCAATTTTTAAGAAAAAAAAGATATGTCAGACAAAGTATCAAAAAAAATGAGCCAGGTTTCGAGAAGAAACTTTTTAAAGACCATGGGACTAGGCACTGCTGCTACAGCTGCCTTTACCATCGTTCCCCGTTTTGTATTGGGTGGCGATGGTTATATACCCCCCAGCGATAAACTTTACATTGCAGGAATCGGTGTAGGCGGAAAAGGGGAAAGCGACCTTACCGGCTTTGCGGGTACGCCCGATGGAAAAACAAAAGGCAATCCGAAAGCGAAGATTGCGTACCTGTGCGATGTGGATGATCGCCAGGCAGCGAAATCAAGAGCGAATTTCCCTAATGCCAAGTATTACAAAGACTATCGGGTGATGCTTGACAAAGAGCATAAGAACATTGATGCCGTCTCCGTCTCTACACCCGATCATACACATGCCGTGATTACCATGGCCGCGATGCAGCGGGGCAAGCATGTGTATGTGCAAAAACCATTGACCCATGACATCTACGAAGCACGTATGCTGGCCGAAGCAGCCAAGAAATACAAAGTAGTAACTCAGATGGGTAACCAGTTTGCTTCTGCCGATTATGTGCGCATCTGTAAAGAATATGTGGATGCTGGTTTGATCGGTGAGGTAACGCGGGTAACTACATGGACGAACCGCCCCGTGTGGCCACAAGGAATTGCTGCACCAACTGGCAAACACGAAGTGCCTAAAGAACTGGATTGGGACCTGTGGCTCGGCCCCAACAAGTTTGTTGACTTCAACCCTGCGTATGTTCCCTTCAACTGGCGTGGCTGGTGGCAGTTTGGTACGGGTGCCTTGGGCGACATGGCCTGTCACATCATGGATGCCCCGTTCCGCATTCTGCCAATTGATTTTCCAAGTGAAGTTGAATGCAGTACTACTACCATCTGGTCCGATCAGTTCAAAGAAGCGAACTATACGGAAAGCTGCCCTGCTTCATCCATCATTCACATGAAGTTCCCACGTAAAGATGGCAAAGGCGATATCAAATTTACCTGGATGGACGGAGGACTGATCCCGGAGCGTCCCGAAGAATTGTTACCTGAAGAGAAATTCGGTGACTGGGGTAATGGCTATATCTTCGAAGGAACGAAAGGAAAGATATTAGGTAACTATACCATCGATCCTGTATTGCTTCCTACACAACGCATGAAAGAAGTTACTTTGCCCAAGCCATCTATTGCCCGGGTGCCCGGCGGGCCGGCAGGGCACTACACACAATGGGTGGATGCCTGTATCGCCGGGTATGGAAAAATTGAATTGAGTTCTCCGTTTGAATATGCGGGTCCGTTTACAGAAGCGGTATTGATGGGCAACCTCGCTATCCGAAGCTATGGCATGAAAGGCGCTGACTCACGTACCTATCCAGGCAGAAAGAAATTGCTATGGGATGCGAAGAACATGAAGATTACCAACTTCGATGAAGCCAACCAGTTTGTGAAGAGAGAGTACAGAGACGGCTGGTCGCTGTAATTCATCTTCGGCCTTTATGATCACTTCCACATTCCGAAGAATACATCCCCGGAATGTGGAAGTTTTTTTGAACCGTGATTACTGTATCAATCGCTTCCTCATCAACGTCTCTTCAAAGCCCACTCCGTAGTGCTCCATCACGATCTCTTTTATTTTAGTCCAGCCATTTTTGTGATAAAACGTTAATCCTTCGGGGGAAGCAGCCAGCTGAATTTCAGTAAGTCCTTTTTG
>JAHEZH010000116.1 GCA_023251155.1 Flammeovirgaceae bacterium | reverse complement strand
CCATCGATGCAACCCGATATGGCATCACGGCGAATGAGATGATTTATAAGGGGGTAAAAGGTTAATTCCAATCACTTTAATTCCAATCACTGCTGCCTTTCGCACAGCGCATCATCTTCGTTTGCCTTTCGTTAAGGTGGGTTCCTCCAGTGGCATTTTAGAAGCCATTTGCACATTTCAGCAACGCTGCTTACTTTCAACTAAATATTTAGTTATGGTACGCTATTACTTCCGGTATGCGCTGCGCAACGTAGTGAAAAATCAAGGCTTTGCTCTGCTGAACATTATTGGGTTTGGGCTGGGCCTTGCCGCATTTATGCTGATCATGCTCTTCGTTTATGATGAACTCAGCTACGATCGGTTCAATGAGAATCACACCCGTATTTATCGGGTAGAAAGTGAGCTGAAATACGGAGGGGTAGAAACGTCATTTGCAATCACGGCTCCTCCTGTGGCAGCCGCCATGAAGGCCGGTTTCCCTGAAATAGAACAGGCTGCCCGAATGAGCCCTGCCATGAACCTGAGGTTCAGGAAAGGAGATGAAATCATCCGTGAAGACAGGGTGATGTATGCCGATCAATCATTGCTTGATATCTTCTCCTTTCAGGTACTACACGGAGAGACCAGAGGCTCCCTGTCACGTCCCGAATCGATCGTCATTACTTCTACGATTGCAAAGAAATATTTCAATACAACAGATGTTGTCGGCAAAACATTGACTTTACAAAACGATACTTCTGAACACCTCATTACTACTGTGATTGCTGACATGCCTGAACAGTCTCACTTTCATGCCGACCTTTTTCTTCCGTTGTCATTTTTACCGGGAGCAGATGATACTGGCTTTAATCACTTTAATTATACTACGTATGCGTTGTTACGCGATCCGGAAGCAGCCACAGCTCTATTACCTAAGTTACCTGCATTTCTTAACAGTCATCTGAACAGCGATATGAATGTAAAGGCTTTTGAAAAAGGAGGAAATTATATCCGCCTTGCTCTTACTCCATTAGACGACATTCATCTTTACTCCAACAAACAGCGAGAACTGGAAGCAAACAGCGATGTGAATTACATCTACATTTTCTCAGCGATCGCTTTTCTCATTTTGCTGCTGGCCTGTATCAATTTTACCAACCTCTTCACGGCACGGTCGGCTAACCGTGGAAAAGAAGTAGGTGTGAGAAAAGTACTGGGTTCTTTACGATCAAGTATCCTGCTTCAGTTCCTGATGGAGTCGTTGGTGATGACAGGCATTTCCGTAGTGGTGGCATTGATGCTATCCGTAACACTGCTCCCTGCATTTAATGCGCTGGCCGGTAAACAACTAAAACTTACTGCGGATACATTACTTTACATCATTCCCTTTGTGCTGTTCATCACCTTATTTGTCACACTGCTGGCAGGCATTTATCCTGCGTTCTACTTATCGGCATTCAAACCCGTGAAAGTGCTCAGAGGCAATCTGGCAGCAGGCTTTAAAAGTTCATCGCTACGCAGTGTGTTAGTGGTCGTTCAATTTTTTATTGCTACACTACTTGTAGCCAGCACATTGGTGATGCTCCATCAGTTAAGGTACATCAAAAACAAGAACATAGGATTCAACCGACAGCAGGTGGTAGTCATCAAAAATGCGGGGGCCATGGAAGATCCTACTCTACTGAAAGAAGAAGTGAAACGCCTATCTGGAGTAGTGAGTGCATCATTATCCGGATATCTGCCTACAGGAGGAGCGCGCTGGCGAAACAGTATATCTACTTCAGGAAGCGAAGGGCTGCTGGCGGAGTTCTGGTCTGTCGATGCAGATTATATTACCACCCTGCAAATGAAAATGACAGCCGGTCGCAATTTCTCGAATGAGCTCGCTACCGATTCGGCAAGTATTATTGTAAACAGGGCTGCTGCCGATAAATTAGGTATTGGTGCAGATCCATTAACAAAAAAAATAATAGCCGGAGGAAGACCCTATGAAGTGATCGGAGTAGTGGATGATTTCAACTTCACGTCATTAAGAGACAACGTTACGCCACTGGTGATGATTGAGAACGTGGACTGGCAGGCAAGTTTAATTGTGAGAGCACAGCGCGAACAGCTAAGCAGTATTATCCACCAGACAGAAGAAGTATGGAAGAAAGTAAACCCAGGGCACTCGTTCGAATATTCATTGATGGATAATGATTTTGAAAAAGTTTATCTCACCGAGCAACGCATGGAGAAGATATTTATGATTTTCACCGGGCTCGCCATCGCTATAGCCGCCATCGGGTTATTCGGCTTATCTGCCTACGCAGCCGAACAACGCACACGTGAAATGGCCGTGCGAAAAATATTGGGAGCATCGGTAAGTAACTTGTTCAATTTACTCTCCATGAGTTTTATCAAACTGTTGGCTGTTGCTATCATTATTGCATTGCCTTTGTCATGGCTGGCGATGGAGAGATGGCTCTCCGGTTTTGCTTTCCGCACGACCATGCCCGTCTGGATTTTCTTTTCCGCAGCAGCACTGATTCTGATCGTTGGTGGTGTTACCATAACGCTGCAAACAGCAAAGGCCGCATGGCGTAATCCGGCCGATACACTTCGGTCCGATTAGTAATTGCTTTTAATCATTCCGGCAGCCTCAAGACAAGGAGCATTAGCGTAACGGGCGTGTGGCCAGCTGTGAATTTTTCAAAAGCGAGTTCCAACTTTCATCGCCTCCACCGGGTCTATTAAATCAACTAACACTTTGACTTTGCCATGAAAGCTAAATTCTTCCTTCTTATTGCCGCCACCGTACTTGTTACTTCCTGTGATGATGATGATGGCTCCGCTCCTGTTCCTACTAGTGGCGATTTGTTTCCGTTGGCTGTGGGGAACACGTGGGAGTATCGATACAGAACTCCGCATGGACTGGATGACTTTGATGGTGTAAAAAAAGAAATCACGGCAGAAGTACAACTGGAAGGTCGTACCTATTACCAAATGATCACCACCTGGAAAAGTATGCCCAAGCCTTACCTGGATACGCTCTACTACCGTATGGATAACAATGGCTTTGTTTACCAGCGTAGAAAAGCAGGAGAAGAAGGTAATCCTTTCCGGATAAATGCATCGGATAAGTCAGCCTGGAGGTATAGCGCTTCATCTACGGAAGAGGATATGCACGTGATCAATCAGGAACCAATTACAATCAGGAACACCCCAATCAGCAATGCCCGGTTATTTACATTCGATGTAGCTATCATGGCGGATGAAGAATGGTACACTACGCTGGCTCCGGGTATTGGAATAGTTACTATGAGTACAGCGTGGGTGCCTCCTATGGATTTGCAAAGTGCAGTTATCAATGGCCAGTCATACGACTTTTGATTGATACCTGAAAAGGTAATTCAGCAACTTATTCCGTTTTCCTAATTGCCGGATTAGGTTTAGGCAAAAAACAAATGAACTGGAAGAAACGAATAATCCTTCTCAGCGGTATTATCCTGGCCATAGTGATCAGCTACTGGCTGATGATTTCATAAACACACTTGTGATTTCGTCTACCACACGGGCGGGGCGATTGTTGGCAGCAGTAAGCAGGCACCATGTAGTCTTTGCTTCGGCCAGTATTTTATTATCGGACCTTCGGATGATCTGCACCATACGGGTGGACTTTACTCCTTCGTACTGATCTACCCATGTTTTCGCAATCAACTGATCGCCCAACACCGCAGCACTGCGGTAGTCAATCTCGTGCCGGAGCACTACCCAGTTGTACTTTGTTTTTATCTCAGCGGGGGCATGGGCATTCCAGTGAGCGGCTGCGGCATCCTGTACCCATTGCACATACACCACGTTGTTCACATGATTCATTACATCAATATCAGACAATTGTACGATGATCGGATGCTCGAAGGTATGCATCTGGTAAAGTTAATGACTTACTTTCATTTCAAGGATGCGCTTGACGACCAGCTTTCGAATAGGATCTCCTGCATCGGAGGTATCCGCCACCGAATACGCCAGCGCTTTAAGATAAATACCCTCATACGCCATAGTAGACAATTTCTTATACGTTGAATCGATTTCCGTATAAACTCCAAGCCTGGCCACTTTCCAGTTTTCTGAAGTATTGCGTTCAAAAAATTCGGGGTTGCCTTCGGCAATGGTGAGATAGCCCTCAGCAGTAAACAGATTTGATCGTTTGTACAGGGTATAGCGGTTATCCTGAGCAATTGGACTGAAATCATCATTGGATAAAATCAATTGCTCTCCTCCATTGGTTATAAAGTAAATATTCTGAGGCTCGAAAGCACCTGGCATTTTTCTTTTCCGGTCATTTTTGGAGTGAGTAATGATGGTAGAAGTCATTAATTTTCCGGTGTTCCTTGCTTTAATCTCAATCCCCATAGCATTGTCCGCTAAGCCATAGGTAACATTAAACTTACCATGACTCATGTTAAATACCGCTTCCGTTTCGGTAAGAGCTACACCTTTCAATTTATAGTCCGATTCCACCCCTACTGTATTTTCTTTCAATGAAAGCTCGACAGCCGTTAAAACATTGTCCTGAGTTATGATCTTTCCTTCATAGACAGTCCATTCGTTCTCTTTTACTTCAATAACTTTTACTTCAATAAATGGAAAGGGTTCTTTCTTTACTTCTTTTTTGCTGCAGGCACACACTATTATCAACAACACCATTGAAAACAGGTATTTCATAGTATACGGTTTTTGAGCCCGAGTGTTAAATTCTTTCGGTGATGAATATAAACAAAAAAAGCGTCTCCGAATGATCGAAGACGCTTTATAAAACCGATTGGCTTGTCTTGAATAAATCCCGGTAAGATTATTTACCCAGTTTATCCAGTACATCCATTACTTCTTTCACGTGCTTGCGGCTGGTTTCGAGCAGCGCTTTTTCGTCTTTGTTCAGATCCAGTTCAATCACACGTTCAATACCATTCTTACCCAATACCGCTGGTACACCCAGGTAGCAATCTTTGATGCCGTATTCGCCATCCAGTTGCATACATACTGGTAAAATTCTGCGCTGATCTTTTACAATGGCTTCTACCATTTGCGCGGCTGCAGAACCCGGTGCATACCACGCGGATGTTCCCATGAGTTTCACTAACTCACCTCCACCTACTTTGGTACGCTCAATGATCGCATCCAGTTTATCCTTGGCAATCAATTCAGTAACCGGTATACCGGATACGGTAGTGTATCGCGGAAGTGGCACCATGGTATCACCATGCCCGCCCAGCAACATGGCCTGGATATCTTTCGGAGATACGTTTAATGCTTCGGCCAGGAATGCACGGTAGCGGGCGGTATCCAGAATACCCGCCATACCCATCAGGCGGGTGCGTGGCAGTTTGGAAGTGATGTGTGCCTGGTATGTCATTACATCCAATGGATTGGACACCACGATGATGATGGCATTGGGCGAATATTTAATGATATTTTCAGTTACTGACTTTACAATACCTGCGTTGGTCCCGATTAAGTCATCGCGACTCATGCCCGGCTTACGAGGGAGGCCGGAAGTAATCACCACGACTTCAGAACCTGCCGACTTCGAAAAGTCGTTGGTGGAGCCGATTGTGCGTGAGTCATACAAATCGATGGGAGCTTTCTGCCAGATGTCTAATGCTTTACCTTCGGCCAGACCTTCTTTAATGTCCACCAACACAATTTCGTTGGCAACTTCGCGATAAGCGAGCACATCAGCACACGTGGCACCTACATTACCTGCTCCTACTACAGTGATTTTCATACTATTACAAGATATTAAGTTTAGAATTAGATTCTCGCTCTGCGCGAAATGCGATGCCAATTTAGAGTTCCACAGATCAAAGCAAAAGAATAATTACATAAAATGTGGCATCACCTTTATACGCAATACACGTTTGGTACCTGGGGTGATCCTGAAATGATGGCTGATACGATGCCCCACCACCCACATGATCTCTCCCTTTGACTCCAGAACCGTGACTTTCGCTTTATCGTTCAGAGGTATCTTCCGGTCGATCAAAAAATCGCTGATCTTCTTTCGGTTTTCCATGCCTAATGGATAAAAGAAGTCTCCCTCCCTCCAGGTGCGCCATGTGAGCGGATAGTTTACTTTATCTGCATCAAAAGAAGTGTGCCCGTTATCATCATTACTTATGGATACCTCCTCTGTTTCTTCCAGCTGCAGACGTTGTGTACCCAATACAGATACATTGTCCGATAGCGCAATACGTACCTCTGCCGGAGTTTCTGTATGACGTGTAATGATCAGCTCATCACGATCAATAACTAACTGATGTGACGCCGATGAAAAACGTTTGCCCGGCTGACCTGGTACCGCAGGAACCACCTGCCCGCACTGTTCCAGCGAAAACCCGTATCCTTTAATGAGTTCATACAACACCGATGCTTTATGCTGATACCGCTGCAAGGCTGTTTTATCAATTGCTATACGGTCTGCTTTTCTGCTGACATAACGTGATTCAAAAGCGGCAATCGCTTCTCTTTCCAACTCTACGATACCTTCATTCTTACGCATCGATCTGCTCACTGAATCAAGGAGCGAAGGATTTAATTGACTTAATAGAGGAATGATGCGATGGCGGATGAAGTTTCTTTTATACTCATCCTGACTATTACTGCTGTCTTCCCGCCAGGTGATGGTATGATCGGCAGCGTATTTTTCGATTAGCTTACGCGATGCAAAAATAAGGGGACGAATAATCCGACCATTCTGAGCTGCAATGCCGGTGAGTCCATCTGCTCCTCTCCCGCTTATTAGATTAAGTAATGTGGTCTCGATGGCATCATTGAGATGGTGGGCGGTGGCAATGAAACTGAAGTGACCTTGGTCGGCCAGTTCATAAAACCAGGCATAACGCAGATCGCGTGCCGCCATCTGCGTAGATACATGGTTATGCGTGGCATAATTGTTGGTATCAAACCGTTTTACATCAACCGGAACCTGAAGTTGCTGACATTTTTTTACGACAAACTGCTCATCGCCATCCGATTCGCTGCCGCGAAGTTGAAAATTGCAATGCGCTACACTCACCTGAAAGCCGGAAGAAACAAAAAGATGGAGCATGACCATGGAATCAAGTCCACCACTGACCGTGAGCAGAATGCGCTGGTCACGAATGGCCCATTTATTTTGCTCAATATGTTGGAGAAACAATTCCTGCACCGTGCAAAGGTAACGGTTAGCGGGGATTACGCATTAATTGAACCGTACCGTACCTATCTGGTCATGACCCCGGCTAAACAGAAAGGTTTTGCAACTAAATTATTTTACAAAGCTCCAGTTCTCTAATTTTGTAACTTGTATGTTAAAGCGACCAGTCTTCCTTCTTTTATTGTTCTCCATCTTGTGTGCCCCTGCTCTGGCACAGAAGAAGGTGAAGCTAAAAAAAGCGGACAAGCTACGGGGAGGAACCGGAAGCAACGGAGAACGTGTGGATTGGGTAGTAGGCAATGTCGTTTTTGTACAAAACAAAACCACTATCTATTGTGACTCTGCCCAGATATACCGGGAGCGAAATGCCGTAGATGCCTACGGAAGAATCCGCATTACCGAAGGTGACTCGGTGACGGTAACGGCTAAAAGTTTATCGTACGATGGGAATGAGAAGATTGCCTACCTGCGGAGAAATGTCGTATTCACCAAACTGAATACGGCGGTACTGTATACCGACCATCTGGATTACTATCGCAATAAGAACCTGGCAAAATATTTTGACGGAGGAAAGCTGGTGGATAGCACCAATACCTTAACCAGCAAGAAGGGGTACTATGATGTGGGTACCAACCTGGCTTCCTTCAAGACGGAGGTAGTCGGTTACAATAAAGACTACACGCTCAACTCCGACACGCTTCAGTACAACTCCAAAACCAAAATTGTGTACTTCCGCGATCTCACCAAAGTAGTCGATAAAGATGGGCAAACCGCCATCTACCAAAACGGATATTACGATACGAGCAAAAAGAAATCAGACATTAACCAGGGGGATATTGAAACGCCTACCTATAAAATGAAGGGTGACAAATATTTTCTGGATGACTTCCGCAAATTTTATAAGGCACAGCGCAACGTGGTGATGACGTCAAAAGAAGAAAACATGATCATCTATGGCGATGATGGGTACTACGATAAAAAGAACGGGGTATCTAAAGTATGGAACAATGCCTATGTAGCGAAAATTGCCGAAGATGGCGACACTTTATTTCTCTCGGCCGATACGTTGGTATCGATAGAGCATAAAGACCCCCGTAAAAAGAGAGTGCTTGCCTATAATCACGTACGGATTTTTAAAACCGATTTGCAGGGCGTAGCCGACTCGCTTGCATATGTACCTATCGATTCCATGATCTACTTCTACAAAGATCCGGTTTTATGGAACGATGGAAACCAGATGACCGGGGATTCCATTCGCTTGCTTCTCAAGCAGAAGAAAATTGATCGCATCTACCTGGTGAACAATTCGTTTGTGGTATCGCAGGATTCACTCACCAACTTCAACCAGATCAAGGGTCGCAAAATGACCGCGCTTTTTGTTGAAAGTAAAATTCACCATGTGGATGTGGATGGCAACGGAGAAAGCATCTACTTCGCACTGGATGAAAAAGAACTAAAGAGCGACACGGCATTATACAAAGTAACGTACATGATGGGCATGAACCGGATTGTCTGCAGCAACATGAAGATCAATTTCCTGGAAGGTAAGCTGAACAACATCAGTTTTTATAAGATGCCCGATGCGAAATTCATTCCGCCCCATGAACTGAAAGAACCCGACACTAAATTACGCGGATTTATATGGCGAGGAAAAGACAGGCCAGTGAAAACGGATGTGGTGAAGGCTAAAAAAGACAAGCAACGCCCCCTCTCTCAATAATATTGTCTTACCTCTCAAGTTTTTTCAGAAAATCTGTAGGACATCTTTACCTTTCGCACTACCTTTCTTAGAATACCTATAAATCAACAATGCGAAAGGTTTTTATTCTGATTTTGATCATTGGAATAAGCTGCGCTGCCAAAGCCCAGACTTTCGAACTGATTGACCGCCAGGAAATCTTTCAGGCAGGATTAAGTGAAAACCTTCGTATCCCCATCCGTATCCGGAATAACACGGACAAGGCGCAAACCTACATCATTAAAAAAGTCAGCAGCGACCTGGGCAGCACCCAAAAAGGGTATTTCTGTTTTGATAAAAACTGCCATGAAGCCAGCGTGGAAGAAATTACCAGACGCCTGGAACCCAGGGAAACGTTGACCGGATTGTACTACACAATTGAAACGGGACTGGTGGCCGGACAACATAACCTGCACTTTGAAGTGGTGGCGAGTAATGCCCCCAATGAAATTGCCGATCATAACATCATTATTTCCATAGACGAAAAGCAGGCGCGCCAGCTGGTTTTCAGATCAAAAGACATTACCATTCACGATGTATACCCTAATCCGGCCAGTGACCAGGCCTTTGTGGAGTATGAGGTACATAACGAACATGTGAAAGCTAAAATGGTGATTCACAACATACTGGGCAGCCCGATCAGTAATTACCAGCTTCCGAATCTGGAAACCAAGGTGAAGATACTTACGGATGAACTGGCTTCAGGAATCTATTTTTACACCCTTTACCTGGACAATAGCGGGGTGCTCACCCGGAAACTTATCGTCAGGAAGTAAACCCGACATCAAATAATTACCACTCCTACTCCGTTGTTAAAGCTGCAAGAATTGTGTATCTGAATAGAAAACAGCCATCCGAAACCGAGGTGAAGTATTTAAACCCATCGTCAAAACGGTCTAGTAATCTCATTTTCAAATTGCCTGCGTCTTATTTATATTTGCGTCTTGGTTTTTTCCAAAAAGCTTAAATCAATCATTTTTGATGATCTCTCTTTCACGAAACACCTTAATCAAGTCACTCTTCATAGTGCTTGTTGCCCTTTCTGCCATTGCCTGCAGCAAATTCAGGAAAATACAGAAGAGCGAAGACTGGCGAGTGAAATACGAGGCAGCCTTTAAATACTACGAAAAGAAGGATTATTATCACTCCGCCATCCTTTTTGAAGAGATACGCCCGGTGGTGAGAGGATTACCAGAAGGAGAAAAAGTAGAGTTTTATCTGGCTTACTGCCAGTACTATGAGAAAACCTATTTACTGGCATCCAACCAGTTCAAAACATTTTACGAAACCTATGGCCGCAGTGCCTTAGCGCAGGAAGCTCAGTTTATGTATGCGTACTCACTTTACGTTTCCTCTCCCAGTGCCAACCTGGATCAAAAGGAAAGCAAGGAAGCCATGGGTGCCATGCAGAATTTTGTCAACCAATATCCGGAAAGCAAGTTCCGCGACCAGGCCGTGGAAGTAATTACGGCTACACAACAGAAGCTGGAACTGAAAGGATATGACAACGCCAAGCAGTACCTGAAGTTGCGCCAATACAAAGCATCGATTATCTCTTTTGATAACTTCAAAAGAAATTTCCCTGATTCCAAATACCTGGAAGAACTGGCGTACCTGAAAGTGGTAGCACAATATCGTTTTGCCCAGCAAAGCTTCAACCATTTGCAAACCGAGCGCTACACCCTGGTGGTGGAGTTCTATCAGGAGCTGGTGGATAATTTTCCGGAAAGCAAATACCTGAAAGAAGTAGAGAAGTTCTATTCCGAAAGCCTTGTCCGACTCAATCAATTAAAAACAACAAATAAAAATTCATAATCATGGCCGTTCAACCTTCCATCATCACACGCGATGTAGAAAAAATTGCTAATCGCACAGGAAACATTTACGAATCGGTAGTGATCGTTTCAAAACGCGCACGCCAGATCGCTGTTAATATCAAAGAAGAACTAAACGGAAAACTTGCTGAGTTTGCTACTACGGTAGATAACCTGGAAGAAGTTTTCGAAAACCGCGAGCAGATCGAGATCTCTCGTTTCTACGAGCGTATGCCTAAGCCAACTTCTACGGCTATGGAAGAATTTCTGGAAGGAAAAATAACGTACCGCAAGCGCAGCGATATCGATAAGCTGGATGCTTAATGCATGCTCGTCGGAAAGAAAATAATACTTGGTATTACCGGGAGTATTGCAGCTTATAAGACTGCAATACTCGTACGGTTACTGATCAAATCCGGAGCTGAAGTAAAAGTAATCATGACGCCTGCCGCTCATGACTTCATTACTCCCCTCACCCTCAGCACGCTCTCTAAAAATCCGGTACTCACTTCATTTTCAAATGAAGACAGCGGCCAGTGGAATAATCATGTAGAACTCGGCCTGTGGGCCGATGCCATGATTATTGCTCCGGCAAGTGCCAACACCCTATCCAGGATGGCCAACGGACTTTGTGATAATCTCCTTTTAGCCACTTACCTGTCCGCACGCTGCCCCGTATTCTTTGCCCCTGCCATGGATCTGGATATGCTGCAACATCCTTCTACTACGGCCAATATTCAAAAACTAAAAAGCTATGGCAATCATTTAATTGATGCTGCCTTTGGTGAGCTGGCCAGTGGTCTCGTGGGCAGCGGGAGAATGGCAGAGCCGGAAGAAATTATCGAACACCTCACTCGGTTTTTTGATCACGGAAAGCTGAAAGGCAGGCACGCATTAGTTACTGCCGGACCTACACATGAAGCGCTGGATCCGGTACGTTTTATTGGCAATAATTCAAGTGGCAAGATGGGCTTTGCTATAGCGGAAGAACTGGCCAGCCAGGGTGCTGAGGTAACGATCGTAGCCGGCCCTACTCAACAAGTTACTTCACATCCGCACATCAAAACGACGAAAGTAACTTCGGCTGAAGAGATGTTTCAGGCCTGTCAAAATATCTTTGCTTCTGCGGATATCATCGTGCTGGCAGCAGCAGTAGCTGATTACCGGCCAGTGGAGGTAGCTGACCAGAAAATCAAGAAAACGGAAAGTGAGCTGACGTTAACGCTGACCAAGACAAAAGACATTGCTGCTGAATTGGGCAAACAAAAAACCCACGGTCAGTTTATTGTAGGCTTTGCGCTGGAAACAGAAAACGAAAAAGCCAATGCCGAAGCGAAGCTTAGCAAAAAGAATTTTGACCTGATTGTGCTCAATTCACTAAAAGATGAAGGTGCAGGCTTTGGCCACGACACCAACAAGATCGCGATTATCGACCGCAAAAATAAAGTGCGCGAATTTTCTTTAAAGAGTAAGAAAGAAGTAGCCGTTGACATCGTTAATGCTATAATTGAAAATGTTCATGCGTAGAGTTGTTCTTTTCTTTGCATTCTTAATGGGCGCCACATTGCCCGGCTATACACAGGAGCTTAATGTGAAGTTCACTATCAACGCCGATCAGGTACAGACCACCGACAGAGCCGTGTTCAAAGACATGGAGCGCGCCTTTGCCAACTTCATGAATTCACGCAAGTGGGGAAACGACACCTATAAGAACTACGAAAAAATCAACTGCCGCATTTTTATCAATATCAGCAAGATGCCCTCCATCGGCAATTTTACTTCGAGCGCGCAGATCACGGTAGCCCGCCCGGTATTCAATACAAACTATGAATCGGTATTGCTCAACTTTGCCGATCGCGAATTTGAGTTTGAATACATCGAATCACAACCACTGGATTATAACGACAACACCTATTTCAATAACATTACTTCCATGCTTGCCTTCTATGCCTACATCATATTGGGTGTTGATGCCGATTCGTTCAGCGATATGGGAGGAAATCCTTATTTTCAAAAAGCACTTACGGTGGTAAACAATGCGCAGGGAAGCAATCGCCCGGGATGGGATGCGCTGGGCAGTAACCGTAGCCGCTATGCACTGATCGAAAGTTTGAATAACCCGCAGACTGTCGATCTGAGAAAAGGAATCTATAAATACCATCGCCTGGCGCTGGATACGTTTGAAAAAAATCCGGAGGATAGCCGGATCATGATACTGGATGTATTGAAAGCAGTGAAGAAAGTGTGGACCATCAACCCGAGTTCAGTGTTTGTGGTTTCCTTTTTTGATTCCAAAGCCAACGAACTCGCCAACCTGTTTTCAGATGGCAGCTTGCCTGTACGCCGGGAAGCCTTCGACCTGCTCACCCAGCTTGATCCCAAGCGAAACATTTATCAGAAGATTGTAGCTAACTAGGAAAGGCAAATGACAATGCACAACTGACAATAGGAATATCCGAAGTATTCACTGTTATTGTTAATTTTTACATTTGTCAATTGTCAACTTGCTCATATATTGCATGAGCTATGCTGAAGCACCTTACTATAAAAAACTACGCCCTGATCAAGCACCTGGAGATGGATCCTTCGGGGCATCTCAATGTGATTACCGGAGAAACCGGGGCTGGTAAATCCATTATGCTGGGAGCGGTAGGGTTATTGCTGGGCTCGCGTGCCGATACCAAAGTATTGTGGGACGAAAATGAGAAGTGCATCGTAGAAGGAACATTCGATCTTTCTGCCTATAAATTAAAAAGTCTTTTTGAAACCGCCGATCTTGATTATGAATCGGTGAGTGTGATCCGAAGAGAAATAAGTCCGGGTGGAAAAAGCCGTGCGTTCATCAACGATACTCCTGTCACACTGGATGTCATGAAACGCATTGGACAGCGCCTGATGGACATTCATTCACAGCATGAGACACTGGCCCTGGGTGAACAATCTTTTCAACTGGAGTTGATTGACGCGTTTGCTGCGAATGATAAAATCAAGACTCCCTATCGGCAGGCATGGAAGACGTATTCAAAAGCGAAGTCCGTCTATGAAGAATTGCTTTCCGAATCGTCCTCACTGAAACAAGAGGCCGACTTTGTGCGCTTTCAGTGGGATGAGTTATCGAAAGCGGACCTGGAGGAAAATGAACAGGAGAAACTGGAATCGGAACTGAAGATCAGCGAACACGCGGAAGATATTAAGACACGATTCAACCAGGCCATCCATCACCTGGGCCAGTCGGAATATTCCATCACTACGGTGCTGGCGGAGATCAAAGCACAACTACAAGCCGTTGCCAGTTATTCTCCTGCTTACGAAACACTCTACACGCGACTTGAAAGTATTCGCCTGGAAGCAGAAGATATTCTGCTGGAGATTGAAAGAGAAGAGAGCTCTATTGAATTCGATCCCAGGCAAAGCGAAGAAGTGAAAGAACGCCTGAGTCTGATCTACCAGCTTTTACAGAAACACAGAAAGTCATCCATTAAAGAATTGCTGGAATTCCAGGAAGCGCTGCGCATAAAAACAGAGAAGACGGAGAACCTGGACGAAGCCCTGGCTGCAGCCAAGAGCGATCTCGAAAAAAGTAAAACCCTTGTTGCCCAGTATGCCAAAGAACTTTCGCTTACGCGAGAGAAGGTTTTCAATAGCTTAACCAGGCAAATCGTTCAGCTATTGGTTGAATTGGGGATACCGGATGCCGTGATCAAAATTGAAAATGAGAAAGGGGAAGCGGGTCCATCAGGGATGGATGCCATTGAAATTCTGTTCAGTGCCAACAAAGGGCTAGCACCACGCCCATTAACCCAGGTGGCATCGGGGGGAGAATTTTCCCGACTGATGTTTGCCGTGAAGTACGTAATGGCCGAAAAAACCGCCATGCCCACATTGATTCTCGATGAAATCGACACAGGAATATCGGGTGAAATTGCTATCCGTCTTGGGCGGATGATGAAAGAGATTGCCCAGCGGCACCAGGTAATTTCGATCAGTCATTTGCCACAGATTGCAGCCAAAGGCGACACGCATTTTTATGTCTATAAAGACAACACCTCCGACAAAACAATCAGCCTGATCAAGAAACTGAGTGAAGCGGAACGCATTGAAGAAATTGCCAAAATGATCGGGGGTTCCAAGCCATCCGCCAAAGCGATTGAAAATGCCCGTGAGCTGATGGAAGGCTGATGAAAAGAATGACGAAGCATAAGTAAGGAATACGCCCATTATCGGTTACTTCCAAATCAACCGGAATAGCGAGTAAATCAACACCGGATTCGATTTATCATTCGTTATTTTAAAATCGTCAGGATAATGAATTTCTTATCTGAATTTAATTTCCTATTTTGTATTACGTTATTGGTAGTTGCCACACAGCAATTGCCAAGGAGGTTTAATTTCCCAAAACTTTAACTCTCTCTTGTACTATGAACATTTTCGTTGCTCGTTTGAACTTTAAAACCAGACCGGAAGATCTGGAGAAAGCCTTTGCCCAGTATGGACAGGTAGCCTCTGCTAAAATTGTGAAGGACCGTGACACGGGCCGGTCGAAAGGGTACGGCTTTGTAGAAATGCCCAATGACGATGAGGCCAACAAAGCAATTGCCGCATTGAATGAGCAAGAACTCGATGGGCGTACCATTGTAGTGAAACCCGGTAATCCAAAAGATCCAAAGTAGTTTTTATAATGCTCTTTAAAACGGAAGAAGCAGAGTTCAATGAGCTCTGCTTCTTTTGCGTTACAGGGGTAATTTGCCAAGGGCGAGCACAGATGATATTTTGATGCAGCCCCTTCACCCCCTTCTACTAATCAAACTTTCTCCGTACCGCAACGGATTATCGCTGTTCTTTCAGTTTCCTTTCTTCGATCAGGTAGGCCAGGAGTAACCCAATACCGCCAAAGATAAACAGCATGGAGAAGTAGCCTGTTTCTTCCATATCAAAAGCACGGTCGAGCCAATGCCCCACAAGTAAACCAAGTCCGGCACCAATTAAAAGTAATCCGGCACGCAATGCGCCCGATGTAGGCCAGCTTTTTGCACTTTTAAATAAAGTAGGATCGAGTCCTTTTTCGATGATCAGCATCTTCTCCATGTTCTCAAACTTGCGGATGTACACGATCATGATAAACGCCCCGATAGAGATAATAATCGGGATCATCATTCCGAATATGGGGATAATAACATCTTCTTCCATAACTGTAACTGTTTATTTGGCCCTATGACGCAGGGTATTTCACATCGGTTACACGTGAGGAAGAAAATAATTTTGGATGCGGAACATTTAGATACCGGATGACTTCCTCCAGGCATCTTATATTCAGAATCTCTGATAACCTTGTAACTTGAAAGACAAATTCTGCGTCAAAGGGCCGTGATCACACTTCAGGAGGAAAACATTCTAATTGACCGCATACTGGCCGGTGAGCGACAGCTTTACGCTCAGCTCGTGGACAAGTATAAAAGCTATGCCTATACCATCGCCTATAAAGTGGTAGAGAATAAACCGGAAGCGGAAGAAGCTGCGCAGGATGCTTTTATCAAAGCATTTCATTACCTGAACGGATTCAATCGTCAGGCACGATTCAGTACATGGCTGTATCGCATTGTATTCAATACCGCCATCACATACAAAAGAAAAAAGAAACAACAATTTCAGGACATTGAAGATACGCCGATCGAATATCATGAACGAGCTGATACGCCAACCGAGAAAGAAGATCAGCAGGTTTTTCTTACTCAGGCGATGAACAAATTGAATGAAGCTGACCGGCTGGCCATCCAGCTCTATTACATGAAAGAGTTTACGCTGGAAGAAGTAGCCGAGATGATGGGGCAGAATGTGAATACGATAAAGGTAAGAGTACATCGTGCACGGCAACGGCTGGCCGATGAATTGAAACGGATTTTAAAACAGGAAGCATTAACTTTGTAATGGCATGGAAAAGATAAGTAATCAACAAAACGATAAACTGCTGGATTTCCTGGATGGAAAACTGTCAGGAGCCGAAGTTGCTGTACTTAAAAGTCAACTGGAGCAATTACCGGCTTTGCGCGAACGCCTGGAAGAGCTTCGTTTGATACATGATCTGCTCAGTGGCCGATCCCTGGTTACGTCAGCACCCTCCCCTGCTTTCACCGACAAGGTGATGCATAACCTGGACAAGGTACCCGCTACAAGTACCCTTTCTCCACGCAATGGGTTATTTCTGTTAATCGGAATAGTAGTTGCCACAGCAGTGGGAATGTTGTTATTAGCCACTGGCTCGTTAGATACACTAAGTGGTCCTATCCACCTCAGCGGTTTAAATCTTCCGAAAGCACTTCAAAACCTTTCTATCCAAAGTATCCCTCTTAACATTAAAACAGTGATGAAGGTGGTGATTATGATTAATCTGGTGATTGCTTTTATTGTATTGGACAGAACGGTATTGAAGCCTTTTTTTAACAGAAAGAGTACACAAGGTTTGAATTAAATTAATCACTTAAGCGTAGCACACGGAATAAAAGGATGGTGAAAAGCCACGGCTGTTATATTTTTTCATTCGGATGAGCGAATAGTGTTTCATCTATCATCATCTTAAGAACATTCGTTTCATTCAACCGCTGGCGATTGAATGAAACGAATCTTTACTTTAATGTACTCCTTGCTTATTTAGCCGAATCATCTTCTGCACATCTGAACAGGCATTGTAGCCATTGTTATCTGATTCTAATCTACTTCTCATTCGAGAATGAATACGGAAAAGCGTTCTTGTCTGTACCTCGTTTATTGTTGGGTTCAGCGGTCATATCAAAATCAAGTGTAGCTCCTTTCAGCAGATCGAAGTGACCAAGCCAGTTGTTGTCATATACTTTTCCATTCAGTTTCAGTTCGTTCACGTAGCGGTTGTTGGCTGAATTTTTTGGTGCCGTGATTACCAGTTGTTTTCCATTTTCCAATGTCACAGTGGTTTTTGGAAATAGCGGAGCCCCTAACACATATTGATCGGTAGCGGGGCAAACAGGATAGAAGCCCATGGCAGAAAAGATGTACCAGGCAGAAGTCTGGCCGTTATCTTCATCACCACAATAGCCATCGGGGGTGGCCTTGTACATCCGGTTCATCGTTTCGCGCACCCAGTATTGAGTCTTCCATGGAGCACCCGCATAATTGTATAGGTAAATCATGTGCTGAATCGGCTGGTTGCCGTGTGCATACTGCCCCATGTTGGCAATCTGCATTTCACGTATCTCATGAATCACTCCGCCATAATAACTATCGTCAAACTTAGGTGGCAACAGAAAAACGGAATCCAGTTTATTCACAAACAACTGACTTCCTCCCATGAGGTCAACCAATCCCTGTACATCGTGAAACACCGACCACGTGTAATGCCAGCTGTTTCCTTCTGTAAATGCATCACCCCACTTGAATGGATTGAACGGTGATTGAAACTTACCATCCTGGTTTTTACCGCGCATCAGTTTCGTTTGCGGATCAAACAGATTGCGATAGTTCTGGCTACGCTTCGCATACCGATCCAGTTCTTCTTTAGGGCGATTCAGTGCTTTACCTAACTTCCATATTGCAAAATCATCGTAAGCGTACTCTAGTATGCGTGCCGCATTCTCATTGATTTTCACATCGTATGGAACATAACCCAGCCTATTATAATACTCAACACCTTTACGACCTACCGCACTCATCGGTCCTTCGTTATTGGCACCGTGCACC
>JAHEZH010000331.1 GCA_023251155.1 Flammeovirgaceae bacterium | reverse complement strand
AAGGTAATGAAGTTTGCAACGGACATCACCCGTCAAAAACAAAAGGAACTGGAAGTTCAGGAGCTACTGGAAGAGTCGAAAGCACAGGAAGAAGAACTGCGGCAAACCATGGAAGAGATCACCGCTACGCAGGAAGAGATGGTAAGAAAAAGTGAGCAGATTCAGCAAGCTGCTGCTGAACGGGAAAGCTTGCTACACGGCATGAACAGTACGATGGCAACTATTGAATTTACCGTAGATGGAACTGTGCTTGACGCCAATCCCATTTTTCTGTCATTGATGAAGTATTCATTGGATGAAATCAAGGGCAAACATCATCGGATATTTGTTCCACAGGAATTCCGGGAAGGAACGGAGTATAAGACATTCTGGAATCATTTGGCTGAAGGCAGGTCGGTCACGGATGTTTTCAAAAGAATTAATTCAAAAGGGGAGGCCGTGTGGATGAACGCGATTTATAATCCAATTTTTAACTCGCAAGGTGAGGTATTGAAAATCATGAAGCTGGCCACCGATGTGACTTCCTCCAAACTCAGAGAAGCAGATCTGGATCGTGCGAATACACTTCTTTCCCTGATTACGAAAACCACCACAGAAGGTCTTTGGGATATGGATGTGCCTGCCGACTTGCAATTTAATGACGACACGCCATTCAACTGGTATGAACGGTTTCGATCAATGCTGGGGTTTGATGGTGAAAAGAGTTTTCCCAATGTACTTCATTCCTGGTCATCCCGACTTCATCCCGACCATAAACATCAGACATTACTTGCCTTTGAACAGCACCTTAAGGATTTTACCGGGAAAACGCCTTATGATGTAGAATACCAGCTTCAACTGAAGAACGGTACGTATAGGTGGTTCCGAGCGGTTGGAAATACGTTGCGGGATGAAAAGGGATTTCCCAGGCGAGTGGCCGGTTCCCTCATTGACATACATCATCTCAAGGGATAGGAGAACGCAAGAATCAAACATGGTAGAAAGTGTATTGCAAGTAGCAAAGATTAAATAGAATCGGTTATGAAATACTTGATGAATGATCTTTATTCATCATCGGAATGGATAAAGATCATTCATGATGCCATGCGATCTGGTGAAGATATCTAAACCGTTTTTATCCTGAAAAACGCCACTCCTGTGGCGATGGCAGCCAGCAGGCATGACACGGCAGGAAGTGGAAAGAAGTATACAAAACTGGTTACTGAGAATCCAACCATACATAGTATCAATATTAGAATGGAAACGCTCATTCGTTTTTGATTCTCAATTTCGAGGAGGGAGAGGTTCCAGAGTAAGATGCCTAGGGTGATCAACGTAACTATAAGGTTAAGACTCATGCCGGTATAGTTCTCATCGTAGCTTCTCATTTGCCCGAACATATCAAATTTGGTTTCGCTCATGAGCTGTAAAACCTTCCGGGCATTCTCATCATTGGTGTCTTTGCGAGTAATATGTCCGATTGTATGACCGAAGGCGAAGAACCACAGACATGCAGCAGCTATTCTCAAAAGTAATTTGTTTGTCATGGCACAGTTGATTATGTGTGTTGTAGTCCTATTTTGTTTCCTTCGCTATCAATGATAAATGCAATGTAGCCGGCTTCCGGGCTAAGGTAGGTCTTACCCAGAATAATGCTGCCACCCGCTGTAACTACTTTCTTTAATATGGGATCAATATCAGGTGTAGCGTTAAGGTAGATCGTTGTTCCCTCCAGAGAAGGTGTATAGCCATACCCTTTTACCAATGCGGCCGAATCGGTATTGCCGTCAAGATCGATGATTGAATAGTCAAATTCAGCCACCCTCATGTCAATGAACTTCAATCCGAATACATGGCCGTAGAATTTTTTTGCCCGGTGGAGATCTTCTACAGGTATTTCAGTCCAGGTTATTAATTTTTTCATCGTTTTTTGAATTGATTTTACTTGAGGATTCAAAGTTGATGAAGGTCCCTTCCGGAAAATTGTAAAAAAGGGAAATGAATGAAATCATTAACTATTCCCGATAGAATATGCGCCCGAATTCATTTTTTTCCTTTGCGTACTGGCGTGGAGAATAGCCGGTAAAACGCTTGAACTCTTTGATGAAATGCGCCTGGTCATAGTATTGTTCACTGAGAAGGTCTTTGTAGAAGTCTCCTACGTTTGAATTAGCCCATGCTCTGTAAAAGGACTGAAAACGAACTATGTTGGAAAGCGTCTTGGGGGATATTCCAAGATGATCACGGAAGAGA
>JAHEZH010000115.1 GCA_023251155.1 Flammeovirgaceae bacterium | reverse complement strand
GAATATCAGTTTATCCAGTATCTCTTTCTTCGCCGCACTCAGTTGAGGATGAGCAATCATTACCGCTTCAGATTGCATGACAATCTCCACTTCTTTCAAGCCATTGCTCAATAGCGTGCTGCCCGTGCTTACGATGTCGCAGATCGCATCGGCCAATCCAATGCCCGGAGCAATCTCTACGGAGCCACTGATTTCATGGATGCCTGCCTTGATACGGTGCTTATCCAGAAACTGCTGAACGATAGTAGGGTAGGAGGTAGCAATGTTTTTGCCTTGCAGGAATTCGATCCCGGTGTAGGTATCTGCCCGGGGTATGGCAATGGACAAGCGGCACTTTGAGAAATCCAGTCGTTTGATCAGGTCGTTGCGCTTTTGTTTTTCTACAAACACGTTCTCACCTACAATACCGATATCAGCCACGTTGTCTTCTACATATTGAGGAATGTCATCATCACGAAGGAAAAGTAACTCGACAGGGAAGTTGCGAGCGGTGGTTTTCAACTGGTCTTTTCCGTTGCTGAAGGAGAGGCCGCTTTCTTTAAGTAATGCAAGTGATCCTTCCTGCAGTCGTCCCGATTTCTGAATGGCAATTCGAAGTAACGTGTTCATATCATTTAGTAAGTCATCTGTTCTTTTTTGAGCAATAAAAAAGGCTTGCCATTTTGGGCAAGCCTTCTTAAAACTGTTTATGTTTTAATCAAAACGCATACCCGCCACGCATGTTGGTTACATGATGGTGGTGGTGCAAGCTGTTTTGAGTTGTTTTCATATCAATTATGGCTCAAATAAAGGAGATGAATTACTAAAATCAAAATTATTAGCAAATAAAAAATAAAATAACTTACAACAGACGATAACTTCTTTGCCGGCAAGAACAAATTTCAACCTGTTGGGTTTGTAACTTGCACACTATAAGCTGTGGATACTATTCTGCTAACGCTTATTCGTATATCGTATGATGAGAAAATATGGCGTTCCTTTTATCTTATTTACTATTCTTTTTTCCTGTTCCGAATCAAAAGAATCACGTCTTCAGAATTTCCTTATCAAAGGGAATTTTGCGGTAAAGGAGAACCACTTTGAGCAGGCAATCTATTACTATGCCGAAGCCATTAAACTGGAACCGTGCTATGCCGATGCGCTGAACAACCTGGGGACCATCTATTTCAACCAGGGTAAATGGGACAAAGCACTTGAAAAATACAACAAGGCCATTGAGTGCAAACCTGATTTTCTCAATGCCTATTTCAACCGTGCCAATACGTACTACGAATTGAAAGAATACTACAGTGCGTCACACGATCTGGAAAAAGTGATTGCGACCAAGCCCGACACGGCCATCGCCTACTTTACCCGAGGGTTAATTTCTACCCGGCTGCGGGAATTCGATAAAGCTCGTCAGGCTTTTGATAAGGCCATTCAGCTGGATGGTGAAAAAACGGAATACCTGGTGAACCGGGCTACGGTAAAATTTTATGAAAAGCAATTTGACCAATCAGAGGCCGAACTGTTGGAAGTGTTGAAGAAAGATTCCACGGAGTCAAACATCTACAATACGCTCTCCATGATTGAAACGGAACGGAAGAACTACGAAAAGGCGCTGATATGGGTGAACAAAGCACTGACGCATTCGCCTAAAGAACCGTATTTTTTGAATAACCGGGGATACGTTTATTTAAGCCTGAACGATTTGGTTAAAGCACAGAATGATATTGATACCAGCATCGGACTTGATCCGTACAATGGTTGGGCGTACCGCAATAAGGGTATCTTTTATCTGATGACAAAAGAGTATGCTTCGGCAGAACGCTTGCTGGCTCAGGCGTTAGATATGGACCCATTTATTGACAAGATTCATTTTTACTATGGCATGGCATTGCTGAATGCAGGCAAGCAGAAGGAAGCCTGCACACAATTCCATTTATCAGAAGAAGCCGGAGATAAAATGCTGACAGTAGATCTGATCAAGAAATGCAAATGATGGAATTGCCGGTGCTGATGGATAAGTTGAAGCAACGACTTCAGCTTGCATTGCCTGGAATACGTGCACATGAAATAATGCGTGCTGTGCCCGTGGCTGCGCAGCTTCTTAAATTTGACCATACGCTTCCCCCTAAGCCGGGTAGTGTCCTCATCCTTCTTTATCCGGATAGAGGAAGTATCAAATTTCCATTGACTAAAAGACAAACCTATGCCGGTGCCCATAGCGGGCAGATCAGTTTACCTGGTGGCAAGAGGGAAGCCGGAGAGACGTTTATTGAAACCGCTCTGCGGGAAGCCGAAGAAGAGATCGGAATCAATAGCGCGGACGTTACCGTGGTAGGAAGGCTCAGCGATTTCTTTGTAATTCCGAGTAATTTTATGGTGACTCCCGTTATCGGGTACAGTAAGGTAAAGCCGGTGTTTACGGCGGATAGTTATGAAGTGGCCAGGATACTTGAAGCGGATCTGTTTGAGTTAATCAGCGATACTGCTATCCAAAGTAAAGAGATCACTGTGGGCAGTAACTTTCAAATGCAGGCGCCTCATTTTGAGATCGAACAGGAAATTGTTTGGGGGGCTACCGCGATGATGCTGAATGAGTTGCGGATAATTCTTCAGGAGGTTATCCACTAATTCCTTTCGGGTGAAAAGAATCCGTTACAGCTGATTGAGTGTAATCATCTTCCCCCGATCGGCATCCCACAATTTAAGGCGGAAACAACGAACCATTTCCAATGGGTGCCATGAAGTGGTGGAGACGTTCTTCAATTCAGGCATGCCTTCCATCGCTTCTTTCAGGCGGTAGAATGGAATGCGTGAGTTAAGGTGGTGAACATGATGGTAGCCGATATTGGCCGTAAACCAATGCATCACAGGGCTCATTTTCATCAAACTGGTGGAGGCCAGCGCAGCATGATCATATTTCCAGTCGTGGTTTTCGCTAAACTTGGCATCAGGGAAATTGTGCTGGCAATAGAAAAGATAAGAACCCATCGCGAAAGCAAGAAAGAATGGAATGAACCAGCTGATGAAAAACGTGAATGTTCCTAAGTAAACCAGTATAGCCGCTCCGGCGGCAAAATGAAATACAAGGGCAGCCAGTGAATCGAGGTGCTTGCCAGCGCTTTGCACAAACGACTTCAGATTGAGCCAATAGATAAACAAGGTGAAATACCCGAAGATAACGGTCAGTGGATGACGATTGATCAGGTAAAGAAGTTTCTCATTCTTGGTCAGCGTCACGTACCTGTTTTTGCAGATGGTAGGATACGAACCGATACCGCTTAGTGTCAGCTTGGAGTTATTGTTATGATGATGTTCGTGCGAACGCTTCCAGATATTTTCAGGGGCCAGCAGGTATATACCAATGCCTTGCATCATCACACTCGCCACTTTTGAATTTTGCAGTATAGCACGGTGCTGATAATCGTGATAGATGACAAATGCACGCACGTAGAGTAACCCGGTAATAATACTGAATACTAACCGAACAGGAGCAGGAATGCTTCCCACAAAGGTGAGTGACAATGTAAGTGCGATTAAAACCAGTGTGATAAAAAGTTCTGACCAACTGCGGCTTCTTATTTCTCCTGTGAATTCCTTACTCGCGGCAATCAATTCTTTTCCCGTGCGCATATTGTGTGGTTGGATACTGTAATCAAAGGTACACAATGCAAACGAAAGAAATGTACAAGATTTAACACTAAAAGTACAAGTGGCAGATCAGGCAGGTCGTTTGTGTTTCCATCTGCGGTGCGACCACAGCCAGATCACCGGATCCTTGCGGATTTCCTGTTCCAGTCGGCGTGTAAAGGTTTCTGTGATCTGGTCAGGCTGGGTTTCTTTAGGATGAGCGAACAACAGTTCGGGAGCTACTTCATAAAAGCCGCGCCTCAGTCTCTTGATATTCATGAACACCACCGGATAATTGAACTTTACCGCCAGTTTTTCCGGGCCCGTGTATACGGAAGTATCCTGGTGCAGGAACTCCATCCAATGTCCATTTTCAATAGTGGCCGCCTGGTCAGCAATAAATGCAAATGCCATGTGCTGGTTGCGTAAAGAAACCATTTCACGTAACGTGTTTTTAGCGGGGGTGATGCGTGTGCCAAACTTGGTGCGCATGCCTGTCATCATCTTTTCAAAATACGGGTTGGAAAGTGGACGATAGATGACATTGAGCGGAATACCCGAGTGTAACGTGAAGCCGGGGCCACCCCATTCCCAGTTGCCATAGTGGCCCAATACCAATAGCATACTTTGTTTCTGGTTGGCAAATTCTTTCAGCCAGTCAGGAAAAATGAGCGTACACCGATCTCTGGCTTCCTGCTCGGTCATCGTCAGTGTCTTGAAGGTTTCCAGTGTGAGATCGCACAGGTAGCGGAAGTACTCGCGGCACAGTTGCTGTATTTCCTTCTCGCTTTTGTCAGGGAAGGAGTTACGCAGGTTCTGCACTACTACCTTCCTGCGGTAGCCCGACAAGCGGAACAAATAATAGAACACATCAGATACGCTATAGAGCGCCCAAAAGGGAAGCGAAGCAATGAGATAAACAAACGGGTAAACCAGATAAAAGCCCAGGGCCGACATACACGATTTTTTTGTAAAGATAGCAAGACAGATGGCAAAGAGGAATTCAGATAATGGAGAGTGCCTATAGTGAAATACAATGATGAAGGACGAACTGGGTCTGTGCCTGGTATTGGCGCAGGACGTCTAGATAGAAAAGACTGAATTTTGCCTTTCCTTTTTTTCGACCGCTTTTTATGAACACACTTATCATTTTTACTCCGTAACTAATTACTTCGCCCTTAGTATATTTCGGGCTTTAATGATCCAGCAAGGATACAGGCAACGCATGAGTAAAGAAATAACAATAGGAACTCCGCTCACTTCATCAGCAGTAAAAGTAATGATGCTGGGATCGGGGGAGTTGGGCAAGGAAGTAGTGATCGAATTTCAACGCTATGGGGTAGAGGTAATTGCCGTGGATCGGTATGATCATGCTCCGGCCATGCAGGTAGCACATCGTTCGTACACCCTCTCCATGCTGGATGCAGCAGCCCTGCGTCAGTTGATTGAAAAGGAAAAACCCGATTACATTGTTCCTGAAGTGGAAGCCATTGCAACGGCTACGTTGGTTGAATTGGAGAAGGAAGGATTTACGGTAATTCCCACCGCCAACGCGGCACGACTTACCATGAATCGCGAAGGCATACGTACCTTAGCGGCCGAACAGCTGAAAGTAAAAACCTCTCCATACCGGTTTGCCAATACCAAAGAAGAGTTTGTGGCCGCCATTAAAGTCATCGGACTTCCCTGTGTGGTGAAACCGATCATGAGCTCCTCCGGCAAGGGCCAAAGCATGGTGAAGACAGAAAAGGATATGGATCATGCCTGGCAATATGCACAGGAAGGTGGGCGCAGTGGTGGTGGCAAAGTGATCATCGAAGGGTTTATTGATTTTGATTATGAAATCACGTTGCTCACTATTCGTCATCGTGAGGGTGTATCGTTTTGCGATCCGATTGGTCACCGCCAGGAACACGGAGACTACCAGGAATCATGGCAGCCTCATCCCATGAATGAAAAGGCATTGCTTGAAGCACAAGCCATCGCCCGCAGCGTAGTCAATGCACTGGGTGGTCACGGACTTTTTGGAGTTGAGTTTTTTGTGAAAGGAGATACGGTGTATTTCAGTGAATTGTCTCCACGACCGCATGATACCGGTATGGTAACCATGATCTCACAAGATCTTTCCGAGTTTGCCTTGCATGTGCGTGCCATCCTTGGTTTACCTATTCCTGTTATCCGTCAGTCCGGTCCATCGGCATCCTCCGTTATCCTGGTGAAAGGTCATTCCAATAATATTACGTTCTCCGGATTGCACGAAGCCCTGTCCGACCGCGACACCCAGCTTCGTCTTTTTGGCAAACCCGAAGTGCAAGGCGAAAGACGAATGGGCGTTTGCCTTGCCAAAGGGGCAACCATTGAGGAGGCGAGGAGCAAAGCCAATAAAGCGGCAGCAGCGATTACTTATCAACTTACTAATTCATAAAGTACAATTACATTGGAATTTGCATCCCTCAGTATCACCGTTTGGCTTATCGCGATCACCGTTATTGTGAGCTGGTATGCCTTTGAGAAAAAAGAAGTCACGCGTAAGCTGATCATGAATCCGTATAAGGTGGCCGTTCATCACGAATACTATCGCTTTATTACTTCGGGCTTATTACATGCCGACTTCTCCCATCTATTATGGAACATGTTGTCGTTTTATTTTTTCGGAACGGTAGTGGAACAGTATTTTGATTTATACTTTGGTATGAAGGGGCCATATTATTTTGTCGCCTTCTACATCGTGGCTATCATCGTTTCTGATATCCCTTCTTACTTTAAGCATCGTCATCATCCGGCTTATAATTCGCTGGGTGCTTCAGGCGGAGTGGCGGCAATAATATTCGCCTCCATCGTTTTTCAACCCACGCAGAAGATTTGTGTCTACTTCATATTTTGTTTTCCTGGTTTCATTTTAGGTACTGCTTATGTTATCTGGTCGTATTACAAGGGAAGAAAAGCGAATGATAATATCAATCATGAAGCGCACTTGTATGGAGCGTTGTTTGGTATTTTATTCTGTCTGGTCATGATTCCTTCTGCCATTCTGCCGTTTGTTGAGCAATTGTCTCAATTCAGAATACAGGATTTGCTACCCGGGCGATGAGAACAACAGGGTTACTTCTGCTTTGCTTTTTTATGGGCTGTGCAATGGAATGCGTCAGTCAGTCTAAACCTAAATTCAGTGTGGTCGCCATTTATGAAAACGGAGGTCATCACATCGCTTATTCCAAAGCAGCGAAAGTATGGTTGGATAAACTGGCTTCTGAAAATTCTTTTTCCATTGACTACCTGCACAGCGCTGACGCTATTGATGAACACTTTCTGAGTAAGTATCAGTTGGTTATACAACTGGATTTTCCTCCCTACACGTGGAGTGAGAAATCAATGAACGCATTTCAGGAGTATATCGAAAAAGGAAGGGGTGGGTGGATTGGGTTTCATCACGCTACGCTGCTGGGTGAGTTTGACGGTTACCCCATGTGGAACTGGTTTTCTGATTTTATGGGCGGGATACGTTTCGAAAACTACATCGCTACCTTTGCCGATGCGAATGTAAAAGTGGAAGACAAAACACATCCGTGTATGAGGGGAATAACTTCTCCTTTTCCGGTGCAAAAGGAAGAATGGTACACGTATAATAAAAGCCCGCGACCGAATGTGCATGTCATCGCTTCCGTGGATGAAGCATCCTACTCTCCCGCATCGGAAATAAAAATGGGAGATCATCCGGTGATCTGGACGAACAAAAAATATGCGGCCCGTAACGTGTACATTTTCATGGGCCATGCACCGGAGCTGTTCGGGAACAAAGCCTATACCACGCTATTTCGAAACGCCATCTTCTGGGCTTCCTCTAAAAAGTGATTTTTTAAAGCAGAGAATACACCACTGGTGGTTGCATTCGTGTTTGTTAAAGTTCGGTAGTTTGGCCAAGTCATAAAGCGGAAGGAAAAACTTTTGTAAAATCGTCTTTTCATTCACATCCCACACTTATGACCAGTTTCGCCTCGCCAGCAATTCACTTAAAGAATCGTATCGCCTCCATTGATATTGCCCGTGGTTGTATTATGGTAGTCATGGCACTCGATCATGTGCGTGATTACTTCCATACGGATGCACAGCTTTTTCAACCTACAGATCTGACCAGGACCAATGCCGCCCTGTTCTTCACCCGATTCATCACCCATTTTTGTGCTCCTACGTTTGTGTTGCTTGCGGGTACTTCCATTTACCTGAGCTTACAGCGCAAGACGAAGAGCGAACTGGCAAGGTTTCTCATTACCCGGGGATTGTGGCTCATGCTACTTGATCTTATCGTGATGCGGGCGATCTTCTTTTTTAACTTTTATTATGATGCAACCGTACTTACTGTACTCTGGGCGTTTGGTCTGGCAATGGTCTTTATGGCAGCGTTCATCTGGCTGCCACGTCTGGCAGTGCTTGGCGTTGGTGTTGTATTTATTGCCCTACAGCACTTCCTTCCACCGGTACCCGCCCTCACGGGTATAGGAGTATTTCCGCTTGGTCCGCAGACGCTTTTTATTATCAGTTATCCGTTACTGCCCTGGTTGGGAATAATGATGACCGGCTATGCACTGGGTGAACTATATACTTCACCCATATCGTCACCGCAGCGCAGGCAGAAACTATTTGTTTACGGCGGAGTAGCTTTGCTCTTGTTCATCCTACTACGCTTCATTAACCTCTTTGGCGATCCGGTTGCCTGGACAACGCAGGACACTCCGCTATTTACGGTGCTCAGTTTTCTTAACGTAAGCAAATACCCTGCATCGTTGCTATTTGTGTTGATGACCGTGGGTGTTACACTGCTGTTACTTGCCTTGCTGGAGGAGGTAAATCCGTCACAATGGAAATTCGTTCACGTGTTTGGTCGGGTGCCGTTGTTTTATTTTCTTCTTCATTTTTTGTTGGCACACGTCATTGCCTTGGCTTTATACCTGATCAAGACGGGCAAGTCATGGTCAGAGCTGGATCTGCATTTCGATAAGTCACTCGGAGGTATTACTTCTGAGGGGGGATATACACTGCCGTGGGTATATGTGGCGTGGATCGGTGTCGTAGTAGTCTGTTATCCCGTATGCCGATGGTACGATCAGTATAAGTCTACGCATACCAAGTGGTGGTTGAGTTATTTGTAGAATTAAACTGCATTTCTGGTGTGTTTTAATGAGCTAACCGGGTATTCCTAATGTGAAAAAATGAAGAACCCCCAAGGATACGCCAAGAGTAACAAGGAAACTTTATCTAATCACCCACCTGAATCTGGCTGTTGACATACTCTTGTCATTGGCCTTGTCGTGCTTTGCATTTCTATATTTGTAACAGCACAGGCCGATGGATAAAAAGCAAACTCCCATACGAAAGATCATCCATATTGATATGGATGCGTTCTATGCGTCCATCGAGCAGCGCGATCATCCCGAGTATCGGGGTAAGGCCATCGCGGTAGGTGGTTCTCCGGAAGGAAGGGGCGGAGTGGTGGCAACGGCAAGCTATGAGGCACGCAAGTTTGGAGTACGCTCGGCCATGTCGTCAAAAAAAGCAAAACAGTTGTGTGCGCATTTGATCTTTGTCCGTCCGCGCTTTGAAGTGTACAAGCAGGTATCGCAAAAGATCCGCGAGATTTTTCATCGGTATACCGATGTGATCGAACCCTTGTCTCTCGATGAGGCGTACCTCGATGTCACTACCGATAAACAAGGGATTGGTTCAGCCATCGATATTGCCGAACTCATCCGCCAAGCAATCAAAGATGAATTACAGCTCACGGCTTCGGCAGGCGTTTCGGTAAACAAGTTTGTGGCCAAGATTGCCTCTGATATGAAAAAGCCAAACGGATTGACGTTCATCGGGCCATCGCGCATTACCTCGTTTATGGAAAAACTACCTGTCGAAAAGTTTTTCGGTGTAGGTAAAGTAACAGCAGAGAAGATGAAGAAGCTGGGGCTTCATACCGGAGCCGATATGAAGAAGTTAACCGAAGCTCAACTCATCAAACATTTCGGTAAAACCGGTCGCTTTTTCTATAAGATTGTACGAGGCATTGACGATCGTGAAGTACGACCCGATCGCGAGACCAAATCAGTAGGAGCGGAAGATACCTTCCCTTTCGATCTTACCACGCTCGAAGAAATGAATACGGAGTTGGAAAAGATTGCATCGGTGGTGTACGATCGTCTGAAACGTCACCATCTTCAAGGCCGGACCATCACCCTTAAAATCAAATACCATGATTTTAAACAAGTCACCCGAAGCCAGTCATTTTCGGATGGAACGGATGAACTGGAGGTCATCGTATCTACCGCCCAAAGCCTGCTGGCTGCTACCGAACCGGAGGACAAGAAGATCCGGCTCCTGGGCATTTCACTCTCCAATTTTGGTAACATTCCGGCCCGCCATTTTCGAGAGGAAGGCGAGGATCAGCTTCGTCTGTTTTGAGTGAACCCAGTTACCGGAAAAGGTAAGTACGGCTTGGTTTTGATTTATTACAAACGTTTGAAATGACTTCAAAGACCTCATTTTAGTTTATATTTTTTTCAAGCGCGCGCCTCTTACTGTTCTTACAGTCAATGACTTACTCAAAAAATGCCTTACTTTTATTTATATTTTTTGTTTGCGAATAGGTCTTCGCCTGGCGTACCTCTTACTTTGAGTTGCTTCATTTTTTGATCTCCTCTTTTTAAAACCAACCTGTTATGATACGAACCACGCCCTCATCGCGAAATATTGAATTTATCGGTGAGCATAAAAACGATTCCATCGTGATCGGCAATTATGGCGATGCCCGCCTCACCGCCAAAGGTAATTTTACCCTTTCGGGGATCATTTTTTGTCGCAGAAGTACGGTGGAGTTTAATCTTGCCGGGGCAGGCCGCGCTTCATTTACAGGTGCCTGCAAGACGCTCCTTGTTCAGGGAATTGATGGCAATTGCACATTGGATCTTAGCGCGCTCACGTGCGAAGTGGTACGTGTGGAATCCGGCCGAGGCAACTCCGTGATCATTCTGGGTAAAACGAAACGGATTGAACTTCTCAATCTGGACAACGAAGCCATCGTGAAATACGAAGGGAAGCCGTTATTGGTCAATTACACTCTTGGTGGAAATTCAAAAATTGAATGCTGGAAGACACCCGCCATCGCAGCAAGTGCATAGGCCGGTATTGTTTGGTTGCTGAGTAGTGGAGCAGATCAGTTTACTTCCACGCCAATGATCAGTACATCATCGGTGTTTTTCTTGTCAGCACCTTTCCATTCTTCAAACTCATTCAATAACTTATTTTTTTGTTCGGCCATAGGCACCGTACTGGTTTGTACCAGAAATTCTTTGAACCGCTTACTGAGGTACTTCTGATTATTAGCGCCACCAAACTGATCCTGGTACCCATCGGAATAGATGTACAACCGGGTTCCTTTTTCTAAGGTGAGTTCATGCGTATCAAATTTCTTTTCTTTATACTGCGTGCTCCCGATAGGAAATTTAGATCCTGCAATCACTTTCATCACTCCGTTGGTTACGATACACAATGGATTTTTCGCTGCTGCAAAAATGACCTTTCCGTCATGAAAACTTAAGATGCTCACATCCATGCCATCGTTCACTTTATTTTCACCTTCCGCCCGATTGCTAAAGCTTTCCATGATTCGTTTGTCCAATTCATGAAGAATCAAATCAGGAGCATACACTTTTCGTTGGATCACAATCTCATTTAAAATGGAGTTGCCCAATACCGTCATCATGGCGGCCGGAACACCATGCCCGGTGCAGTCCGCAGCAATGACTATTTTGATGTTGTCTTCGTGATTTTCATAGAACCAGTAAAAGTCGCCACTCAAAATATCCTTGGGTTTAAACAGTACAAAAGAATCGCTAAACCAACCCTCCATGCGGAACGGATTACCCAGAATGGATTCCTGGATTCGTCGGGCGTACTGAATGCTATCGGTAATCTTTTTACTGCTGATCTCCACAATCTCTTTTTGTTCGCCTAATTCCTTGTTCGCTGCTTTTAATGCAAGACGCGCTTTGATCTCTTTCACCGTCAGATCATAGCGTGCTTTGATCAGTATGATCATGAATGCCCCGACAGCGACCAATAGAAAACCTCCTTTCACAAAGAATTGCTCCTTGTCGATGAGGGGATTCAGCTCTACAAAAAAGGCGGTGGATAATGCAGACAGCACCACAACCACTACCGAATAATTCCATCGCCATAGTATAAACATGGCTCCCCCAATGAGTAATGCCATGTAATTCAGACTATGGCCAAGAAGAATGTCATTACCGATGAGGCTGTAGGTATACGCATTCTGTAATGAGATGAGCAGAAACGGAACGAGTATGATATGGTAAGCAGAGATATGGTACTTCTTTCGAAAAAGGATAAGCGCAAGAGTAATGGCGGCAACACCCAGGCGGATAAAAAGCAACTGCATCCACGCTTGTGGCATATTGATGTAATCCGTAAAGGCAAAGAGCGGGTCGAAAAACACAGCGACCCATGCCGCAATGATGTTGTATCGGGAAGAAGCTTTTTCCAGTTCCTGCTTCCAGGATTGATCGGAAATTTGTGAAATCAGGTCTTTGGTTTCTACGATTGGCTTGGTCATGTGGATGAGAAGGTACGCTACTAAATATAATGATTTATAAACGATTTTGATTCACCTGCCGGATTGCCATTTTACCTCTTTTTTTAGGATGGCATTTGGTGAGCGACCCGGGATTGCGGTGAACTCCTATATTTGTTGTACTAACTATTGGTGAAGATATGAATGACGAAGCCTACAATGCCTATTCCTTTTTATTGGATCGCACCGCGCGGAGAGTAAAACAATATGCGCAGCAGCGCTTTAAAGAACAGGGATTTGATATCACGGTGGACCAATGGCTGGTAATGAAGCACCTGTATAAACAGGAAGACAGGAAGCAGAACGAACTGGCGGAATTGCTCTTCAAGGATAACCCCACCTTAACCCGCATCATTGATCTTTTATGCGATAAGGGACTGACGGAACGTAAACCGCATCCTGAGGACCGCAGAAGTTTTATTGTATCACTGACCAGAGCGGGCGAAAAAAAAGTGGAACAACTGAAGCCTAAGATGAAAGAAGTGCGTGCCAAAGCCTGGGAGGGACTCTCCGAACGCGATTTCCATCAATTCAAAAAAGTACTGAACACCATTTATCAGAATTTAAGTTAACAGAAGGTGAACCGTTTTCTCCCGAATTCGTTACTAAAAATAGTTGTTGTACTAATAATTGATGTGCTAAAATAAATTCAATTAATCAGACGTCATGAAAAATATCCACACCGACATTTGCATTATCGGAGCCGGCCCGGTAGGGCTGTTTGCTGTTTTTGAAGCAGGATTACTCAAAATGCGCTGCCATCTCGTTGATGTACTTCCCCAGGTAGGCGGGCAGCTTTCTGAGATCTATCCCAAAAAACCGATCTACGATATTCCCGGCTATCCGGAAGTGAAGGCGGAAGAGTTGGTCAGTAACCTGATGGTACAGATTGCTCCGTTCAAACCCACATTTTCACTGGGTGAGAAAGTAGTTGGTCTGACAAAGAAGGAAGAGGGTGGTTTCGTGGTCACGACTTCCGATGATACACGAGTGGATTGCAAGGTGGTCGTTATTGCCGGTGGGCTCGGATGTTTTGAGCCCCGTAAGCCAGAGCTTCAGAACCTGGAGCAGTTTGAAAGCAAAGGAGTGGTGTACATGGTAAAAGACCCGGAGCTGTTCCGGGATAAAAAGATTGTAATTGCCGGAGGGGGCGACTCGGCACTGGACTGGACGTTATTTCTTTCCAATGTGGCCCAAAAAGTAACGTTAATACATCGCAATGAATCGTTTCGGGGAGCATTGGATTCGGCTGATAAAGTAAAGGCATTGGCCGAAGCCGGAAAAATCGATTTGGTGTTAAGCGCTAATCTGCAATCCGTAAATGGAAATGATGTGATGCAATCCGTATCCTATACCGATAAGCAAAAGCAGTTACACCAGATGGATGCGGATTACCTCATTCCGCTGTTTGGATTGAGCCCCAGGCTCGGACCTATTGCCGATTGGGGATTGAACCTCGACAAGAATGCGATTGTAGTGAACACCGTAGACTACTCCACTAACCAAAAAGGCATCTTCGCTATTGGCGATATCAATACCTATGAAGGAAAGTTAAAGTTGATTCTGTGCGGATTTCATGAAGCGGCTTTGATGGCGCAAAGTGCATTTGCCCTTGTTTTTCCGGATCAGAAGCTGAGTTTCAAATACACCACAGTGAATGGGGTGAATGCGTTTTAATGAAAAGGACTTCGTGATTGGATATATGAAAGTCATTTTATAAAATTATGAAACTCATTTTATAAAATGAATTGTCTATTGAGTTTCATAGGCAGCTTCGTTTGCTTTGAAAAATCAGTGCATTATAATAATATATGAAAGTCATTTTATATTTTTATGAAAGTCATTTTGTAAATGGATAAAGTGAATATGAAGGATAAAATAACCAATCTGGCCTATCTGGCGGGAGCTACCCGCTTCAGACGTATCAGCGAAAAGCTATATGTGGATGGGGACAAGATCTATGAGGACAATGTTATTGATTTCAAAGCAAGCTGGTTTTCAGTGTATTATATTCTGGCCACCACTGATCAGCCAAAGACAGTGCTTGATCTGGCAGACGAAATTGGCTTTACACACATTACGGTAAAAAATGTGGTGCGTGAAATGGAAGCCAGTCAATTGGTACACATCAGGGAAAACCCAGAAGACAAACGCTCCAAGCACATTACACTGACTACCCGTGGGGAACGGCTTTTTGAGCGATTACAGAAAATATGGGAGCCTTTTGCGGATACAATCAAACAAGTATTGGATGCCGGACACCCCGATTTCCTGAACATTATCCATCGCATTGATCAGGAAGTTTCCAAAAAACCAATCTATGCCAGGCTGAAACAACTGGATCAGCCAGTACCGATACGCATACTGGATTACAAGCCATCATTAAAAAAATACTTTTATGAACTGGCGGGTCAGTGGCTCACGGGTGCGCTGGGTGATCCACTCGAAGAGGAGGAGCAGTTCACCTTGCATCATCCTGATAAAGCTTACTTGGAAACGGGCGGGTTTGTTTTTTTTGCCTTGTATGAAAATACGGTGGTCGGCTGTGTTGCTTTGAAACGATTGGATGAAAATGCATTTGAGCTTGCCAAGCTCTTCATCGATCCCAACGTAAGAAACCAGGGCATTGCCACCAGACTGATTGAACGCAGCATCACCCGGTGCAAAGAAAATGAAGCCACACAGCTTTGGCTGCATACCACCCTTCGGATGCAGGAGGCACATCTCCTTTACTACCGCTTCGGTTTTGAAGATCGGAAGGCACCTGAGCAGATGACCGTACTGAGGCGGACAGAGAAAATAATGGTGCTGGACCTATAGTATAGATAAATGAGTTGAACTAAATGATTGGATATGATCAGCTTTAAAGTAGAAGACAGAGCAGGGGCAGTCAACACCATCGAGGTGCCGGAAGAAATCAGTCTGAGCCTGATGGAGGTATTGAAAGCTTCCGATTACCCGGTGCTGGCCACCTGTGGGGGTATGGCACTCTGTGCTACCTGCCACGTAGAAGTAAAGGAGGGAAGTGATCAGATAGGACCAGCTAATGATGCAGAACTCGACATGATCGATACATTGCCTCATGCACGAACCAACAGTCGTCTTGCCTGCCAGATTCGAATATCAGAAAAGTTGAATAATGCATTGTTTCTGTTAATGGAGTAGCGATCGGTTTTAAAAAATCAAATCTTCTTTTCCGCTCGTCTACAACGGGTGCGGTAAATCAAATCTCATCCGCTATATTTAGCAGGTTGCTTAAAGGCAAACCCTAAATCACCATGAGAAACCATCCATTATTTAAAGGCGCATACGTTTTATCGCTTACTTTCCTGCTCACCAATTGCCAGAATAAGAAGAGCGATTCGGGCGAAAAAGATACCGTGAAACTGAAAGCAGATACCGTTGCCGCCGCTCCCCAGCCGGTATCGGAGCCATTAGTTACGCACATCTACACCGCCGATCCATCGGCACACGTATTTAATGGCAAACTCTACATTTATCCTTCTCACGATTTTGAAGCAGGCATTCCTGAAAATGATCTGGGTGATCATTTTGGGATGCAAGACTATCACATCTTATCCATGGATAGCGTGGGTGGTGAAGTGAAAGACCATGGAGTAGCTCTTGATATCAAGGATATTGCATGGGCCGGCCGCCAGCTTTGGGCACCCGATGCGGCCTTCGCCAATGGCAAGTACTATTTGTATTTTCCCGCTAAAGATAAGAAAGATGTTTTCCGGATTGGCGTAGCGGTCAGTGACAAACCTGAAGGGCCATTCAAAGCAGAGCCTGAACCGATCAAGGGTACGTTCAGTATTGACCCTGCCGTGTTCACCGATACCGATGGTAAATCCTATATTTACTTTGGTGGTATCTGGGGTGGACAATTGCAGCGATGGAGCAGTGGTCAATACGATGAGCAGGGTAAAGAACGTCAAGAGGAGGAGCCTGCCCTTAGCCCTAAGATCGCCCGCCTCAGCAAGAACATGTTGTCGTTGGCCGAGCCGGTAAAGGAGGTGAAGATCCTGGATAAGGAAGGCAAGGAGTTATTGACTAAAGATCATGAGCGCAGGTTCTTTGAAGCATCATGGATGCATAAATACAACGGCAAATATTATTTCTCATACTCCACGGGCGATACGCATTTCATCGCTTACGCTATCGGTGATAATCCGTACGGACCCTTCACTTACCAGGGCGTGATCGTGAATCCGGTTATCGGATGGACCAATCATCACTCCATTGTGGAGTATAAAGGTAAATGGTACTTATTTTATCACGACAGCTCATTATCCGGTGGTAAAACCCATTTACGCAGTGTGAAAGTAGCCGAACTTGTATACAACCCGGATGGAACCATTCAAACTTTTAATGCTTATAAATAAATGAAGAATCGAATTGCTATTGCGTGTCTTTCTCTTTCCTTTTTATTTTTTATTTCCTGTAAACCAAAGCAAGAACAAAAAGAGGTAGCCGCAGCGGATACCATAAAAACGGTTCGCGATGTGTGGACAAAAGAACAGGCTAATCAATGGTATAGTCAATGGGGATGGCTTCGGGGAAGTGACTTTATACCAAGTACGGCTATCAATCAGCTGGAGATGTGGCAGGCAGAGTCATTTGATACGGCTACCATCAACCGGGAATTGGGTTGGGCCGAATCCATTGGATTAAACTCGATGCGCGTGTATCTTCATCACCTGGCCTGGGAAGTCGATTCAACCGGATTTAAGAATCGTGTAGATCAGTATTTAACTATTGCCGATCAACACCACATCTCCACTTTGTTTGTGTTGTTTGATGATTGCTGGAATCCTACCTATGCTGCGGGCAAGCAGCCTGAGCCGAAGAAAGGCATTCATAACTCTGGCTGGGTGCGCGACCCGGGCGATTTGATCTACAATGACTCCACCCTGATTGTAAAGCTGGAGCGTTATGTAAAAGATGTACTCACCACATTTAAAGACGACAAGCGAATTGTGTTGTGGGATTTGTATAACGAACCGGGCAACAGTGGATATGGAAACAAAAGTAAACCTTTGTTAGAGAACGCATTTCAGTGGGGCAGAGAAGTGAATCCATCACAACCTTTGTCAGCCGGTATATGGGATAAGAAATTAGTTGACCTGAATCATTATCAACTGGCGAACTCAGATGTGACTACGTATCACAATTATGGCGACCCCACGGACCACAAGCAATGGATTGATAGTCTTCGCCGCACCGGCCGGCCGTTGATCTGCACCGAATACATGGCACGCACACGCAATAGTCGCTTTGATAACATCCTTCCTATGCTGAAAGCAGAGAACATTGGAGCTTACAACTGGGGACTGGTGGCTGGTAAAACCAATACCATCTATGCATGGGATACACCGATGCCGGATGGCAAAGAACCTAAAGTTTGGTTTCATGATATCTTCCGCAAGGATGGAAAGCCCTATAAGAACGAGGAAGTGGATTTGATCAAGTCGTTGACTGGTAAGAAGTAATAATCAGATTGACAAGTATTCGTTATTCGCTCACCGTATTCCGTGTTTCGGGATACGGTGTTTTTTTATTCCATTGTATCGGCAATCAGCTTGAACATCAGTATATTTAATGAACCTCCACTTAATTAATACGCAGTAAATGAAAAAGAAAATAATCGTTGGTCTGGGTGCTCTTTTAGTAATAGTGGTAGCCGGCCTTGCTTATTTGAAGAACAAAAGCAGTTCGCTCAGTCCTGCGGGCCGCATGGAAATTACCAATAAAGATCTGACCGTAACGGTTCGTTATAGCAAACCTTCCGTACGGGGAAGAGTTATTTTCGGTACCAAAGAACAGAACGCATTACAACCTTATGGAGAGTATTGGAGACTGGGTGCCAATGAATCTACTGAAATTGTTTTTAACCGCGATGTGCTTTTCAACAGCGAGCCGGTTAAGGCGGGAACGTATAAACTGTATGCGATACCCGGTCCTGATCAGTTTGAAGTAGTGTTGAACAGTGCGCTTGGAACATGGGGGTATGACGAGCCCGATCATACGCTCGACCTGTTGAAAATCACTCTTCCGGTACAACGTCTCACTTCTCCGGTAGAAGTACTTAACTTCAATGCCTTGCCGGTTGATCAGGGAGTGGATATCAGTTTTGAATGGAGCGATGTAAAAGTGGTCATTCCGGTGAGGTAATCGCATCCTCTTTCCTTCTCAAGAACTTCTTTTGGTGAAATGACATTGCCTGCAATGCTGTAACTTGCAGACTTAATTTCTTATGGCGTGAAAGTTTCCGGGCATATCATT
>JAHEZH010000330.1 GCA_023251155.1 Flammeovirgaceae bacterium | reverse complement strand
CTGGCTACAGGGGTTGTCCTGGCAGGAACCGCTTCCATGTCATTATTGGATAAGCCGGTACAGCAATTCTGGGTGGGGAAGAGTGACCCTTCACTCGATGTGGTGAATGACATCGGTGATTTTTATGGCAAAGCTCCTGCGGCCTTAATTGCTACCGGTGGATTCTATTTAACCGGATTGATCATGAAAGATGAATGGACAAGAGAGACAGGGTTAATGCTTGCAACAGGTCTAATCACCAGTGGTGTGATGGAGAGTATCATTAAACCGGTTGTGGGCCGTGCCCGACCGAACACAGGTCTTGATCATTACGAGTTCAGGCATTTTACAAGCAAGAACGCCTTCAACTCTTTTCCTTCCGGTCATACCACCATTGCATTGACGATGACACTCATTCTCGCGCAACGAATAAAAAATATTCCGGTGCGCATTCTTCTTTATTCGCTGGCTGGCGCTACGGTGATCTGTCGCCTGTATTCAAATGAGCATTGGTTATCCGACATTGGCTTTGGATCAGCCATAGCATGGTATAGCGCGCATTACTCTGTACAACAGCTAGCAGGCAACCGCTACCGGCATACTACCGGCAATCGTATTTCATTTCTTCCTTATGTGGGAGGGATGAAAGTAACCATTGCCTTATAATTTTACTATCTGAAAAATGCGCCCACTGAAATCATCAGCAGCAGCGACTCTTCCTTTGATCTGCCGGCACTGACATTAAATGCAAACTGCTCCATGAATGGGGTGATGTAGAACCCACCGCCATATCCATAGTGCCAGGTATCCGCTTCACTTTTATCATGGTCTGCCCATACTCTTCCGGTATCAAAGAAGCCACGTATTCCAATCTTTAGTGGAACAAACGTATTGTGTGTTTGAGTCATCTGCCAGCGCAATTCCGAATTCAGGAATGCTCTTGATTGTCCGGTGAAACGATTGCGTTTGTATCCTTGCAATTCATTTAGACCTCCGAGCGTAAGGAGTTTGTAAAAAGGTAAATCACCAAGCGTTTTTCCGCCACCCATCTTTACTCCAAGGGTCAGGGGATGCCTGGTATACGTGGAGAAGTAATTTTCTATTTCTATTTCTGATATGGAGGCAAAACTTTTATCGGCCTGTGATACGTGCCCGCCTTGCTGCCTGAATAGCAATCTGAATCCATGCTCTGGTAATGCTTCACGATCTCTGAAGTCGAGATCCAAGTTGGCTTTAAGAAACAGAAGATGCAACCGTTCTGTTCCGAAAAGATCAGGATGATCGTGGAGGTAACTGTTGTTGCGCTGGATACCTTCGGCCAATTCATAACTTCCAATAAAATCAAGCCGGCTTCGCTTCCAGAAACTTCTGGTGACTCCCGCAGATACGGCGGCGGTATTGTATTGTGTTCGGTAATAATTCTTTGGCACTTCCGTGTCTTTGATGGTGCTGTTACCTATGCCAAAGAAATAGTTAAAGTTCAGCGGACGAGAGACCATCACCTCTGAGATTCCGTCCCACTTGCCAGCCAGGTAACGAAACTGGTTCGCATAGCTTAAGTCGTAATTGCCACGGGTACTCACAGCTCCTTTGAAAGCATGCCTGGCGCTGAAGTCCGGTTTGGAAAAGCGATGGCGTGTGAACGTTACTCCACCATGAACGGCAGTACCCACAAACTGATTGTAGGAGATCGCGGCTATGGGCAGGTAGGTGTTATATTTGAAGTTAGCCCTGTCATACTGATAGAAGCGATTGTCTTTCGGTTTGATCCAGGCACCTTCACTTCCAACTTCAACGGGTGTACTTTTTTCTTTTTCATAAATGAGTGTATTTCTTTTTCTACCCTTCACTGATGAAGTGTCCATCACACGATCATTTCCGCCACCGCTGATGATGCGTACCAGGATGGATTTCTCCGCAGTCCCCTCAATCACAAACTGGTCTTCTCCGTTCAATCCAAACAGACGTAATTCGCGCGTCTCATTGGGAAAGAACAATCGCTGGTAAAAGACTTTTGTTTTATCTGGCTGCTGTAATTTCTTTATGTATTCATAAACAGTGACCAGTACGCTACCATCCGGTTTCCTTTCGAGGTGAAAATATTCGTCTTCATTTGTCCCTACTATCTCTACTTCTTCCGCCAGCAGGTTGTAATACTGCGCGGCATACAATGGCAAATCGTTGATTCGTGCGTTGAGTTTTAAGGCTATTTCCTTTCCGTCTTTTTCATAAATCTCCTCGGGCATTTTGCGTACGGCCTGTTCAATATCGGCAGGCGTGATGGAGTTTT
>JAHEZH010000329.1 GCA_023251155.1 Flammeovirgaceae bacterium | reverse complement strand
CTCAATTGAATTGATACACCTGTAAAAAAGGGTTTTCGCAGTATGCTTTGGAGGTAAATTCATGTGTCGGGGATCGAACATTCGAGTAACTATTCCAGATGTAAACAACGACTATTGCCGAAGGCTCTCCGAGAAAATCACCTGTAGATCATGCCCAAACAGGGTGGAAAACAGATAAGGGTTTTGTATCCAATTGAACCGGATTCAAAACCCTCTTTTAAGTTTTTTACACAATCAACTCACGACCTGCCTTCTTCTGCTTTGCTTTCCTGGTTCTTATCTTAATCACTACCTCATGTTCTTTCTGGTCATCGGTTAACCGGATGAAAGGATCGTGTTGTAAGATGCCGTCCAGGCTTACGGAAGCAGCATGATCTTCGTTTTGCTCGATGCGAATGTGATACGGGGTGGCCATGTACTGGTAGTGCACTTTAAATGAAGGCCAGTCTTCCGGTACACATGGCTCAAAGCGAAGCACATCTACTTCGCGCTTCAGCCCGATGAAGGACTCCAGTATCAACTGGTACATCCATCCCGCAGAGCCGGTGTACCATGTCCAGCCACCACGGCCGGTGTGTGGTTCTACCCCGTATACATCGGCGGCCATTACGTAGGGCTCTGCTTTATAAATGCCTACCTCTTCGGGTGATCGTCCGTGGTTGATGGGGTTGATCATGTTGAGTAGTTCCCATACTCGATCGCTGTTACCCAGCTTGGCAAAGGCCATCACCATCCATATCGCAGCGTGGGTATATTGACCTCCGTTTTCACGTACGCCGGGCACATATCCTTTGATATAACCCGGATCGGTTTTGGATTTATCGAACGGAGGGTCGAGCAGTTGCAGCAAATGTTTTTCCCGGTTCACCAGGTACTTGTTGACGGATTCCATGGCAATGAGTGAACGGTCTGCTTCCCCCGCTTCCGACAATACCGACCAGCTTTGGGAGATGGAATCGATGCGGCATTCCTCACTTTCGGAGGAGCCGAGCGGTGTGCCATCATCGAACCAGGCGCGCAGGTACCAGTTACCATCCCAGGCATGGGCGTTGATGTTGGTGCCCAGTTGCTGGATATGCTGATGGCACTTCTGAACGAAATCAACATCCTGCTGCAATTCTGCTACTTTCACAAAACGTTTCAGCACATCATAGAGGAAGAAGCCCAGCCACACACTTTCACCACGCCCGTGTATACCCACCAGGCTCATTCCATCGTTCCAGTCACCCGAGCCGATGAGGGGTATGCCATGCGAACCGAACCGCAATCCGTTTTCAATGGCTCGCTTGCAATGGTCATACAAACTCTGTGTTTGTGCAGAGGTAATGGGTAAGTCGTAATACGACTCTTCATTCAGATTCAGCACCCGTCCTTCAATAAAAGGTACCTGCTCTTTCAGGATATCGTAGTCGCCTGTGCCGGTGACGTAGCGGCTGGTAACAAATGGCAACCAGAGGAAGTCATCGGAACACATAGTGCGTACGCCCCGGTTGAGCGGTGGATGCCACCAGTGCTGCACATCACCTTCTTTGAACTGGCGTGATGCGGCAAGCAAAATCTGGTCGCGGGTAATCTTCGGCTCCACATGAAGCAAGGATAGTACATCCTGCAACTGATCACGGAACCCAAACGCCCCACCTGACTGATAGAACCCGGTGCGTCCCCACAGACGACATGACATTACCTGGTACAGCAACCATCCATTTGTTAATATATTCAGTGAAGCATCCGGTGTTTCAATCTGAATAGCATGAAGTCGTTTGATCCATTGAGCCTTTACCTTTTTCAGTGATTCGGCAGCGACCGTGTTGCCTTTGAACTGCCGTACCAGACGCGCTACTTCATGAATGTCTTTTCCTGCCCCCATGCGGAATACAATCTCGCGATGTTGCTCGTGCTCCAGGTCGAAGAATACCTGTATGGCAGCACATGGATCCAACCCGGCACCCAGCTTGCCTGAGAGTCGCTGGCGTGCCATCGCTTCCGGATTTTCCAGCGTATGGTTACGACCGATGAATTCGGCACGATCGGTAGTGAAACTATAGTTGGACTCATCGACATCAAAGAACGCAATGCGATTGGCAAACTCGGCGTTATACGGGTTCCGGGCGGTCAATGCTCCGCTTAATGAATCGAACTCGGTAACCACATGCATCACCGATTTAGGGCGTGTAGTGCCCAGTACCCACTCTGCATAACCGGTGGCCGAAAGTCTTCTTGAACGACCCGACCGGTTGGTGATTTTGATGACCACGAACTTCACCGCCTCTTCCGCATCCACATACACC
>JAHEZH010000114.1 GCA_023251155.1 Flammeovirgaceae bacterium | reverse complement strand
GACAACTAGTTCAGCCGCTCGGTAGGGTTGGCTTACCTGCTACAGGAAGTACATCCGATAATGCGTGACTGACTTAAAACCGATCGCTGTATGTATCGTGAAAATGTAATGCAGAAAGCCGTAATCCCACCAGGATTTCATGGGTGGTATACGTTGTTTCGATAGCGTTTCCAAGAGGAATCTCAAATGCATAACCCACCACTAGCTTCTTGAGAAGCATCGCCTGCCCTAACACACCATACGTTTTAAAATTCCGGGTGAATAGTCCGGCCGTGTATTTCTGATCGATGGTGAAACTGGAGGCAATATCAGCAGATGGCCGGGCGCCTTCCACCATGCGCACCAGCACTGAAGGTTTAAGATATACGCGTTCACTGAACTGCCACACGTAAGCACCAAATGCATACAGGTGCTGGTTATATACCTGATACTTCTGCGCACCGGCTGTGCTGCCTGATGGAAGCATACGAGGAACGGATAAACCCGCCATAAACCGATCACTTTTATAAATAAGACCTGCCCCGATATTTATCCGTGTAAAACGTTCAGCTCCAGTAAAGGCCGGATCATCCGCACTATAGGGATGAAGGGCCGCATACTCATTTTTAAATTGCATGACTCCTCCCTGAAGGCCAAAGCTCAACACGTTGTTGTTACCCAGATTCAATTTGTAGGAAAAGGCCATGTTCATTTCCACATTACTGGATACGCCGGTTTCATCATGAGAAAGAACAGCACCCAGGCCTACCTTGTTTTCGGCCACCGATACATGACCATTGGCCAGCATGGTCTGGGGTTGTCCTTCCAGGCCGGTCCATTGTTTCCGGTAAGCTACCGATGCACAGAGGTTGTTATTAATTCCTGCATAGGCAGGGTTGATGACCAACGGATTGAAAAGATATTGCGCATGAATAGGATCTTGCTGGGCAATTAACACGGCTGCCAGCTTCCACATAAAGAAGACGGTTGTGATTATTTTTTTCATCGCTGATTAACGTTTCAGGTAAAGAAATCCGGTTTTTGAAGCAGCCCCTGAAGGATAGGTTATTTTATAATAGTAAGTACCTGTTACCAGTTCCTTACCGGCATTGTTTAATCCGTTGAACACGCGGTCGGTGTTATTGTAATCATTCACCTCAAAAACCACATCACCCCACCGGTTAAAAATGGTCACTTTATTTTTCCGTGTGCTCTCCAGCAGATCAATGTTCTCCAGAAAGAGGAATTCATTCTTACCATCCCCGTTGGGAGAAATGGCATTGTAAACGAACACATCATCGATCACCTGAACCGTGATGACCTGCTGTGTGCAGCTTCCTGAAAAGTCGCAAGCCTGAATGGTGAGTTCATCCAGGCCCGAGAAAACAATACCTGAATAATTGATAGTCAGTACTCCACTTCCACTAACCGAAGCCGGTGCACCACTCAATGGAAAACCGGCAACAGCCATCGAAGACGGATTAAGATTGCCGTCCACATCAGAAATAATGGAAAGCAAATCGATGGTAATCACTTCCTCTTTTGCAGCTGCCAGCCGGGTGGAAGTAATCTGTGGTGGAGTGTTGACACTGCAATTGGAAACAGTAAGAGTGACGCTATTGGTGAACACTGCTGCGGCATTGTCTCCTGCCACTTTACAGCGGTAAGTACCCGAGGTGGTAACATCGGAAGGATTAATACGAAGTGATGAAGTAGTGGTACCCGCGTAGTTCCCTCCATCGATGATGTTGTTAAAATCGGTACCCGCCAGCTTCTGCCACTGATAGGTGAACTGCGTGATACCTGTTGCCGCAGTAGTAAAGGTAGCAGCCGCTCCTGAGCAGGTAACCTGTGGTTGTGGTTGCGATGTAATGGTTATTAAATTCTGACTGCAGTTTGCAATTGACAGTGTAACCGTGTTGGTGATTGCATCTGGCGCATTGTCACCCGTAATCCGGCAACGGTAGGTGCCCGCTGTTGTATTGTTTGACGGATTGATCACCAGTGTCATCGTAGTAGCCCCGCTGTAACTGCCTCCATTATTAATCGAATTGAATACGGCCCCATCCCATTTTTGCCATTGATACTTCAGGTTAGTGGTGCCTGTGGCAGCGGTAGTAAACGAAGCACTCGCCTCCGGGCACACTGCCTGCGAAGTGGGTTGGGAAGTAATGGAGAGGGTAGCGGAAGGAAAAGTAAGTTTACAAAGTTCAACACCCTGCGAGCCAAAGTAGGCGGATAAATACAATTCCGAGTTGAACACTGCCGCGATTGACCTGTTGGAGTAGACGGAAATTTGAGGTTGGATCTGTTTTGTCCCTGCTACCGTACCATCACTTTCATACATTACTCCGTTCAGACTTCCAGCGGTATCAAACCAATACAGCTTACCATTAAACAGGAACGGAGTCTGATTGGGGTAATTACCCGGCCCTATGATTTGTACGGTCCCGGATGAAGTGCCATCTGTTTTATAAAACTCACCATTGGACAGAAAGAAATACAACTCGTTTTTATAGAGAAGCATATTTCTAAGCGTTGAACTCGTCGTTCCGGGCAAAATATCTTTTAACAGCAGGGTACCCGCATCCGTACCGTCTGATGTCCATAGTTCATCACCGGATGAAGCCGCATACGCACCAAAATAGATCCGGTTATTGTAGCTAAAAAGATCATGCGGGTTGACTACGGCTTTTATAAAAGTAGTTCCCGTGGGGGTGCCATCACTTTCCCATAATCCATCATGCCCTGCGTTATCATTAAACCCGAAATACATTTTACCATTGTTTACAACCCACGAGTAAGAGCTGTTATATCCTGCTTTCACTACCTGTGTACCGGTTACGGTTCCATCACTTTTCCATAATCCATATCCGGATCCCGTATTTCCGCTGAAATAGATCTGATCATTGAAGACCTGATACGAAATTGCTCCAATGCCGATGGAACCTCCAATCGGTGAGGCATACACATTAAAACCAGTAGTTCCTGCTGCAGTTCCATCCGTCACCCACAACCCTTCAGAACGAGCAGGTGTAGAAGCCTGAAAAAACAACTTGTCTTTACACACGGTAAAATAGCGGGGTAGCGATGAACCCGAACCGGCATTCAGATCTTTTACCAATACTGTTCCGGCAGGAGTTCCATCACTTTTCCAGAGCTCCTGACCATGAACTCCGTCGTCATAGGCAAAGTACAGTTCGCCATTGAAAGCGGTGAGTTCCCATATGGTTCCGTTGCCGGTGGAAGGACCGATTACTGTTGTGCCCGCTGCTGTACCGTCTGACACAAACAGTTTGCCAGGGGAAGTACTTAGTGAGAAGTACAATTTATCATTGAGCGGTGTAAGGTAACGGGGATAAGCACTATCTGATCCGGAAGTAGCGATGTCTTTTACCAACGTTAAGGTCTGAGCGGATACCGGAAGCAGCGAAGCAAAGAATACAATTACCAGCAGGAATAAAAAAGAGTATCTCATTTTGTCTACTAAATTCAGGCAATGCGTGCAATCATTTCCCTACAATATTAAACCGGATCACCAGCGTTTTTTTTACTAATAGATGAGTAACGGATATAATAGACGAACAACACAAATGAGAGGAAAGCCGTATCTTTACTTAACTACCAATAGTCCTGGTAGCGAACGAAAAATGGCAGTAACACTTCGTTGTATCATTGTGGATGATGATGAAATAGATCGTCTTGCCACTGTTTCATTTGTGCGCCAATACCCCTTTTTATCCATTACGGGAATTTACAGCGCACCCGATCAGGTACTTATGGCAGTTCAGGAAGTGCAACCGGATGTGCTTTTTATGGACATCGACATGCCTGTGCTTAACGGATTGGAGTTACGTGACCGGTTACGACAAGTTCCGGTCTGTGTTTTCATTACTTCATACTCCGAGTATGCGGTAGAAAGTTTTGAAAAAGAAGCATTTGACTTCCTGGTGAAACCAATCACACAAAACCGGTTCGAACAGATGGTCACCCGCCTTCACGACTATTTTGTACTTCGCCAGAAGGCAGCACTGCTTGACTCCACCCTGGGAGCCGATAGTATTTTCATTAAAGATGGCCATGATCAGGTGAAAATCAACCTGCGCGACATTCTTTACCTCGAGGCATTAAAAGACTATACCCGTATTGTCACCACAGAAAGGAAGCATCACATCCTTTCTTCCATTGGAAATCTTTTAAAAGAAAAATATTTCACCTCGTTTATACGCATTCATCGAAGTTATGCTGTTCAGCGTGAATACATCCAAACCATCACCGCTTCTCATGTAAAAATCAAAAATCATGAGCTACCTATCGGAAGAAGTTACAAAGACGCACTGAAAGCGATTACACTGCTTCCCTCTTAAGCGATGGCCAGCTGCTGGATCAATAAAAAATCACAACTGAGGAACAAGTTACTATGAATGGATTTTTCAATAAAGGCATGCTGTCCATCTGCATTTTATGTGGGATGACCGGAATAAAAAGTACGGCACAAGACAGCCGGAAAAAGGATACCGACTCGCTAAGAAAAAACCTATCCCTGATAAAAGAAGACACTAACAAAGTCCTGGCTTATGTCAAACTGGGAAGCCTGTATTATCAGACTAACCCGGATAGTTTTTTTCGTTACACGCACCAGGGATTGGCTTTGGCACGTGCATTAAAGTGGAAAAGAGGAATTGCCAATTGCACCAACAATATTGGCCTTTTGCTAAGCGATACCGGGAACTATTCCCTGGCCATTACCTATTTAAAAGAGAGCCTGCGTATCAACCGGGAAATCCAATCCCGGCTCAACATCATCAACAACCTGACGAACCTGGGCAGAATCTATTACCGACAAGGGGACTTCATCACCTCATCAGACTATTATTTTGATGCTTTGCAGGCGGCTGAAAAAATAAACAACCACGAAAAAATAGCCATGATCGGCACTAATCTGACAGCCACATTCTGTAGCCAAAAAGATTGGGTCAAAGGAGAGAAATATGCCTTGCTGACACTTCATCACAGCGAACTGGCCAATGCTCCGATGCATACCTTCAAAGCGTTGATTGCTTTGGGTGAAATCAGTTTACAGCGATCAGACACCTTAAAAGCAAGGACCTATTTAAAAAAAGCACTTCATACCAGTGTTAAAAACGAGCTTCGTTTAATGTCGGCAGAGGCACTTAACAACCTGGCTGGCCTGAATGCCAACTATGACTCAGCACTCATGACAGCCATGGAGGCCAGAAAAATCTTTGATGAGATGAATCCCAATTCCATCAGCGCGGTTATGAATCTGGGTGTGGTGGCTTCCTTGTATCTGAATTTATATCAGTCCCGGCCACAACCTGGATATATCAAAAACGCGGAGTACTATTTGAACGAGCAGATTAAAAAGTGTACCGATTTTAAGTATGCCGAAGGGCTGGCCTCCGGATTGAAACAAATGGCCCTCCTGCAGGAAATGAAAGGCAACTTTGCGCTGGCGTATCAATACAATAAACAATTTCATCATATCAATGATTCTCTCTTTTCACAGGAAAACAAAAATAAAATTGCGGCTATTGAAGGGCAGCGAGAGGTTGCTTTACGCGATCGGAAGATTGCCCTGAATAAGCAGGAACTTCTGGATAAGGAAAACCAGCTGATTGCTGTTATCGCAGGATCGGTAGTCCTCTCTATGGCAGGGATGTTTTTCTACTACCAGAACAAAATACGTCAGCGTACTAACGAAAAACTTCTTCGTCTTAACACGAAACTGGATCAGGCCAATCAGGCAAAAGCCAAAATATTCGCCATTATCAGTCACGACCTGCGTGGGCCAATAGCCCGACTCATTCATTTTCTTCATCTGCAAAAAGAAGCTCCTGATTTACTATCCAAAGAACAAGTCATCGACCATCAGCAAAGAATAACCGCCTCAGCCGAAAACCTTTTACACACGATGGAAGAGATCCTGCTTTGGAGCAAAGGTCAACTGGAGAACTTTAAGCCTTCCCTGCAGCCCATTGTCGTGCAGGATTTATTCCATCGGCTTGGAAAATCCTATGAACACGTGGACCGTGTATCCATTAGCTTTGAGAACGCGGGGAATTGTATACTGATTTCAGATGAGAATTTTGTCTACCCTATCCTTCAGAATCTTACTGCCAATGCAATAAAGGCATTAGCTCAAACACAAGAGCCGAAAATTGCATGGAGGGCAACACAAAATGATCGTGGAATCATCCTCTCCATAACGGATAATGGGCCGGGAATGAAAGACTCCTGGGAAGAGCCATTGGAAAATATCAACAAGGTAACCAGTGAAGCAAACGGTTTTGGATTCTACATCATTCGTGATTTGGCCAACATCATACAGTGTACCATTTCTGCCGACAGCCACCCCGGACAAGGCACCACATTTCGGCTGTTTTTTCAGGCCAAAAAAGACGGAGATCACTATCAATCAGTGCTGAAAGAACCATCGGTTTCAGGAGCAGAATAAAACACTTCTCTTTCACTTCCCAATCGTTGGAAACTGAAAGAAACTTATATTTGGGTTCGAATACCTTTTTCTACTGTGCAATCGACCATTGACCGCTTTGAAGCTTCACTCCATCTCTGATCAAGTCATCACGCTCACCGATCTCGAACCACTGTTAAAAGGGCTGCGATCCGTGGTGCTATCCGAAGAGGCGAAAAAGAAAATCATCCGCTGTCGCACCTATCTGGATGAGAAGCTGGCCGCCTCCTCTGCTCCCATTTATGGCATCAACACCGGCTTTGGTTCGCTCTATAACAAAAACATTCCCAAAGATCAGCTGGAAAAACTGCAGGAGAACCTGGTGAAATCACATGCCTGTGGCACCGGCCCGGAAGTTCCGCGGGAGATTGTACACCTGATGCTGTTTCTCAAAGCACAGTCGTTGTCGTATGGTTACTCCGGTGTGCAACTGGAAACCGTAGAGCGGCTGATCAGTATGTACAACGAGCGCGTGCTACCACGGGTGTATGAGATGGGCTCATTGGGTGCGTCGGGTGACCTGGCTCCATTGGCACATCTTACATTGCCTATGATCGGTTTAGGTGAAGTACATTACCATGATACAATTTATTCCGGTGAAGAGTTACTAAAAACATTAAACTGGAATACTATCCGTTTCAAAGCCAAAGAAGGGCTTGCCTTACTAAACGGCACACAGTTCATGAGTGCCTATGGTGTATGGAGTTTGATCCATGCGCACCGCTTATTACAGCTGGCCAATAGCATTGGTGCGCTTTCGCTCGATGCCTTTGACGGACGCATCGAAGCTTTTGATGAACTGGTGCATCACGCGCGCCCGCACAAAGGCCAGCAGCAAACCGCCCAAACCATTCGGCGGTTATTGCAAGGCAGCGAGATCATCGTTCAATCCAAAACCCATGTGCAGGATCCGTATTCCTTTCGCTGCATCCCACAGGTGCACGGTGCCAGCAGCGATACCATTGATTATGTAACGGGAATATTTCTGACGGAAGTGAACGGAGTAACCGATAACCCGAACATCTTCCCGGAGGAGGATAAGATTATCTCCGGAGGAAATTTTCACGGGCAACCTTTGGCACTGGCACTGGACTTTCTGGCTATCGCTGTGGCGGAACTGGGTAGCATTTCAGAACGCAGAACCTATCAGCTCATTAGCGGGTCGCGCGATCTGCCCAATTACCTGGTGGCCAATCCGGGTATTAACTCGGGATTGATGATACCACAGTACACCGCGGCCTCACTGGTGAGCCAGAATAAACAACTTTGTTCGCCTGCTTCGGTAGATTCCATTGTATCGAGCAACGGGCAGGAAGACCATGTGAGCATGGGAGCCAATGCCGCCACCAAAATGTACCGCATTGTGAACAACCTGTATTCCATATTGGCCATTGAACTGATTACCGCGACACAAGCGCTGCAATTTCGCAGACCATTGAAGACTTCTCCCTATCTTGAGGGTTTTACGGATACTTTCAGGAGAGTTGTACCGTTTATTGAAACCGACCGTTTACTTCATGATGATATACAAAAAGCGGAAACGTTTTTGAAGGAAGTAGACATCGAAAAAATTTAAAAGATCGTAGTTAAAAGAGAACAGAAGATATACATCGTGAAAGCAGTTAACATTGATTCAGGATATACGCTAAACGCAATGGTAGGTGGTATACTTAGCCCCTTTACGTCTTCGCGAAAAAGAAAAGGACTAAAGACCGGATTCATTTTATTATTGATTATCACTGCTTCCATCGCGTACGCTCAACCTTATCCGAGCAATAACGGTTGGTTTCAAGTTGACCAAAAAAAGGGATGTGCACCATTTACCGTGCAAGTAACCAATCTGCTTGCGGGGCAATGTAATGGAGGTCCGTCCGACCCTCCGGGTACCTATTCCAATTGCCAGATGTACTATATAGGAAACACGGGCCCTTTTGTTCAAAATGTTTTTACGTATACCTATACCACTCCGGGCACTTACCGGCTGTTAGTCAATTATCCCAGCATCAAGGAAGACTATATCGACATCACGGTAGTGGAGAATACACCACCTTCCTTCGAAATCTATACTTGTTCCGCCAATCGCGTCTCCATTAAAATCACCGATAACAAGTACACCAACTACGCCACCGATTATAATGGGGATGGGGTTTCCGAATCCGGGTTGGTGACTTCGCAGTTTACCTACGGTGGACCGGGAAATTACAACATCAGTGTACGCGGAATAAATGCCAATGCAGCCGATAACTGTACCGCCAACACGCAACCGTTCACGGCGATTGCTGCATTACCTACTCCCACCATCACAACCCTGACTGCCGTTGATGCCGGCACACTCAAACTGGATTTTCCGGCACAGCCCAACATGCAACTGAGGTCAGAGATTGCCGTCAACAATGCCACTACTTTTCAGCAATATCAAAGCCTGTATGGATTAAGTACAACTACCATGACAAGCCTGAAAGTAGATGACAATTACTATTGTTTCCGGTTGAACAATTATGATCCTTGTTCCAATCAGGGTACCCCCTCCACCGTGGTATGCAGTCAGAACGTTGATCTTACCATCGAGAATTCCGTGAACAAACTAAATTGGGTCACCTCTCCAAGCGGCATTCAAACCATCGATGTTGTCAGAAATAAATCGCCTTACATCAACAACCTACCGGGCACCACTACCTCCCAAGATGATATCGATATTATCTGCAAAACCAACTACTGCTACCAGCTCGTGAGTAATTATACCGGAGGAGCAAAGAGTATATCACTTGAAAAGTGTGGCGATGCCGTTACCAAAATCACTCCACCACAAATCAACAACGTAAGTTCGGTTGTAGGCAACCCACAGGGTGTGGAACTTAACTGGCTTGTAGACCCTACGATCAATACTCCTGAGTTCAATGTATTCCGTTCTGTATCGGGTGGCGCCTATGTGCTCATTTCTACGACTAAAGAACCCAAACTTCAGGATGCCGATTATAAGCCAGGAGAAAGTTCCTGTTACCGCATTAACTATACCGATGGGTGCGGTAATATCAGTCTGTCCGGAGATCCTGTGTGCCCCATCCATCTATCCGGCTCACTGGGGGCAAAGAACATAGCCGATGTAGCGTGGGATAATTACAACGGATGGATAAACGGTGTTGATCATTACGTGCTGGAAAAGTATTCCACCAGCGGACAATTACTGGGCAGCGTCGATTTAGGTACCGGTGTCAGCTACAAAGATGATCCGATTGATCCGGTGAACCAGGTAATCCGCTATATCATCAAAGCCTATGCGAACGATACGGGCAATACGTTATCTTCATCGAATTACATCGAGATTGCCAAGAACACGAATTTATTTTCGCCTACTGCATTCACTCCCAACAGAGATAATCTCAATGATAATTTTGTGGTCATCGGTTATTATATCAGTAAACTGAAATTAACGATCTTTGACCGGTGGGGTGCGATGGTTTTCACTACCGATAACAATGAACCATGGAACGGTAACCGTACCGGATCGGGTATCCCCATGCCTACAGGCACGTATGTATGGAAAGCCGAGCTGACTGACTTTGCAGGGAAGACGCTCACCGAAGAAGGAACTGTACTGCTTATCCGTAAAAACAACTAGTGTACAATTCAATTACCCTTAACACCCCATGACTCAAAAGACAACACGATCGTTACTTCTCCTTACGGTAATAGTAAGTATGATGGGTTGCTCTGATCCGGATATTCATTACACCGTTACCATCAGGGAAGTTCAAAAGAATAAAGATGCCTATTATTGCGTCTATGTGATTTCGCAGGAAACGGACAGCGAACCAAAATTCCCTACCGAGTCATTCGTGGACACGTGTGATAAATACCAGGTGGGAGAAACCGTAGTACTTTCAAGATAAAATAAGGGATACATTGATCCTGCACAATAAATTTACAGTTCGATTTTATAACCGTATTATTTTTTGACGATATGTTTGACATGATGAAGATGATGGGCAAGGTAAAGGAAGTACAGGCCCGTATGAAAGAAGCACAGGAAAACCTGGTGAACATGAAAGTAACCGCAGAATCCGGGGGAGGAATGGTGAAGGTCACGATCAATGGAAAAAAACAACTGGTTGACGTTGATATTGATGCCGTGATATTGAAGGCCGAAGACAAGATATTAATTCAGGACCTGATTGTGGCTGCTGTTAACATCGCTTCTGATAAAGCCGATGCACTGGCTAAAGAAGAAATCCGCAAAAGCACGGACGGTATACTTCCCAATATTCCAGGTATGGATCTGGGCAGTATGATGGGTGGCGGACTTTAACTGATGGTTCACAGCTAAACGTTAATCGTTCCATTACAACACCGTTAGCCTGAATGCTAAAAACCATTAACCTTTTAACGATTAGCACGCTTGAACACCGCCATTGTTATTCTTAACTATAACGGAAGGCATTGGCTGGAGCAGTTTCTTCCTTCTGTCATCCAACACAGTACCGGGGCGCGGATTATCGTTGCTGACAACTGCTCCACGGATGATTCGGTTCAGTTCGTTAACAACCACTTCAGGGAAGTGGAGGTACTGCTTATCCCTTCCAACCTTGGTTTTTGTGGAGGTTACAACTTTGCGCTAAAGCAGGTAAAGGAAGACTATTATGTATTGCTTAATAGTGACGTGGAAGTGACGGCAGGATGGCTGGAGCCGATCATTCATTTATTGAATACCGATGCTTCCGTTGCCGCAGCGCAACCCAAGATCCTCAGCTATGCAGACAAAACCGTGTTCGAATATGCCGGTGCTGCGGGAGGGTTCATTGATACGCTGGGTTATCCCTTTTGTCGCGGGCGTATTTTCACTGATTTTGAAAAGGACGAGGGACAGTACAATGACACCGTGCCTGTTTTCTGGGCTACGGGCGCCTGTCTCTTCATTCGGGCTTCCCGCTATCATGAAATGGGTGGGCTTGATGAAGACTTCTTTGCCCATATGGAAGAGATCGACCTGTGCTGGCGGTTGCACCGTGCCGGCTATCGCATTTACTATGAAGGTCGCAGCACCGTATATCATGTAGGTGGCGGCACACTCGCGGCCTCCAATCCGCGTAAGACCTATTTCAATTTCAGAAACGGACTGAGCCTGATTTATAAAAACATGGAGACGAGTGAGCTGCTGTGGAAGCTACCCGTGCGCCTCGTACTGGATCATATTGCCGCATTGCGTTTTCTGGTAAGCGGATCCGTGGCCGACTTTAAAGCGGTATGGAAGGCGCACTGGCATTTCCTTAAACGAATCGGAAGAGAACAATCGAAAAGGAAGACAGTAGCTAACTCGTTAAGGAGCTATCAGGTCAACCCGATTTACAAAGGCGTTCTGATTGTTGATTTCTTCCTTCGCGGTAAAAAGACTTTCAGGGATCTGAAATTCTAATAATCCCAGATGGTGCTACGCCTGCGAAGGTGCCTGCGCATGTCCATCAGGAAGGCCAGCCCGAGATAAACCACCACCGGAGAGCCGAGGGTGAGAAAGGAAGCATAGATAAAAAACAAACGAATACTGGAGGTGGCAATGCCTAATTTTTCCCCCAGGTGAGTGCACACACCAAAGGCATATTCCTCAAAAAAAAGTTGTATTTTTTTTATCAACCCGGTCATATTCATCGCAAATACCCTGATTTTCATTCCATTTACCTGAGTTAATGCCGTTTTACCGACTTATAACCCAGCTTGCAAATATAACGAGTACTCTAATCAATCTGTAATGAGCCTGATTCTTATTTTTTGCCTAATATTGCAGAAAAAAGCCATATAATTATAGCTTTGCAACTTTGTTGAAACCCATTAAATCTAAATCCATGAGAAAAATTGTTTACGCATTTGTCATCATCGGGGCTACAGCCTTTACCAGCTGTACTCTTCCTAAGATGGTTAAAATGGCCAAGGACCAGAACCTCACTGTTACTCCAAATCCGCTGGAAGTACACAAAGACACTGTGAACTATGAGGTGGCGGCCAACCTTCCTGTTAAAATGTTGAAGAAAGGAACTTCTTATACTTTGAATACTTTTTACAAGTATGGCGACAACGAATTGGCTCTTGATCCAATTCCTTTCAAAGCCGAAGATTATCCTAACAGCAAAACAGAAGCTCCACGCGTAACCAAAAGCTTCTCATTCCCCTATAAGCCGGCCTATAAAACAGGTGTATTGCAGGTAGAAGGTGTAGCTGCCAAAGGTGCTAAATCCAAAAAATCACCTCGTTTGGATGTAGCTACCGGTATCATCACTACTTCCAAGCTGGTTCAAAACGCATACTATGCTGCTTTCGCCGATCATGGATATAACAACCAGGAAGAAATCGTTCCGGTAGTGATCCCTGATTTCTACTTCGAACAAGGAAAATCAGTTTTGAGAACGACTGAAACCAAGAGCGAAAAAGGAAAACAACTGGATGCATTCATCGCAGCTAAAAATGCTACCCGCACGGTAACGATCACCGGTACTCACTCTCCTGAAGGTCGCGAAAGAGTAAACACGAAATTATCAGAAGAGCGTGCGATCGCTATTAAGAAATACTATGTAGCTCAAATGAAGAAGTACGACTACAAAGGTCTTGCTGATTCGATCAAGTTCATTGAAAAACCAATTGTTGATGATTGGACTGGTTTCAAGAATGCATTGTCTGCTTACGAAGGTCTTACTGCTGACGAAAAAGCAGCTTACCTGAACGTGGTAAACAGCCCATCTTCTTTCGAAGAACAAGAAAAACAATTGAAGAAACTTCCCGGATACAAGAAAGTATTCAAAGAAGTGTATCCTAAGTTGAGAACGGCAAAAACTGAAATCCTGACTATCAAGGAAAAGAAAACCGATGCTGAAATAGCTGTATTGGCGAAGCAAATCACTTCAGGTGCTGCTCAAGCAGATGCGTTGTCTTTCGAAGAATTGATGTATGCGGCTTCTTTGACTCCTTCCCTGGATGAGAAAGCAGCTATCTACGAAGCAGCTACTAAAAAAGGAACGAACTGGAATGCGCACAATAACTTAGGGGCTACTTATATCGCTCAGGCGATCGAAAACCCTGCACGTGCTTCTGAATTGGCAGACAAAGCTGCTGCTCAATTAGAAATCGCTGCCAAGATCAAAGAAACTCCTGAAGTAAACGCTAACCTTGCTTCTATTGCGCTTTGGAAAGGTAATCCTTACAAAGCTTACAGTCTTGCCGGTAAGTCATTGAACGGTGCCAACAGCGATGTAGCTCGTGGCGTAAACGGTGTGAAAGGTGCTTCTGAAATCTACCAGGCTAAATATGCAGATGCTGTTCGTACAGAATCATCTGCCGCTACTACTCCGGTTAACTTGTTCAACAAAGGTCTTGCTCAGCTTTTGAATAAGGATTATGCTAACGCATCGTCTTCATTCGCTGAAGCTACCCGTGCTAACAGCAACTATGCTATTGCTTACTACGGTGCCGCTGTTGCCGCAGCCCGCTCAGGAAACGCTGACGCTGTGATCAGCAACCTGACCAGCGCAGTGAAAATTGACGCTAGCTTGAAAGAAAAAGCATTGACTGACCTTGAGTTCAGCAAATGGTTTACTAACGATGCGTTCAGAAACGCATTGAAATAAGTATCTCCCTCATTGGATTTAAAAACCCTGGCCGAAACGCCAGGGTTTTTTATTTGTCAAAAAAGCCGTCTTTTTGCCACTATTCCACAAAATCATTTTCAGGATTGCGATCTGCGGTCTATTTTTACGGGCTTTCCAAACTAACGAACAGTAATGAGAGAAATTCAATTCAGAGAGGCCTTGAGAGAGGCGATGAGCGAGGAAATGAGAAGAGACAAAAGCATCTTCCTGATGGGCGAAGAAGTGGCCGAATATAACGGTGCTTACAAGGTAAGTCAGGGTATGCTGGAGGAGTTCGGAGCGGAGCGGGTAATCGACACGCCTATTGCCGAACTTGGTTTTGCCGGTGTAGGTGTAGGGGCAGCTATGAACGGCCTTCGTCCGATTATTGAATTCATGACCTTCAACTTCTCACTGGTTGCGATCGACCAGATCATCAATGCTTCTGCCAAGATATTATCCATGTCGGCAGGGCAGTATGGCAACCCGATCGTATTCCGCGGACCAACCGGTAACGCAGGACAGTTAGGTGCACAGCACTCTCAGAACTTTGAAAACTGGTTTGCCAATACACCTGGTTTGAAAGTAGTTGTTCCTTTCACTCCGTACGATGCAAAAGGACTTTTGAAGTCAGCTATACGCGATAACGATCCGGTGATCTTCATGGAATCGGAAGTGATGTATGGCGACAAAGGTGAAGTACCAGCCGAAGAGTACCTGATTCCACTGGGCGTAGCGGATGTGAAGAGAGCAGGAACAGATGTAACTATCGTTTCTTTTGGTAAGATCATGAAAGTAGCTTTGGCGGCGGCGGCTGAATTGGAAAAAGAAGGTATCTCTGCCGAAGTGATTGACCTTCGCACGGTAAGACCGATTGATTACGCCACCGTAGTAGAATCGGTAAAGAAAACCAATCGTTTGGTCATTGTGGAAGAAGCATGGCCACTGGCGGCTATTTCTTCCGAGATCACTTATCACGTACAGAAATACGCATTCGATTACCTCGATGCACCTATTCAACGTGTAAACAGTCTGGATGTACCACTCCCCTACGCACCTACGTTGATTCAGGCCATTCTTCCTAATGTGGAGAAGACCATCAAGGCGGTGAAGGCGGTTTTGTATAAAGACTAAGCAACACAATCCGATCATATATAAAACAGAACAGCTGCCCTCCGGCAGCTGTTCTGTTTTTATGAAATCAGGCATTGCATTATTGCGGTCTTCTACCCCACGAATATTCACCGGTGCCTTTACCCGTTTTAAAATGCAGTGCTCCATCGATCTTATCGGTGGGTACTTTCACATCTTTCGCTTCGGAATTACATGGTGTCTCCATTATATTCAGCGGTCAGCGTATACAAATCACCTTCCAGTCGCCAGGTAGCGTCTGCTTTATTCACCGTTGAGGTGTCTGCCTGGTTGGTCGCAATGTCGCGGTGCTGCTGCTAAAAACGATCAGAAATATTCTTTTAATCTTAACCATTCGTCTTGTTTTTTATGGCGCAATACTAACGAACATCCCACTCGCAAAAAATCCTACCAATACAGGATTTTCGCTATCCGAGACAGAACGGAAATCAATTCTCTTTTTTCTCTTCTCCGCCAGAGGGAGATGGCGGCCATGCCCGTTGATCGTCAGGCAGCGTGATCAATCCGAAAGTGAAAACGATGATCAGGATCAGTGATAGCAAGTACGCTCCGTATCTGAACTTCGCCCCTGTGTGGCTATACGTCCAGGCAGAGAAATCCATATTGGTTTTGATAAGCACCCCAATTGACAACAACAAAAGCAGCAATAACACAATGAAACCCGATGTTCTTTTGATCCATTTATTGCTTACCAGCAAATGAATGACCTCGCTTAATGACAATGCAACTCCGGCCACGAGGGAAACCGTAAGCAATGTCCTCGGGAAAGTGCGCAGGTAATGATACTTATAAATGAACAGTCCTATTTTGCCTAACAGGTTGGGGCTTGTAATCAATACACTGTCCAGCAAAATCAAAAGGCCGATAATAAGATAAAACGTCAGTTTCTTTTTCATCGCAGTTCATGATAGGGTCCGATAAAACAAAAGGTTGACCGGCTTTCGCTGATCAACCCTAAGTTAGTTATAGTAGTTATAGAAACTGAACTATCGAATCATTATTCCTGCCAGAATTTACTTCCCTGCAAACGGCTAAGTTCGGTCTGTGCCAAAGTAGCCTGGTATTTGTATTGCAATTGAGCAAGCAACGCGCGTTGCAGGTTGGCCGATGCAAATACCAAATCAATGTACGTAGCCACTCCCCTTTCATAGCGCACCTGCGTAAGGCGCAATGCCTCTTTGGATGCACTGATCTGCGAGTTGGTATTCAACACTTGCTGCTCATACGCTGCCAGATCTGCTTTCGCAGACTGCCAGTCTTTCTGCAATGTGTTGGTGAGATTGTTTTTTGAAATCTCATTCAGCTCCATTGACTTCTGTGCAACTGCTACATTCTGTTGAATGCGGTGGCCCTGAAAGATAGGAACGTTCAGTGTTACCCCGGCGAGGTAATTGAATCGCATCTCATTCAGATCGGGTTGATATCCGTTTTTCACACCTGCATTGGCCTGGAAACTAAGGCTTGGCAGACGATTGCTTTGCGCGAGCCTGGAGTCCGCCTTGGCTCCATGAATACGTTCATCCGCAGCAAGGATATCCGGATTGCCCTGCGCATTTAACTCGGGTACGCCTGCTGATTTAAAATCGAACTCGGTGTTGGTTGGTATTTCAGAAAGTCCTGTCGTAAAATTCATCAACGCGATTTGTCTTTCGTACTGACGTTGAAAATCCACCTTGCGGTTTCGCTCCTGATCAATGCTGTTATCCACATTGGAAAGATCGACCTGCAAGGCATCGCCCTGACGAATTTTACCTTCAATGATTTTCTTATTCTTCTCATAGAAACCAATCACTGTATCCTGTAATGCAATCGCTTTTTTCAGGTAGATCATGGAATAGTAAATACCTGTCACCTGCGATGCCAGCTGAAGTTTGGCGGATTCGGTGTTTTGCTTCGTCACCAACAAATCCGATTTCGCTTTGTCCACCTGCGCTTTGGTCTTACCGAAATCCCAGATCACCTGGTTCAATCCCACATTGAAGTTATAATTGTTGTGGGGCTGAAACTGAAGTGTCTTTAATTCAGTAGCACTGACAGGAATAGTAGCTTGCGAAAGCGGGTTAATGTAGTTATAGGAAGCAGTACCATTAATGTTGGGCAAGTAGTTGCTTTCCGCCACACTAACTCTGATCTCCGAGATCTCGGAGTTCTTGTTCAACTCCTGAATCTTCGGATAATAGCTGAACGACCTGATGATCCAGTGGTTCAGTTCCGGATTCACTTGTGCCTTGACCTGAATCATTGCGGCCAGCGTGAATACTAAAATTAAAATCCTTTTCATATAAATTAGTGATCAATTAAACTAGTTTGTAATTCGTAAATCATCCGCACTTAATGACTCTCTTCTGAAATTTTCTGCATGGTTGCTTTGTCCATCTTTTTTGTTTTCAGGAAGAAAACCAGCGGAAGGGCAATAAGAAAAAACAATCCGATCAGTTTAAATCCATCCAGGTAAGCCAAAAGAAATCCTTGTTTGGCGACAGCCAGATCCAGAATCCGGTAGCTCATCGCACTGGCCGATGATGGATCAATGCCCCTGCTTACAGCGCCTGCGGTGTAAGCGGCTAACCGTTCCGCTGTAGCCGGATCAGACACTTGCAGATTACTGACCAGATCCGTACGGTGAAGCACGTACCGGTTATTCACATACGTATTCATCACCGCGATACCAAATGCACCACCCAGCTGACGTATCATGTTTGTCAACGCAATACCCGATGGCATCTCTTGCGGAGTAAGCCCCACTACGGCCTGGTTAATCAGAGGAACGGTGAGGCATGCGGTACCTACACCCCGAAGAATCTGTGGAACAGTAAAGAAAGCAAGCCCTGCATCCGGATTAGCCAGTGACGAAGTATAGCCATGAAGTATGAATGAAACACACCCGATGATGACATAATACAACGGTGGTGTACCACTTTGCAACGTCTTACCGATGATCGGCATACAAACAATAGCAATCAGTGCGCCAGGTACCAAGCCAAAGCCTGCATCCGTTGGTGTATACCCCAGGATACGTTGTACCAATACGGGGAAGATGAATACCGAGCCGAACAAACCAAAGCCCAGTACGAAGGTAAGAATGTTACTTGCCACCAGGTTCTGGCTTTTCCATACCCGAAGGTTCACCAATGGCTCGGAGATGGTAAGCTGCCGGTAAACAAAGGAAGCGAGGCCGACTACTGCGGCAATCGTCAGTACTACAATGGTTCTGTCATCAAACCAGTCTTCCGATTGTCCTTTCTCCAATACATACTGAAGGCTACCGATACCAACAACCAGGAAGAAGATTCCAAGATAATCGATATGAACATTTTTGCGATTAGCCAGCTGTTCTTTTGTGTCATCCGGTACAAAGCGCCATGCAAGCAAACCGGCTACAATACCAAAGGGAATATTGATATCGAAAATCAACGGCCATGAGTAATTGTCAACGATCAAACCACCTAATGTTGGGCCGATGGTGGGACCAAGTACGATACCCATTCCAAACATACCTGCCGCCATGCCCCGTTTCTCCGGTTCAAATGCGTCAAATAAAATTCCCTGTGAAGTAGAAAGCAGCGCTCCCCCCC